>JASHPU010000181.1 GCA_030037885.1 Xanthobacteraceae bacterium | reverse complement strand
CCGGTCATCATCTACACCGCCACCGGCACCGGCGCGTGGGAAGCGGCCCTGGTCAACACGCTCTCGCCCGGCGACCGTGTGCTGATGGTGGAGACCGGCCAGTTCGCCAAGCAGTGGAAGGACATGGCGATCCGGCTCGGGCTCAAGCCCGAATTCATCGCCGGCGATTGGCGCACCGGGGCCGACGCCGCCAAGATCGAGGACCATCTGCGCCAGGACAAGGCGCGCACCATCAAGGCTGTCTGCGTCCTGCACAACGAGACGGCGACCGGCTGCCTGTCGCCGATCGAACCGATCCGCAAGGCGATCGATGCCGCCGGCCATCCGGCGCTGCTCATGGTCGACACCATCTCGTCGCTCGCCTCGACCGACTATCGCCACGACGATTGGGGCGTCGACGTCACCGTCGGCGGCGCGCAGAAAGGGCTGATGCTGCCGCCCGGCATGTCGTTCAACGCCGTCAGCGACAAGGCGCTGCACGCGGCGAAGTCGTCCAAGCTGCCGAAATCGTTCTGGTCGTGGGACGACATGCTCAACATGAACAAGGTTGGCTTCTTTCCCTACACGCCGGCGACGCAGATGCTGCAAGGTCTCGCGGTATCGATCGACATGCTGCACGAGGAGGGGCTCGACAACGTCTTCGCCCGCCACGCGCGGCTCGCCGAGGCGACGCGCCGCGCGGTGCGCGCCTGGGGTTTCGAGGTGCTGTGCCGCGACGCGAAATACCATTCGCCGACCATCACCGCGGTGCTGCTGCCGGACGGCCACGACGCCGACGCGTTCCGCAGCCTGGCGCTGGAGACGTTCAACATCTCCTACGGCGCCAGCTTCGGTCCCTACGCCAAGAAATATTTCCGCATCGGCCATCTCGGCGACATCAACGACGGCTGGATGATGGGCGTGCTGGCGACGACCGAGATGGCGCTGGCGGTTGCCGGCATTCCGCACAAGAAGGGCGGCGTGCAGGCGGCGATGGATTATGTCGTCTCGACCCAGCGCGGCGGCGCGCGCGTCGCGGCGGAGTGAGGCGGCGTCATACCCGCGCTCGTCGCGGGCATCCAGGTCTTGAGTCGTCTCGACGGCGGCCTCGCCCACCGCGGCGGCATGCCGTGATATTGGAACGCGCTGAGGTCCGCCGCTCATTCCCGCGCAAGCGGGAATCCAGCGCGTAAAGAAACTGGGTTCCCGTTTCCGCGGGAACGAGCGCAACGTGGATTCCGTGGAATCAGCCGCGTCCGCCGCCGGCGAGCACCGCGCGGGTGGCGCGGTCGGGGCCGAAATCGTCGACGCTGTCGATGGCGAGCAGGTCGGCCAAGCGGGTGCGGGCGCGATTGACGCGGCTCTTGATGGTGCCGACCGCGCAGCCGCAGATCGCCGCGGCGTCGTCATAGGAGAAGCCCGAGGCGCCGACCAGGATCAGCGCTTCGCGCTGGTCGGCCGGCAGCTTGGCGAGCGCCGTGCGGAATTCGTCGAATTCGACACGGCCGGTCTGCTCCGGATGCGATTTGAGGGTCTCGGCGTAACGGCCTTCGGCGTCTTCCACCTCGCGGCGCCGTTTGCGGTATTCGGAGCGGAACAGGTTGCGCAGAATGGTGAACAACCACGCCGGCATGTTGGTGCCGGGTTCGAACGAGTCGATGTGCGCGAGCGCGCGCAGCAGCGTCTCCTGCACCAGATCGTCGGCGCGGTCGATGTTGCCGCACAGCGAGATCGCAAAAGCGCGCAGGCTCGGCACAGTGGCGAGCACCTGATCGCGGATCGCAGGATCAAGCTTCATGCGCGATGCCTCGTCGATTCCCGATCTCGAAAGCTTCAGCTTTCGTCGCCCAGACGGCGCATCAATTCGGCCAGATGCGGCGGGACGCCCTGATTGACATATGTGTTGTACATGGCGCGCAACAGCTCCCCGATGCGGGCTTGGGCTTCACGGCCGAGCCGGATTTCCGGCTTATGCGGGCGCTTGCCGGCCTGGTCCGGATGCTCGGGCTTGTCGGCGGCGGGCTCTGCGGCCTCGAGATTGGTCTTGTGGCTCTTCATGACTTCACTTTCCCCATTCGCCCATGTGGCCGCCCATGTGACTTGAGCCCGGCGTGGCGCTCTTTCGATTCGTCCATGTGGCGGCCCGTTCCTCGACGGTAAACCCCACTCATGGCCCTAACGCGCCGCGCGGGTGCCGGTTCCGCGCCGCCGGCGATTTTCGGAACTTTGTTTGCCGGCGGACGTTTTCGTCGATAGTTTCGGGCACAATCAAGGGGAGGGTAACCTTGTCGACCTCGCAAGCTGTACTCCAGCAATTGCCATTCCTGCGTCGCTATGCGCGGGCGCTGTCGGGGAGCCAAAGCTCGGGCGATGCTTATGTGGCGGCGACCCTCGAAGCCCTCATCGCCAACCCCCAAGTGCTTGATTCGGCGTCAAGTTCGCGGGTCGGCCTGTACCGTCTGTTCACCAAGATCTGGAATTCCGTGCCGGTCAACGGCAAGCCCGAGGCGGGCGTCGCCGTGCTGCCGCCGGAGCAGCACCTGACCCAGATTACGCCGCGGCCGCGGCAGGCTTTCCTGCTGGTGGCGCTCGAAGGCTTTTCCGAGGAGGATGCCGCCGAAATTTTGGACTGCGACCTCGCGACGCTGCGCGGTCTGGTCGAGGAATCCGGGCGCGAACTCGCCGCCGAGATCGCCACCGACGTGCTGATCATCGAGGACGAGCCGTTCATCGCCATGGACATCGAGACGCTGGTCGAAAGTCTCGGCCACAACGTCATCGGCATTGCCCGCACCCACGCCGAGGCGCTGGCGCTGGCGCGCAAGAAACGGCCCGGGCTCATTCTCGCCGACATTCAGCTCGCCGACGGCACGTCCGGCCTCGACGCGGTCAACGAACTGTTGAGCTCGATCGAGGTGCCGGTGATCTTCATCACCGCGTTCCCCGAACGCTTCCTCACCGGACAACGGCCGGAGCCTGCGTTTCTGATTGCAAAGCCGTTCCAGCTCGCGGTGGTGTCGGCGGTGATCAGTCAGGCGCTGTTCTTCGGCCGCAAGGCGCGCAAGCGCGAACGGACGAACGAGCGTCGCGCCACGGTGGAGTCCGGCTTCCGCTCGGGCTGAAGAGATTCCCGCTCGTCGCCGCGAAGGCCGGGCCCAGCTCTTTTCAAGCTCCTGGATTCCCGCTTGGGCGGGAATGAGCGGAAGGGTACGCGGCTACTCAGGCTCTATTCCAGCACGCTTGATCACCTGCCGCCATTTTTCGGCGTCGCCCGCGATCATCGCGGCCAATTTGTCCAGACTGTAGCTTCACCTGACGCGGCGGTATTGGCAAGACGAGACCGCGCCGCCTCCTCAACCAA
>JASHPU010000180.1 GCA_030037885.1 Xanthobacteraceae bacterium | reverse complement strand
GCGCCCGCGTCACCGTCGACGTGCTCGAACCGGAAAAACGCCCGGTCGCCGCGGTTGCCGACCACAACGAGGTGCGCTCGGTGCATTCGGTCGATATCGGCATGGACCACTCGGTCGCCATGAACATGCTGTTCGACCCCGGCCATAGCCTGGACGAGCGCATCTTGAGCGAGCAGTTCGGCCACTGAAGGCGGCGCAATGCTTAACCGTGCGTTAATGAGCAACGCCTAACCTGCCGGACATGGTCCGGATCGACTTCAATCGCCTGCGTTTCTTGGTGATCGACGACAACGCCCATATGCGGCGTATCCTGCGCACGCTCTTACACGGTTTCGGTACGCGCGAAGTGTACGAAGCCGAAGACGGCGCCACCGGGCTGGAAGCCTTCACCCATTACATGCCCGACATCGTGCTGGCCGACTGGGTGATGCCGATCTTCGACGGTTTGGAATTGACGCAGATGATCCGCCAGCCCGGCGCCAACGCCAATCCTTATGTGCCGATCATCATGGTGTCGGGGCATTCCGAGAAGAAGCGCATCGTCACCGCGCGCGACGCCGGCGTGACCGAGTTTCTGGCCAAGCCGATTTCCGCCAAGGCGCTGTACGAACGCATCCTCAACGTCGTCGCCAACCCGCGTCCGTTCATCAAGACGCGCACCTATTTCGGACCGGATCGCCGCCGTAACGTCAATCCGAACTATGTCGGCCCGGAACGGCGCAAGGACGGCAAAGCCGAAGTGATCAAGCAGCAGCCGCTGCTTGATAAGGCAAAAGTCTTAAGCTGAACATTCAAGGGGGGCAGGCACACACATGGCGCAGCGCAAGGATCAGGCTCCGTCGGTCGCCACCTATGCGGATCACGAGGTGATCACGCCGCCGCACGCACTGCGCCAGGCGATCGGTCCGGCGCTGGCCGGCGACGACCCTGTTGGACGCGCCGAAACCGCGCTGGCCAAGCTGTCGAACGAGTTCGGCACCTGGATGCAGGCCGAATGCGATCGGCTCGAAGCAGCGCGCCTGGACGTCGTGGGCGAGGGCATTACCGAAAAGACCCATGATGCGCTGTTCCGCGCCGCCCACGACATCAAGGGCGAAGCCTCGACCTTCGGCTTTCCCGCCGTGGCCGGCGTCGCCGACAGCCTGTGCCGGCTGCTCGAGCATACGCCGGAGATGGCGCGCATTCCGCTGGCGCTCATCGACCAGCACGTCGACGCGGTGCGCGCCATCATCCGCGAATACGGCCGTCGCGATCTGCCGCAAGTCGCGCACAGCCTGACCGCGCGGCTGCGCGACGTGACCGACGAATTTTTAAGGCACGAGAACAGTTTTCGGCCGGATTATCTGGAAACGATTTTTGCACCGCCGCTGGCGCCCGGCGCCGCGGGCTCCTAATCGATGTCCGCTCGTCCCCGCGAAAGCGGGGACCCAGTTGGAGCGTCCGCAAGTTACGCGTGTTGCATCTGGATTCCCGCTTGCGCGGGAATGAGCGGTTACTCAATTACGCCGCGACCGACTCGAGTTCGGCAGCAAAATCCTCTGAGGCATCCTCCGCCGCAAGCTCGTCGCAGAACAGCCGCGCCTCTTCGCGCGCCGCTTCGGTCGCGAAGCGGTGCAACAGCGTGATCAACGGCGCCTCCTCGCCGAACTCCTGGTTTTCGCAGCGGGTCAGCACGCGCTCGATCATGCGCCGCTTGAGCCGTGCAGCGCCGCCCGGCTCGCCGGCAAAGCCGCCCTCGCGCATGGCCTCGAGCGCTTCCTTGAACGCCGGATAGGTCGAGGCCGGCAGCGCGGCCTTTTCGAACAGGGCGCGCAGGCCGGAACAGCCGCCGTCATTGACCAGACCCGAGACGCGCGCCACCGGCAGCTCCGCAAGCTCCGCCAGCGCGTGCTCGAACAACACGACGTTGCCGGACAGCAGCGCGCGCAAAATGAGCCCGGCGGTGAGCTGACCGCTTTCGCGCAAGTGATGAATGAGCCGGCGCACTTCACCCTCCGCCGTCTCTGCGGCGAGCGCTACGGTCACTTTTTCGCAGGCCTCACGCGCAACGCGCATCGCGTGATCGACGTCGATCCAGGCGCGGCTGGCGACAAAGCCGGCCAGCGTCTCCGAAAGCTTGATGGCGAGCGTATGCCGGGTCGCTGCCGAAAGATCGTCACGCGCCAATAGCGGCTCGCGAATCGCGGCAAGGTGGCCGTGACGCTCGGCAATGCGGTCGGTCGAGAACGGCGCAACATCGGCATCCTGGTTTTCCACGAGGACGAGGCAGGCTTCCGCCGTGCCGACCTCGGCGATCGCCGCGGCGACCGAGCGCGGCAACGCCGCGCGGCTGGCAATGGCAACCTGTACGGCCGGCGATCCGGTCGCCACCGCATCGACCAGATCGGCGTCGACGAACAGCGGCGACAGCGCCAAAACCGGTGCGGCGATTTGCGGCTGATCGGCGGCGAGCGCATAAATCACCGTCGGCGGCGCGTCTGGGCTCGCCGCCAGCGCGTCGGCCAGCGCGCGGCGCACCAGCGGGCACGGATCGTCGAGCAGCATCAGCATGGCGCCTTCGGCCGCGGCGCGATCGTCGGCCGACAGATCGGAAAACAGGTAGGCGCGCGCCAGTGCGCCGGTCGCTTCGGCGCGTTCGCCGGCGGCCGCGGTACGGACCCATTGCAGGAAGCGGCGGACGATCATCGTTCGCGAGATGGCGGTTTGTACTGAGGCTGCGTTTAGCAACGCACGCTTAACAAAGCGTTCACCATAAATGTTTGGAGAAGTTGCGAAAATGTAAACCTGCGCGCGTTGGCGGTGCCGTGCAAGCAAATCCGTCTCAGCGGCCATGCCGAATCGACGACAGGATTCGACGTGATCTCATCACGATCCGCGGATTTCTGAACCTGACGCGCGAGCGATCTGCGCCACCGATTCGCGGCCAAATACGACTTACGACTTGGTCCCGGAATCCTTGAACAGGTCGACGAGGATGCCGGCGGCGGCGCCGGAGGACGGCGCCGCATCGCCCGGATTCGCCGCCGCGTTCGGCGCGCCCCAGAGTTGACTGACCAGAGGTCCGACCGGACCGCTCGATCTGGCATCGGCAAACAGGCCGTGGAACATCTGGTTGTTTGGGGACGCGGGCACCTGGATGGACACCTGGGCAGGCGACGGGGCGGGCGACGGCATGGCGGCCGCAAAGGCATTGGCGATTCCCGCGGTGTCCGGGACGATCGACAGCGGCGGGGCAACATTTGCTGCCTGCGCCGCCGCAGCCGCCGGCGCCGCCGGCGCCGTCCATTGGTGCGGCTCCGAGCGGGCTACGTCATAGCGCGCGGTGAGCACGTTGCGCACGGCACCGACGCTGCGCGCCGCGCCGGTCTGCTTGTCGAAAAAGATCGAACGATTGGCCTGCGCCGCGCCGGCAAACAAATTGGCCGCCTTGGCGTCAGGGTTGCTGGCGGCAAGACCGATGAGTCGCGCCGCGCCGCCGGCGCCGAGAAAATGCGCGATGTAGAGCTCGCCCTCGCTCGGCGGCCGGCCGAGTTTTTGCGTCAGATACGCCGCATTGGCCTGGGTGAACGCGCCGGCCATCACCGCGTTCGCGGTCGGGTCGTTGCGCAGTTTGAGAATCTCCTGGCGCATCGCCGCGTCCTTGACCACGTAATGGCCGGAGCCGGTCCGGGTGATGGCGGCGGCATAGCGGCCGTAGCCGAGCGCGGCGCCCGATTGCTTGATGGTGCCGAGCCAAGTCTGCTCGACGAATTGAAACAGTCCGCGCGCCGATGAGGTCGAGGCGCCGGCCTGCGGATTCAGTCCCGATTCGACCTGCGCGGTGGCCAACAGATAGCTGAAGCTCGTGCCGGTGGCCGCCGACGCTTGGCGAATGGCGCCGGTCACCGTCGAGCCCGCGGCAGCATTGCCGGGTTCGACCAGCATTCTTAAAACTCCCCGCCCGATACCGGCCGACTCCCACCGGCTGGTCCCAGGCAGTATCAATGATCGAACTCTATGGTAAACGGTTGCTTAACGACACGGCTTTGCGACACGGAGGGCGCAGATGGCGCACGAGACGGCCGTCCGGCACAAGCGCGGCGGGCTCTATTTCGAGGACTTCGTGCCCGGCGAAGTCGTCGAGCACCGCTATACCCGCACCGTCACCCAGATGGACAACATCCTGTTCTCCAACATGACGCTCAATCCGCAGCCGCTCCACATCGACCGGCATTTCTGCGAGCAGGAGACCGAGTGGGGACAGCCGCTGATGAATTCGCTGTTCACGCTCGGACTGATGATCGGCATCCAGGTGTCGGACATGACGGTGGGCACCACCATCGCCAATCTGGGCATGACCGACGTCAAATTTCCGCATCCGCTGTTCGAGGGCGACACGGTGCATTGCACCACCGAGGTGATCTCAAAGCGCGAATCGAAATCCCGCCCCGGCGCCGGCATCGTCGAATTCCACCACCGCGCCTACAACCAGGACAACAAGCTGGTCGCGGAGTGCCGCCGCCAGGCGTTCATGCGGATGCGGCCGAAGTGACGCGAAGCGTCGTTCCGGGGCGCGCGCAGCGCGAGCCCGGAATCCATAATCCCGTTGTAGGAAATAGAGGTCCGGGATTATGGATTCCGGGCTCCGGCCTTCGGCCGGCCCCGGAATGACGCTTGGAAAATCTCTCATGCGCTCCTTCCTCTTCGTTCCCGCCGACAGCGCCAAAAAGCTCGACAAGGCGATGACGAGCGGCGCCGATGCGTTGATCGTCGATCTGGAAGATTCGATCGCGCTTGACGGCAAAGTACAGGCCCGGCAGAGCGCGGCGGCATTCCTCAAGGAGGCGACGGCGACGGCGAGCCGGCCCTATCTTGCGGTGCGGGTGAACGGGCTGCAGACCGGACTGACCGACGCCGATCTCGATGCGATCGCGCCAGGGAAGCCGGATGCTATCATGCTGCCGAAGGCCGAAGGCGGCGCTGCGGTGATGCATGCGGACGCCAAGCTCGCGGTGCGCGAAGCGGTCAGCGGTTTGCCCGACGGCGCCATCAAAATCCTGCCGATCGCCACGGAAACGGCGGCGGCCCTGTTCCTCATGGGCACGTTTGCTGGCGCCAGCCCGCGGCTGATCGGTCTGACCTGGGGCGCGGAGGATTTGTCCGCCGAACTTGGCGCCCACGCCAACCGCGACGCGGCAAACCACTTCCTCGATCCGTATCGCCTGGCGCGCGCGCTGTGTCTTGCCGGCGCCGCCGCCGCACAGGTGCCGGCGATCGACACCGTCTACGTCGATTTTCGCGACCAGAAGGGCTTTCGCCGCGAATGCGAGGAAGCTTGCCGCGATGGTTTTGCGGGGAAGATGGCGATCCACCCAGCGCAGGTGCTGATCATCAACGAGGTGTTCACGCCGAGCGCGGAGGCGCTGGCGCGCGCGCAGGGCATCGTCGATGCGTTCGCGCAAAATCCCGGCGCTGGCGTGGTCGGCATCGGCGGCGTCATGTACGACCGGCCACATCTGGCGAGGGCGCGGCGGCTGTTGGCGCAAGCGAAGTCAACACCGCGCGGCGACTAATCTTTTTCGCCGTAGACCGCCTTCGGATCGAACACGCGCGCGTCGCGAAATTCGAGTTTCACCGCGCCGCCGGTCTGGCCGAGCGGCACCGCGCGATAAAAGCACGAGCGGCGGCCGGTGTGGCAGGCGCCTGCCCGCTGCTCGACCTTGAGCCACACCGCATCCTGATCGCAGTCGATGCGCAGTTCGACGACGCGCTGGGTGTGGCCCGACGTCTCGCCCTTGCGCCACAGCGCGCGGCGCGAGCGGCTGAAATACCAGGCTTCGCCGCTGGCGATGGTCTTCGCCAGCGCCTCGCCGTTCATGTGCGCGACCATCAGCACGTCGCCTGAGGCTGCATCGGTGGCAACGCAGGTGACGAGCCCATCGGCATCGAATTTCGGCGTCAGCGCCAACCCCTCTTCGCGGTCCGCCGCTACCCCGGGTGCTGGAAACAGTGAATCGCTAGGCATTTTCGTCATTCCGGGCGCGCCAACGGCGCGACCCGGAATCCATAATCACAGAACTGCGCGTAATCATATAGGCGTGCAGCCCGATCCGTCGGTGATTATGGATTCCGGCTCTCGCTGCGCTCGGCCGGAATGACGAAAAGCCGGGGCTCTCGCTCCGGCCCAGCGATGCCTATATAGTTGATGACAATGCTGAACGATGTCTACAACAAGCGCATTATCGAGCTTGCCGGCACGATTCCGCGAATCGGACGGCTGCAAAACCCCGGCGCCACGGCGACGGCGCATTCGCGGCTGTGCGGCTCGACGGTCACGGTCGACCTGACGATGGAGGGCGATACCGTCACCGACTTCGCCCATGAGGTGAAGGCCTGCGCACTCGGCCAAGCGTCGTCCTCGATCATGGCGCGCCACGTCATCGGCGCGAAGGCCGACGAGCTCCGCAGCTTGCGGGAGACCGTGCGCAAAATGCTCAAGGAGAACGGCGAGCCGCCGCACGACGGCAAGTGGACCGATATCGCGGTGCTCGAGCCGGTGCGCGACTACAAGGCGCGCCACGCCTCGACCATGCTGACCTTCGACGCCGTGGTCGACGCCATCGGCCAGATCGAGGCCAAGCGCGCCGCCAAGGCGGCGGCGGAGTGAAATGTTTCCCGGGCGCGGCGCAGCAAAAGCGCGTTTACGCGCGTTTTCGACGCGCTGTGGCGGAGCGGAGTGGTGCGCCGCAGACCCAGGATCGTCGCAAACCGAGTCCGCGAAAATCCCGGATCAGCGGTGCACCGCATCCGGGACACAAGGTTTCATCAACACGTTTGGCAAAGCCCCCGGCCTCGTCGGCCGCGGCCTGGTCAAAGCCTATCAATACACGCTGTCCTGGCTGACCGGCGCGCGCTGCCGGCATTTGCCAACCTGCTCGGACTATGCCGACCAGGCGATCGAACGGTTCGGACTGTGGGCCGGTGGTTGGATGACGCTCGCCCGGCTTTGCCGCTGTCATCCGTTCGGCACCGCCGGGCTCGATTTCGTTGCCGACGCCCTGCCGCCGCGGGCGCGCTGGTATCTGCCATGGCGCTATGGCCGATGGCGGGGCGTTAACGATCGCCCCGCCACCGCCTGATCCAGCCCCAGCGGTTAAAGAAACGCAACTCTACAAAGGGGCCAGTCAGCCCACTATCGGTTGGCGTTTGCCAGATTTGCCAATTGTCGCGAGGCGACCGTCGAGCCGAGCTCTGCCGCCTTTTGGTACCATTGCCGCGCCTGCTCCGGATCGGCTTGCACCCCAACCGCGCCGGTCTGTTTGATGACCAGCGGATCGTAACTGGCGCCGAGCGCCAGCGCCGCTTCGGCGTTTCCGGCGTCCGCCGCGCGCCGCAGCAAAAGCCGCGCCGAGACGACGTCGCCGTCGTTGAGGAAAGCCTTGCCGCGGCTGACCAGCACGGCGATCTCGTCGGCGTCGATTGTCGGTTTGCCGGTGTCGGCCGCCGCCGGCTGTGGTGCCGGCCCTTGCATTGCGACCGACTCCCCGGGCTGCTGTGGCGGAGCCGGCCATCCCCCAGGCGGCACCGCCGTTTGCACGGCGACTGCCTCGGAAGGCCGCTGCGGCGGCGCTGGCCAAGCATTGGCCGGTGCCGGCGTTTTGACCGCGACCGATACGTCGGGTTGTTGCGGCGGCGGCGGTTCGGTGCTTGGCGGCGCTTGAGCCGAAGCTTTCTCCTCTGCCGCAAAGGCCTGGACCGCGGCCGGTCCGGCGGGCGGCGCAGCATCAGGGGCGGGCGTCGCCGCGTGGACGTGCACGAGCTTGACTGCGCTCGGCATGACCGAGGCAACGTCCGTGACGGCCGTGTGCGCCATCTCGTGTGCACGCAGCCGCAGGCGCGAATACGACACCACCACCCAGGCGACGAGCGCAGCCACCGCGGTCACGGCACATAATCGCAGCGCAATCCGCACCGCCGATGGACGCTCCTCAAGCAGAATGGGCGGCGGCGGCACGATTTCCGGCTCTAGCGAAAGCCGGCGCCGCAGATGAAGTATGGCGCGATCGCCGAGGAAGCTCGGCATCTCCTCGGCATCGTCTTCGGCTGGCGGCATCTCACCGTCTTCCGGCGGCATCTCGGCCATGTCGCCGACGTCGGCGACATCGCCCTTGTCGTAGGTATCCGCGTTCGATTCCGCCTCCGGCTCCGCTTCCCGCGCCCAAGGCGGCGCATACATCAACGCGGCATCGACGTCTTTTGGTCGGAAAGCCCGAGAATTCATGATCGCCTCCCGTGCTGACATGCGCTGACGGTCAGAGGCCGGCGTGTGTGCTCCCTTTCAGGTCCGGCAAGGTGCGGCAATGGTCCCCGTCGTTGCGCATGGACGACGGATCGCAGGCGACTGATGCCGCTGTGGAATGCTCTCAGACGATGATAATGGGGTTGCTGTCGCGGCGCTCGCCGCAGCCGTCGCGATCGCGCTTGCCGGCTATCGGCGTACCGCCATGACCCTCGGGCAAAGCCGGACTGAAGGGAAAAGGCTGCGGCCGCCAGCAAAGAACCGGCCAATACGCAAAGCACCTGGAATGGCCGAAGCGGCCACCGCAAGCCCCCCCTCATCATACTTCCCCGCGCGGACCCTCACGCTACACAACACACACAGATGCGTGGCGCCCGCGAACGACACCCACCCTGCCGCGCTTGACGATGCACGCGTTTACTTATGATACGCGTCGCTGGCGCGGACTTGGGTTAAAAGTTCCTCAAGCAATGGGGCGCCGATATGATCGTCCTTGGGAGATTCCGCGGCGCGGTTGCCGCAATCGCCTGCCTTAATTCGGAATCGTTTGATCGGCGCCCGAAATTGTGGCGGGATTCAAATACTTATGTTTTTGGGCGTAGCTGCCATTCGCAGTAGGTATGTTCTTTTATGGTTAATACACAAAACTGCAATCTATGGATTTTCAGCTTCATACGCATTGAGTTCGATATAGCCGAAGCGGTCGATGCGGGCTTCGAATTGCGGGCCGACCACGGTCGAGGTTTCGTCTTCGGCGATCAGCGCGGGCCCTCTGATGCGGGTGCCGGGAGCGAGATCGGCGCGCCAATAGACCGGCGTTTCGACAAAGTCGCCGGCCTCGGCGTCGAACACGGCATGACGCGCGATTGGCTTTGGCGCGCTTGGCCGCTCCGTGGCGGCCGCAGCGAGGCAGCCTCGCGCCGGCGCGCTCAGCGACACCACCCAGCTTAGAATTTCGACGTCGACGCCGGGGATCGAGCGGCTATAGAGGCGCCGATAGGCGGCTTCGAACAATGCGCCCAAACTCGCGCGATCAGCCGCGGAAAAATCCCGCACCGGCAGCATCACGGCGATCTCGTGACCCTGGCCGTGATAGCGCATGAAGGCCGAGCGCTGCTCTACAAGCTCCGCGTGCGGCGCGCCTTGGCGCACCACCGCCTCGGCCTCGGCCCGCATCTCGGCAATCAGGCGATTGGCGGCGGCCGGGTCGAACGCGGAGAGGCGAATGAGCCGCCCGCGGACGATTTCATAAGCGACCGGCGCGCGCAGAAGGCCGACGGCGGAACCAACGCCGGCATTGGCGGGGATGAGCGCGCGGCGAATGCCGAGCTTTTGCGCAACGCGCGCGGCGTGCAGCGGCGCCGCACCGCCGAATGCAATCAACGTCCGCGCGCGTAAATCCTTGCCGCTCTCGATGGCGTGGACGCGCGCCGCATTCGCCATGTTTTCATCGACCATTTCGCTGATGCCGAGTGCGGCGTGCGCGGCGGAAAGCGCCAGCGGCGCGCCGATATGGTCGGCAATTGCGCGTTCGGCGCCGCGCGCATCAAGCGCGATGCGGCCCCCGGAAAATTTTTTCGGGTCGATGCGGCCGAGCACGACATCGGCGTCGGTCACGGTCGGCTTCTCGCCGCCTTGGCCGTAACACACCGGGCCCGGCATCGAGCCGGCGCTATCCGGGCCGACCGCGATGCACTTGAGCGCATCAAGCCGCGCGATCGAGCCGCCGCCGGCGCCGATCTCGACCATCTCGATCACCGGGATGCGCAGCGGCAAGCCGCTGCCTTTGAGGAAGCGATAGACCCGCGCCACTTCCAGAACGCGCGCGGTCTGCGGCGCACCCTTGTCGATCAAACAAATTTTCGCCGTGGTGCCGCCCATGTCGAACGACAGGACCTGATCGAGCCCGTTCTGCCGGGCGATGGCGCCCGCGAAAATCGCGCCTGCGGCGGGGCCGGATTCGATCAGCCGCACCGGAAAGCGGATCGCGGTTTCGACCGTGGTCACGCCGCCGCCGGACGTCATCAGGAGCAGCGGGCAAACAAAGCCGGCGCCCTTGAGTTCGCGTTCGAGGCCGGTGAGATAGCGGCCCATCAGCGGCTGGATATAGGCGTTGGCGCACGCGGTGGAGAAGCGCTCATATTCGCGCATTTCCGGCGACACGTCCGACGACAGCGTTACCGCGACGTGCGGCAGCCGCCGCGCCACCGCGGCGGCGGTGCGGCGCTCATGCTTCGGGTCGGTGAAGCTGTGCAGAAAGCCGATCGCCACCGCCTCGACCTGCGCGGCGTCGAGCGCATCGATGGCGCGCGCAAGGCTCGCCGCATCGAGCGGCACCAGCGCCCGACCCTGCGCGTCGATGCGCTCGCGCACCGGAAAGCGCAGGCGCCGCGGCACCAAAGGCGGCGGCAGATCGATGTTGACGTCGTATTGCTCGAAGCGGTTCTCGTGGCGGATCTCGACCACGTCGCGAAAACCTTCGGTGGTGAGCAGCGCAGTCTTGGCGCCCTTGCGCTCGATCACCGCATTGGTGGCAAGTGTGGTGCCGTGAATGATGAGCTGCACCTGCCCCGGCGCGATGCGCGCCGCCTCGATCACCGAACGCAGCGCCGCCAGCACGCCCTCCTCGGGCGCCGCGGACGTGGTCAACGTCTTGGCGGTGAAGCGCCGCTCGCCGACCTCCAGCGCCACGTCCGTAAACGTGCCGCCGATGTCGAGACCGAGCCGGATGGAGGGGGAAGAAGTCACATGAAATCTTTTGACGGATTACAGTTGGCGCGCTCGGAGAGATTCGAACTCCCGACCCCCAGATTCGAAGTCCGTAGCTAGCGGCTCCAACCGAGTCCAACGCGCTACAGCCACGAGAGCCAGAAATTGACGCTCCACCAAGCACTTAGGGCTAGATGTGGTTGGTTATATACTATCGCGGTACAACGGCGTACACTCCCCGATTGTTTACCTGCTGTTTACCTGAACTCTCGGAGCGGGCGATGCGACGACAGAAGACGAAGATGCTGACGAAGGGGGCCGTCGAGAAGCTGACGCCCTCCCCCGACCGCGTGCGCGAGGTGCCGGACGCCGGCGCCGCCGGCCTCCGCCTCGCGATCCACCCCTCGGGTAAGAAGTCTTGGACCATGAGATTCCGCCGCCCGTCGGGCGAGCAGGCGAAGCTGACGCTAGGTTTGTTTGATCCGACCGCGCGCGCCACGGACGCCGCGCCGGTGATCGGCCAGCCGCTCACGCTCACCGAGGCGCGCGCGTTGGCCGCCGAGGTCAACAGGCAGCGGGCCATGGGGATCGACGTCGCCGCGCGCCACATAGAAGAAAAGAAGCGCCGCGCCGCCGCCTCTGACGAGCCGACCACGTTCGGCGCTGTGGCGCGCTGGTTCTGCGACGAGCACGCCTTGAAGAACCGCAGCGGCCGTGAGGGTACCGCGCGCGTCATCGGCCTCATCTTCCCTGTTGGCGGCGGCGAGCCGAGCGTGGCCCCCGGCTCGCTTGCGGACCGCTGGCGCGACCGCGGCGTCGCGGAGATCGACGCCGGCGACGCCTACGCGGCGATCGCCGAGGCCGTGCGGTCCGGCGTACCCGGCCTCAAGGTGAGGAAAGAAGGCGCGCGCGACTCGCGCGGCCGCGCGGTCGCCGCCGCGCTCTCCAAACTCTTCAGTTGGAGCGTAGCGCACCGTCTTCGCTCCGACAATCCCGTCGCTGGCGTGTTTCGGCCGCGCAAGGCGGAGTCCCGCCACCGGGTGCTGACAGACGACGAGTTAAAGAAGGTGTGGAGCGCCTTCGACGCGGTCGGCTGGCCCTTCGGCATGGTCGCCAAGCTGCTGCTGCTGACGGGCCAGCGCCGATCAGAAGTGGCCGGCATGAGGTGGAGCGAGCTCGGCCCGGACGGCACCTGGAACATCCCGCCGTCGCGGACCAAGAACAAGCTGCCGCACCAGATCGTGTTGCCGCCGGCGGCGCGCGACGTCGTCGCCGCGGTACCCAGGATCGAGGGCCAAGATTTGTTGTTCAGCACCACTGGCGGCACCGCCGTGTCGGGCTGGTCCAAGGCGAAGCGGGCGATTGATGAAGCGGTCGGCGAAGAGCAGCTGCCAGAGTGGAGAATCCACGATCTGCGCCGCACCACCGCGACCGGCATGGCGAACCTCAACGTCCAGCCGCACGTCATCGAGGCGGTGCTGAACCACGTCAGCGGCGTCAGGGCGGGCGTCGCGGGCATCTACAACCGGGCCGCCTACAAGGACGAGAAGAAGGCCGCCCTGGCGCTGTGGGCGGCACACGTCGCCGCGGTCGCGGACGGAGAGCCGGCCGGCGTCGTGCCGATCCGGCGGGGGGCGCGGCGGTGAAGGCCGGCGCGCCGGGGGGCGGCGTCAAGAAAACCGGCGGCGCGCGCGGGCGCGCAGAGAGGGGCGTCGCCGAGGCCCTCGGCATCATCCGCCCCGAAGAGTGGCCCGGCTACGTGAACGACGCGACGCACAAGCACCGCTGGCAGCACGTCGCGGCCTGCCGCGGCAGGGTCGCCGCCGCCTTCCACGACGTCGCCTCCGTCGAAGCCGCGCCGCCCGCGCCGGCTGGGAAGAGGAAGCTGATGCTCCGGGCCGTCGAGCAGATGCGCGCGGCGCAACGCGCGCTTGCCGCCGTGCCGTGGTCCCCGCAGGGAGCGGCGCGCGTCGGCGCCCTCGTCCGCGAGCTCGCCGGCCTCGCCGACGAGATCGAGGCGGCCGCGAGCAAGACGAAGCGCAGCACCGGCAACTCGGCGGAGGCGCGGTTGGCCAGGGCTCAGAAGCTGCTGGCGATCCGCCTCGCCGGCGAATTGCTCGGCGACTTCAGCGCGCACCGGCCGACGGCGTACGAGGACGGGCGGCTGCGCGGCCTCGCCAATCTCCTGCTCAAGGTCGCGACCGGAGAGGAAGGCGGCGTGAGGCGCGCCGACGTCTTCGAGTACGTCAAGGAGGACTGGTCCTCCTTTGGGAAGGTCAAGAAGCCGCCGACCTCCGCAGCAAAGCCGAGCGCCGAACTTCTCAGCGCCATCGCGAACGATCCTCGGCTGAAGGAGCGGGAGCGGGAGTGGCTGCAGCCCGAAGGCGAATTAGACGAACCCGCGCAGGTCGCCGTCGAGGGCGCGGAGCGCGGGGGCTCCTAAGCGAGTCGGCAACCCCAAGAAGCCCGGCAGCGACGGGGCGGCCCACTTCAACGAGATGACGATCGCTGCTTGTTTGATCGCCGGGAGCGCTGTTGCTCCCGGCGTTGATTT
>JASHPU010000179.1 GCA_030037885.1 Xanthobacteraceae bacterium | reverse complement strand
GGCGTCGAGGAGCTGGCCGGCTACCTGGTCAACGAGATCCAGGACGTCTACCGGCTCCAAGGCGTCAGCATCAACGACAAGCACATCGAAGTGATCGTGCGGCAGATGCTGCAGAAGGTCGAGATCGACGATGCCGGCGAGACCGACATGATCCAGGGCGATCAGGTCGACAAGGTCGAGTTCGACGAGGTCAATGCGCGGGCGGTCGAGGAAGGCAAGAAGCCGGCGACCGCGCATCCGGTGCTGCTCGGCATCACCAAGGCCTCGCTGCAGACCCGCTCATTCATCTCGGCGGCGTCGTTCCAGGAGACCACGCGCGTGCTCACCGAGGCCGCCGTCAGCGGCAAGGTCGACACGCTCGAAGGCCTCAAGGAGAACGTCATCGTCGGCCGGCTCATCCCGGCCGGCACCGGCGCGCAGATGAACCGCATCCGCGAGATCGCCATCAAGCGCGACGCACTCATCCTCGCCGAGCGCGAGCGTGAGGCCGCGATCAAGGCCGAAGCGACCGCCGAGCCGGCCGCACTGCCCGCGGCGGAGTAGCGGCGCCGCTCACATGTGGGAAAGGGCCGCCTGTTGGGCGGCCCTTTTTTCGTGTGACGTGACGCATACAATGAAAGCGATGGCGAGCAATTTCACGATCTTCAGCGGCGGCGCCATGCGCCCGCTTCTCGTTGAAGCCGTGCCGCTGTTCGAGAGCAGCCACGGCATTAAGGCCGATGTCCGCTTTGCGCTGACGTCGGTGTTGGCGAAGGACATAGAAGAGGGCGCCGTGTTCGACCTCGCGCTGTTGCCGCGCGGCGAACTCGACGCGCTCGCGGCCATGGGCGCCATCGCGCCGGGGACGCAGACTGATGTCGCGCGCTCGGCCGTCGGCCTTGCGGTGCGGCAAGGCGCGCCGAAGCCGGATATCGCCACGGCTGAAGCTTTGAAGCGGACGCTGCTGGCGGCAGGCTCGATTGGCTATAGCGACGGGCCGAGCGGCGCCTACGTCACCGGATTGCTGCAGCGTTTGGGTATTGCCGACGAGGTGCGGCCGAAAACCAGGCTGACCAGCGGCCCGGTGGCCGCGTTGGTCGCCAGCGGCGAGGCCGAACTCGGCATGCAGCAGATCGTCGCCATCCTGCCGGTCAAGGGCGCCGACCTGGTCGGGCCGCTGCCGGGCGAATTGCAGAATGTCATCGTCTACGCGGCCGCAATCGCTGCCGCGGCCGCAAATCCCGACCTCGCGGCCGCCTTCATCGGCTTCATGGCAACGCCCGAAGCGGTGCGGATCGCCCGTGCCAAGGGCCTCGATCCGGGTTGAAGCCGAAGGTTCGTGCGCACCGCAGATGTGCTTGTGCCATCGTGGTTTTTGCGCGTTCGCGGCTTGACTTATGCCGGCGTCGTCGATACATACGCCCCACTTTTCGGCAGGCGGTGAGCTTCGCCCGTCGGAACGGCCTGCCGGGTCCCCATTAAGCTATTGAAGGTCAGTTGCTTTCATAGCCGGTCGGACGTGGCCTGACGCCTCGACCCAAGCGAGCTCAAACGCTGCCTCTGACTTCGAGAAGGTCAGATTTTGGAGCATGATCGCGGCACGCCGCGGTCCTCTGCGCAAGACCAAGCGCCGCTTCCGCAACGGCAAGCGGATGGCGCGATTTGGTTTTGCGCCAAGCGGATTTACGGGGGCGCAAGCTCCCGCTTGAAACGACAAGGGGCGCAAGCCCGCAACGGAAGCGAGACGAGACGGATGCCGACGGTCAATCAGCTCATTCGCAAGCCGCGCGTGGTGCAGCACGCCAAGAAGAAGGTGCCGGCGCTGCAGCAGTCGCCGCAAAAACGCGGCGTCTGCACCCGCGTCTACACCACGACGCCGAAGAAGCCGAACTCGGCGCTGCGCAAGGTCGCCAAGGTCCGCCTGACCAACGGCTTCGAAGTCATCGGCTACATACCGGGCGAGGGCCACAATCTGCAGGAGCACTCGGTGGTCATGATCCGCGGCGGTCGCGTCAAGGACCTTCCCGGCGTGCGCTATCACATTCTGCGCGGCGTACTCGACACCCAGGGCGTCAAGAACCGCAAGCAGCGCAGATCGAAATACGGAGCAAAGAGGCCGAAATAGTCGGCCTTTTTGCGCAGTATCCCCGGGCGAGCGCAGCGAGACCCGGGGATCTCGAGAGGCAAACGAAGCCGGCTTTCAGGCCGTTGAAGCGAACGAAGGACGTGGATGGCCGGGACCAGCCCGGCGCCGACGAAGGAAGAGAAAGCGATGTCCCGCCGTCACAGGGCAGATAAGCGCGAGATCCTGCCGGACCCGAAGTTCGGCAATATCGTCGTGACCAAGTTCATGAACTCGGTGATGCACGCCGGCAAGAAGTCGGTGGCCGAGAACATCGTCTATGGCGCGTTGGACCTCATCGAGGGAAAAACCCGGCAGAATCCGGTCTCGGTGTTCGAGCAGGCGCTCGAGAACGTCATGCCGTCGATCGAGGTGCGCTCGCGCCGCGTCGGCGGCGCCACCTATCAGGTGCCGGTCGAAGTGCGCACGTCGCGCCGCCAGGCGCTCGGCATTCGCTGGCTGATCTCAGCGGCGCGCGACCGCAACGAAAAGACGATGACCGAGCGGCTCTCCGGCGAGCTGCTCGATGCATCCAATAACAGGGGGAACGCCGTAAAGAAGCGCGAGGACACGCACCGCATGGCCGAGGCCAACCGGGCGTTCTCGCACTATCGCTGGTGAAGGCCGGCGACAGCGAAGGAATTTTGCCCCCATGCCCCGCATTCATCCGATCGAGGACTATCGCAACTTCGGCATCATGGCGCACATCGATGCCGGCAAGACGACGACGACCGAGCGCGTCCTCTACTACACCGGCAAGAGCCACAAGATGGGCGAGGTGCACGAAGGCGCCGCGACCATGGACTGGATGGAGCAGGAGCAGGAGCGCGGCATCACCATCACGTCGGCCGCGACCACCGCGTTCTGGAACGGCAAGCGGCTCAACATCATCGACACGCCCGGCCACGTCGACTTCACCATCGAGGTCGAGCGCAGCCTGCGCGTGCTCGACGGCGCCGTATGCGTGCTCGATTCCAACCAGGGCGTCGAGCCGCAGACCGAAACGGTGTGGCGCCAGGGCGACCGCTATGGCGTGCCGCGCATCGTGTTCTGCAACAAGATGGACAAGATCGGCGCCGACTTCTTTCAGTGCCTGAAAGACATCGTCGACCGCCTCGGCGCCAAGCCGGTGGCGATCCAACTGCCGATCGGATCGGAGAGCCAGTTCAGGGGCGTCATCGATCTGGTCCGCATGGTCGGCGTGGTGTGGGACGAAGAGACGCTTGGCGCCAAGTATCACGACATCGAAATTCCCGCCGAGCTTGCGGAGCAGGCCAGGGAATATCGCGAGAAGCTGGTCGAGGCCGCCGTCGACCTCGATGACGCGGCGATGACTGCGTATCTCGAGGGCGAGGAGCCGGACGAAGCGACGCTCAAGCGACTTATCCGCAAAGCGACGATCGAGGGTACGTTCTTTCCGGTGTTGTGCGGCTCGGCGTTCAAGAACAAGGGCGTGCAGCCGCTGCTCGACGCCGTGGTCGATTACCTGCCGTCGCCGCTCGACGTGCCGCCGGTCAAGGGCGTCGATCTCAAGGGTAACGAGGTCGAGCGCAAGGCGGCCGACACCGAGCCGATGGCGCTCCTGGCGTTCAAGATCATGGACGATCCGTTCGTCGGCACCATCACGTTCTGCCGCATCTATTCGGGCCGCCTCGAAAGCGGCAGCGGCGTCTTGAACTCGACCAAGGACCGCAAGGAACGCGTCGGCCGCATGCTTTTGATGCACGCCAACGATCGCGAGGACATCAAGGAGGCCTTTGCCGGCGACATCGTCGCGCTGGCCGGGCTCAAAGAGGTCCGCACCGGCGACACGCTGTGCGATCCGCAAAAGGCGGTCATCCTGGAAAAGATGGAGTTTCCCGAGCCGGTCATCGAGATCAAGATCGAGCCGAAGTCGAAGGCCGATCAGGAGAAGCTCGGCATCGCCTTGGCCAAACTCGTGACCGAGGACCCGTCGTTCCGCGTCGCCACCGACCCGGAATCCGGCCAGACCATCATCAAGGGCATGGGCGAGCTGCACCTCGACATCAAGGTCGACATCTTGCGCCGCACCTATAAGGTCGACGCCAATATCGGAGAGCCGGCGGTCGCCTACCGCGAGAAGATCACGCGCCAAGCCACGGTCGACTATATCCACAGGAAGCAGACCGGCGGCCACGGCCAGTACGCGCGCATCAAGATCGTCGCCGAGCCGGGCGCGCCCGGATCGGGCTTCGCGTTCGAGAACGATGTGGCGGGCGGCGCGGTGCCCAAGGAATTCATCCCGGCCGTCGAGAAGGGTCTCGAAGGCCAGCTGACCTCGGGTGCGGTCATCGGTTTCCCGGTGGTCGATCTTAAGGTCAGCCTGGTGGACGGCGATTCGCACGACGTCGATTCCTCGGCCATGGCGTTCGAGATCGCGGCGCGTGCTGCCATGCGCGAGGCGCTGCAAAAGGGCGGCTCGGTGCTGCTCGAGCCGATCATGAAGGTCGAGGTGGTGACGCCGGAGGAATATACCGGCTCGGTCATCGGCGATCTGAACTCGCGGCGCGGCCACATTCAGGGCCAGGACATGCGCGGCAACGCCAACGTCATCAACGCCATGGTGCCGCTCGCCAACATGTTCTCCTACGTCAGCAACCTGCGCTCCATGACTCAGGGGCGCGCCACGTTCACCATGCAGTTCGATCACT
>JASHPU010000178.1 GCA_030037885.1 Xanthobacteraceae bacterium | reverse complement strand
TACCGCACCTGCTATTACCGCACCTTCAACGTCGGCCGCGCCACGCCGGTGCAGCACGATGCCTACAAGGTGTGCCGCGAGTGGCTCGACAAGGCGATCGACCTGATCAAGCCCGGCGTCACCACCGATAAGGTGTGCAGCGTCTGGCCGAAGGCGCAGGATTTCGGCTTTCCGGACGAGATGGCGGCGTTCGGCCTGCAATTCGGCCACGGCCTCGGCCTCGCTTTGCACGAGCGGCCTATCATCTCGCGCGTGGTGTCGTTGTCGCACCCGACCGAGATCAAGGAAGGCATGGTGTTCGCGCTGGAGACCTATTGTCCGGCCAAGGACGGCTACTCCGCCGCGCGCATCGAGGAGGAGGTCGTCGTCACCGACACGGGCCACCGCGTCATCACGCAATTCCCGGCGGAAGAGCTGCCGATCGCGAATAGGTATTGATATTTCCTGTTTCCCGGGCGCGGTGCAGCACGAAGCGTAGCGCAGTGATGCACCGCAGACCCGGGATCGTAACAAGCGCCGCTCCTCTTCTTGAGATCGTAACGATCTCGGATCAGCGATGCACCGCTTCGCGCTGCATCGCATCCGGGAAACGTGGTTAGTTGTCTCCATGCCGATCAATGAACTTCCTCAAACCGCTATCGCCGAGCACTTGGCGCAAAAGATTGATGCGCTCGAAGCGGCGCGCCTGCCGCAGGCGGTGCGGCGCAAGTGCGAGGATTTGCTGGTCGACGTGGTCGGCCTCGCCGTCACGGCGCGCAACGAAGATTACGTGCGGAGCGTGCTGGCGGCGTGTGAAGATGATGGGCCGTGCACCGCAATCGGGCATCCCCGCACACTGACCGCGGCGGACGCGGCGCTCGTCAACGGCACCGCCGTGCATGGCGAGGATTTTGACGACACCTTCGAGGGCGGGCCGGTCCATGCCGGCGCGGTCATCGTGCCGGCGGTGCTGGCGGTGTGCGAGCGGCATAGGCTCGACGGCAGCGCGGCGCTGCTCGGCATCGCGGTTGGCGTCGAGACCATGTGCCGGCTCAGCCTGGTGGCGCCGACGCTCACCCATAAGGCCGGCTTTCATCCGACCGCGGTGTTCGGCGCCATGGGGGCGGCGGCCGGCGTCGGCGCCGCGCTCAAACTTTCGCCGCGGCAATTGGTCGATGCGCTCGGCACCGCGGCCTCGATGGCGAGCGGCATCATCGAATATTTGGCCGAGGGCGCCTGGACCAAGCGGCTGCATGCCGGCTGGGCGGCGCAGTCCGGTCTCAAGGCGGCACGGCTCGGCCGCGCCGGATTCTCAGGGCCGCGCACCGTGTTCGAAGGCGTGCACGGTTTTTTCCATGCCTTCGCGCACACCAGCGATGGCGACTACGAGGCGCTGATCGGCGATTTCGGCCAACGCTGGGTGGCCGAGACGCTGGCGTTCAAGGCCTATCCGTGCGGGACCATGACGCATCCTTATATCGACTGCGCCCGCCGCCTCGCCGCGCGCGGCATCAAGGCTGACGACATTGCCGAAATGGTCTGCGAGGTCGGCGAGGGCACGGTGCATCGCCTCTGGGAGCCGCTCGCCGCCAAGCAGCACCCGGCCAACGGCTATGCGGGCAAATTCTCCACGCCGTACTGCATCGCCGCCGGTTTCGTGCGCGGCAATGTCGGCCTCGCCGATTTCACCGACGCTGCCGTGAGGGACCCGCGCATTATCGCGCTTGCCGAAAAAGTGCGCTACCGCATCGATCCGCAAAATCCCTATCCGAAAAATTTCACCGGTCATATCCGCGCCACCTTGCGCGACGGCACGGTCGTGGAAGAGCGCCAGCCCTATATGCGCGGTGGCGCTCACGAGCCGTTGACGCGTGCCGACATCGAGCAAAAATTTCTGCTTAACGCCCTGCACGGCGGCTGGAGCAAGGAGCGAGCCGCAGCGGTCTTGAAGCAGCTTGGTACGTTCTTTGACGAACCCATGGAACTTGTGGCGCTGCGCGGGGCTAACAAGCAGCCCGGGTGAGCGAAGCGAGACCCGGGATCGGCATTCGAGCCGCAAGATCGTTCCCGGATTTCGCTTCGCTCATCCGGGCTACGGCGAGAGGGAAACGCCATGCCCACCATGATCGCGGCGCGCTGCACGCTTACGGGCAGCCGATGACGCTCGACCGTATCGACGTGCCGGAGCCGCGGCCGCCCGACGTGCTGGTCGAAGTCAAGGCATGCGGCGTGGTGCCGAATCTCGCCCGCGTGGTTCGCAATTTTTTCGCCACGCTTACCCCGGACGACAGGATGATGCCGCCGCTGCCGGCGATTTTCGGGCTCGATCCGGCGGGCGGTGCACCGCATCCGGAGAACGTTGGAGGGGGCGGCAAAACCTGCTAATTCTCTGCCCGACAACGGCCATTAAAGCTCAAGCGAGGACGTCATGTACGGCAATCTCGAACTGTTCATCGGCGGCAAATGGCTCGGCGGCGACGGCCGCAGGAGCGAAGAGGTGCTCAACCCGGCAACCGAAAAGCCGCTGGCGCGGCTGCCGCACGCCAGCAAGGCCGATCTCGACGAGGCCTTGGCCGCGGCTCAGAAGGGTTTTGCGGCCTGGCGCGCCACCTCGGCCTACGACCGCGCCAAGATCATGCGCAAAGCCGCCGATCTGATGCGCGAGCGCTACGACGCGATTTCGAAAATCATGGTGCTGGAGCAGGGCAAGGTCTACCCGGAAGCCCGCGCCGAAGTGCTGACGTCGGCCGACATCATCGACTGGTACGCCGAAGAAGGCCGCCGCTCCTACGGCCGCATCGTGCCCGGCCGTGGCAAGGTGCGCCAGCTCGTGGTGCAGGAGCCGATCGGTGTCGTCGCCGCGTTCACGCCGTGGAATTTCCCGGTGCTGACGCCGGCGCGCAAGATCGGCGGCGCGCTCGCCGCCGGATGCTCGCTGATCCTCAAAGCCTCTGAGGAAACGCCGGGCGCGTGCGTCGAAATGGTGCGCTGCTTCGCCGATGCCGGGCTGCCTGCCGGCGTGCTCAATCTGGTGTTCGGCGTGCCGGCCGAAGTGTCGGAATATCTCCTCGGTAAGGACGCGATCCGCAAAATTTCGTTCACCGGCTCGATCCCGGTCGGCAAGCACCTCGCTGCGCTTGCCGCCAAAGGCATGAAGCGCACCACCATGGAGCTCGGCGGCCATTCGCCGGTCGTGGTGTTCGCCGACGCCGATCCGGAAAAAGCCGCCGACACCATCGCGGCGTTCAAGTACCGCAATGCCGGCCAAGTCTGCATCTCGCCGACGCGGTTTTATGTGCAGGAGGACGTGTATCCGCGCTTTCTCAAGCGCTTCACCGAATACGCCAACGGCGTCAAGATCGGGGACGGCCTGGAGAAGGGCAACACGATGGGCCCGATGGCCAATTCGCGGCGCATCGATGCGATGGAGACGTTCGTCAACGACGCCAAGAACCGCGGCGGCAAGGTCGTCACCGGCGGCAAGCGGCGTGGCAATCAGGGCTATTTCTACGAGCCGACGGTGATCACCGAGGTGCCGGACGACAGCAAGGTGATGACCCAAGAACCGTTCGGCCCGCTGGCGCCGGTGGTCACGTTCAAGACGTTCGACGAGGTCGTCGAGCGCGCCAATTCGCTGGAATACGGG
Organism: Xanthobacteraceae bacterium; assembly: GCA_030037885.1. Taxonomy (GTDB): domain Bacteria; phylum Pseudomonadota; class Alphaproteobacteria; order Rhizobiales; family Xanthobacteraceae; genus BOG-931. The sequence goes on along the minus strand of JASHPU010000178.1, from coordinate 11,169 downwards.
CTTGCGGCTTACGCCTTCACCACCTCGAATACCACGGCCGCCGCAATCGGTGACGCGCTGGAGTCAGGCATGGTCGGCGTCAACTCGATTGCGATTTCGACACCCGAAACGCCGTTCGGCGGCGTCAAGGAGAGCGGCCACGGCAGCGAGGGCGGCATCGAGGGCTTGGGCGCCTACCTCGTCACCAAGTTCATCTCGCAGGCGTGATGCCGCATAAATCGCGCCGGTGAATTCCGCTCATTCCCGCGCAAGCGGGAATCCCGGCACTGGGTCCGCGCTTTCGCGGGGACGAGCGCAAGCTGAATCGGTCCTTCGAATCTCCCTTCACGCCGGCGCGATCGGGCGGAGCGCCGGCGTCAGCTCTTCGTCGGCTGCGGCGGCGCTCGGTAGATCCACGAGTGCGAAATGCGGGCCGAGCAGACGGCGCACGCGCTGCATCGCCGAGCGCGCGATGAAGGCATCCCAAGTCACGCGCGCCAGCAGCGGCAATTGCGCCGGACGGGCGATGAGGTCGCGCAAGATCGCGGTGGTATCGGCGCGGCTATCTGGGCCCATTCCGACCAGAGCCGCAGGCGGGATCATCCGTTCGACTGGATCGACGATGACGCGCAGGGCGGTGAACGCAAGCCCGTGCGCCGCCGCCAGCCGGGCGACGATATGCGATTCCATGTCGACCGCGGCCGCCCCGCTGGTGCGGTGCAGCTCGTGTTTGGTCGTCGGCTCGGCCACGGGCGTGTCGACGCCGAGAATCGGAGCGTAATGAGCCTCCCCGATGGCATCGAGCAGTCGCCTCGACCAGGCTGCATCGGTCGGGATCGGCCCTTGGGCTTCGACCACCGACGACGCCACGACCCAATCGCCGGCCCGCAGGTGCGCGGCGAGGCCGCCGGCAACGCCGAAGCTGATGATGCCGCGATAGCCCTGCCGCGCCGCATTGGCCGCCGTTGCCGCCAATTCGCGCCGCGCGTTGCGGGTAAACACCAAGACGCCCGGCCCAGCAGCGATCCTGGCCTCGAACGCCATGCCGACGAAGGCAATAACGAAATGGCGCGAGTCGACCGCCGCCTCGGTGAACTGATCAACGTTTTCGGTAAGACCCAGCAGACTTCCGGCGAGGGTGGCGTCGACAAACTGTGTTTCGGATGTCATGAGCTGACAATGCCCCCGCGCGTGTGATCAACCGATCAGCCCCCTTGAAGGCGCTTGCGACGCCTTCGCTCCGATCCGAATAAAAACACCAGCGTGGTCAATATAATTGCAACCACATGGAAAAGTGCCGCCTCCTGTGATTGGTTCCCTCGCCCCAGGAGAAACCAACCCGCCGCCGCATGTCGGCACGGCGACGTGTGAGGGATGGAGTTACGAATCGAGCCTCATTCGCATCGTAGCACAACCGGGAATGAGCCGCCATGCACAGTGCTGCACGAACGTTGGTCACCGGTGCCACCGGTTTCGTCGGTTCCGCTGTCGCCAAGGCATTGAGTGAGACCGGTTTTGCGGTGCGCGCGCTGGTGCGGCCGGGCAGCCCGCGTGCCCACCTCGCCGGCCTCGCATTGGAACTCGTCGAGGGTGACATTCGCGACCAAGCCTCGGTGGGACGCGCGATGTGCGATGTGCGCTACGTCTTTCACGTCGCGGCCGATTACCGGCTGTGGGCCCGGGATAAACGTGAAATTTATGACGCCAACGTGGAGGGCACGCGCAATGTCATGTGCGAGGGGCTACGCGCCGGCGTGGAACGCGTCGTTTACACCAGCAGCGTCGCCGCGTTGGCGCTGCGCCCGGACGGCACGCCGGCCGACGAGTCCGTACCGCTGTCGGAGGAACAAGGCATCGGCGCCTACAAGCGCAGCAAGATCGCGGCGGAGCGGTTGGTCCAGGCCATGGTGGCGAACGACGGCTTGCCGGCCGTCATCGTCAATCCGTCGACGCCGATCGGGCCGCGCGATGTCAAGCCGACGCCCACTGGGCGCATCATCGTCGAGGCCGCATGCGGCCGCATCCCCGGCTTCGTCGATACCGGGCTCAATCTCGTCCATGTCGATGACGTGGCGGCGGGCCATCTCGCGGCGCTGCAGCGCGGCGCGATCGGCGAGCGCTACATCCTGGGCGGCACCAACGTGCTATTCGCCGACATGTTGGCCGACATCGCGCGTCTCGTCGGCCGGGCGCCGCCGCGCTTGCGCATTCCGCGCGCGGTGGCGCTGCCGGTCGCCTATGCGGCCGAGGCGACGGCGTGGCTGACCGGCCGCGAGCCGTTCGCCACCGTGGACGGCATCCGCATGTCGGAGCATCGCATGTTTTTCACCGCTGCCAAGGCCGAACGTGATCTCGGATTTCGCGCACGACCGTATGTGCAGGGCCTGGAGGATGCGATCCGCTGGTTTCGCGACGCCGGTTATCTGGAGGGCAAGGCGCGGCGGTAATTGGTTCGATGCGGCGCGTCGCCATCATCGTCGATCGCAATGAGAGCCGTTGCATCGACGGCTTCGTCTGATCGACAAGAAATGGATCACGTCAGTGCGCCAACTGGCGCCTTTCGCGCAGGAACGAGAAAAACTCGACGCCTTCGCGCAGCCGGCGCGCCATCATCTGCGGACTGCGCACCATTTCGGAGACGATCGCCGCGATTTTTGGCGCACGGAAGTAGAAGCGGCGGTAAAACTCCTCGACCGAGTCGAAAATCTCCGAATGGGCCAGGTGCGGATAGTGCAGCGGTGCAATCTGCACGCCGTGCGCGTCGACCAGTTCGGCATGCTCCTCGTCGAGCCAGCCGTGCTCGAGCGCTTCGCGATAGAGCTCCGTTCCGGGATAGGGCGCCGCCAGCGACACCTGGATCGTGTGCGGGTTGATCTCGGTGGCGAAGCGGATGGTCTCTTCGATGGTTTCCCTGGTCTCGCCGGGCAGACCGAGAATGAACGTGCCGTGAATGGTAATGCCGAGCTCGTGGCAGTCTTTGGTGAAGCGCCGCGCCACGTCGATGCGCATGCCCTTGCGGATGTTGTGCAGGATTTTTTGGTTGCCGCTCTCGTAGCCGACGAGCAGCAGCCGCAGGCCGTTATCGCGCATGATTTTCAGCGTATCGCGCGGCACGTTGGCCTTGGCGTTGCACGACCAGGTCAGGCCGAGCTTGCCGAGCTCGCGGGCGATCGCCTCGGTGCGCAGCCGATCGTCCGTGAACGTGTCGTCGTCGAAGAAAAATTCCTTGACCTTTGGAAACGCCGCCTTGGCCCAGCGCATTTCCTCGATCACGTTGCCGACGCTGCGGGTGCGGTAGCGGTGACCGCCGACCGTTTGCGGCCACAGGCAGAAAGTGCAGCGCGATTTGCAGCCGCGGCCCGTGTAAAGCGACACGTAGGGGTGTTTGAGATAGCCGATAAAATAGTTCTCGATGGCAAGGTCGCGCTGGTAGATGGGTGTGACGAACGGCAGTTCGTCCATATTCTCCAGAATGTGACGTGGCGGATTGTGCCGGATCGTGCCGGCGGCGTCGCGGTACGACAGGCCGGATATGGTATTCCAATCGCGCCCCGCGGCGATTTCCTTGACGGTGAAGTCGAACTCGTTGCCGGCGACGAAGTCGATCGCCGGGGAAGCCGCCAAGCTGGCGTCGGGCTGGACGGCGACTTTGGCGCCGACGAAGCCGATTTTCATCGCCGGATTGGCCGATTTGAGCGCCTCGACCACGGCAACGTCGGAGGCAAAGGATGGCGTCGAGGTGTGCAGCACCGCCAGATCGAAGTCGCGGGCCTGGCCGGCCACATCGGCCAGCGTGATCCGGTGCGGCACCGCATCGATCAGCTTGCTGTCCGGCACCATGGCGGCAACCTGGGCGAGCCAGGTCGGATACCAGTACGAGCGGATCTCGCGCCGCGCCTGGTAGCGTGCGCCGGCTCCCCCGTCGAAGCCGTCAAACGAGGGGGCCTGCAGGCATAGGGTTCGCATCATCAGCGCCTCAAGTCGTCCTCGGTGAGGGTGCCATCCGCAGCCACGCGGTAGGCGGCCCCCCGCCAGTAAACCGTCGCCCCGAAGAAACTCGCCACATAGACGGCAAACGCAATGACATCTTGCAGCGCAATGAGCGAAAAACTCTCCCGCGCCAATCCGAACCGGCGTTCGACGCAGCGGCACAGCGTGATGCGCGAAGCGAGCGCCGCAATCGCCAGCAGCGCTGCGGCGGTGCTTCCCGACATCATGCCGATCAGCGCCAGCGGCCACGGGTGCGTTATGATGGTGCCGGCGTAACCGATCGGGTCGATGCTCTTGATGGTGCGGGCGACCCGGATTTGATGACGCATCAGCTGGCGCAAGCTTGCCTCGAAGCAACGATGACCGACCACAAACGGCGCGGTCACGACCTCATAGCCGGCCGAGCGCACGGCCATCCCGATCACGTAATCGTCGGCGAGCTCGTCGGCGAAGGGGGCAAAGCCGCCGATCCGGTCGAGCATGGAGCGTCGCATTGCAATGGTGGCGCCGAAGCAGGGCTTGGTCACCTTGACGCCGAGGCCCATGATCGCCTGCGGCAGAAAATGCGTATTGATGGCAAGCGCAGACAGCCGCGCCCACAGCCCTTCGCCGCCGATGCCATGATACAGACAGGTGACGGCACCGACGCGCGGCGCGCTCAGCAGCGCCGCAAGCGCGCGCACATAGTCGGGGCCGACCACGATATCGCTGTCGGAGAGGATCAGCGTGTCGTGGCGGACGCGCGGCAGCATGTTGATGAGGTTGGATACCTTTCGGTTCATACCGTGACGCCGCGGATCGACGTTAAGCTCGATCGGAGCGTCCGTCAGCTCGCGCTGCACCGCGCGCACCACCGCAATGGCCGGGGCGGTGGCGTCGCCCGCGCCGCAAAGAACCTGTATGGGTGCGCCGTAGTTCTGCCGACAGAACGCCGCCAGTCGCCCGGCCAGGCCCGGTTCGGCGCCGTGCAGAGGCTTCAGCACTGTGACGGCCGGCTGCGCCGCTTTGCTGCGGCTGTCGTGGCCGCGAAAGGCGAGCACAAATCCGGCTTCGAACAGCATCAAGATGCAGCCGACGAAGGCGCCGGCAAGACAAATGTCGCAAAACGACAGGACGAACGATGTCGTGTCGGGAAGATTATGAACAATACTCATACAACCTCCGAGGTCGCCGCGGCTGGTCTGGCGGTGCTAAATCGCTCCGCAAGATGTCGACGCGAGAGATAGATCGGCACGCGTATGCGGCGCAGGGTATCCGCGCGAAGCGCCACGGAATTCCGCGCCAGCACCATCAGTGAGATCAGAATATTTTCGCCGAACCGGCGCAGACGCTCGCCGCGCGGCGCCGGTGTTTCTTCGAAGATGGTCTCGAAGCCGTAATGCGCCATGATGTGAGCGACCTGTTGCGCCTGCGATTGGGTGCCGCTCGGAACGTCACCGCAAATGACGGCAATGTCGTCAAGGTCCGGCTGGGACGCCAAGTAGCTGACCAGCTCGCGCAACGAAATCGCAATGCCGCGCTGTATCTGCCGCGCCCAGCGGATGGTCGTGCCGCCTTCCCGAACGGGCGGGATGTGTTCATTCCAAAAATGCAGCCGAGCAATGCGCTGACCGCGGCGCAGAAGCATGCCGTCGCGCAGCAGCAACTGCTGGCGCGATTCGTCGATCTGCAGCCGAAACAGACACCGCGGATGCGTGCTGTACTCGACGACGCGCTGCCGGCGCTGCAACCATTTGTCGAGCGCAAAGATCGCCGCCGCCAGCCACGGATGACTGTACGGGGACTGCTCGCTGCGCCTTGCGGACCCCCACGCCGCCATGAGCGGGCCTCCGCTTGCCTCCACCGCACCGGCAACTATCGCCCCCGGAAAAAGTTGCCGGCAAGGCCACAATATAGCCTAGGTTTTTGACGGCCGCGAGGCCCGGTCGAGCGCCGTTTAATCGGCTTCGTCGCCGTACAGAGTGGCGAGCGTGCTCTTGATCAGCAGCGCCACTGGGACGGCCATGATGATCCCGGGTATGCCGAACACGATGCCGCCGGCGAGAAAGCAGAAGATGATCAGGACCGGATGGACGTGCGCGGCGGTGCCGAGCACGAGCGGGCCGATGAACTGGTCGATCGAAAGACGCAACGCCGTCGCATACAGCGCATAATCGATGATGCTCATGAATCCGGTCGCGGTGCGCAGCGATACCAGCCCGGCGATGACGGCGGCCGAGGTCGGCCCGATCACCGGCACGGTCTCGAGGATGCCGGTCAAGAGCGCCAGCAGCACCGCGTGCTCGATGCCGAGAAAGTATTTCAATCCCACATAGGACGCCGCCGTCGCATAGATCATGACGACGATGATGCCGATGAAGTACCGGGTCAGCACGGGGTCGAGCCGCTGCCAGATGCGGTCGGCGAGCGCGCGGCGATGCGGCGGCACCATCCAGAAGATGCCGCGGGCCACGCGGCGACCGCTAATCAGGAAATAGAACAGCAGAACGGCGGTGAGGAACACGCCCATTACGGCCACCAGGCTGTAGCCGGCGAGCGTAATGAGCACATCGGACTGTCCGAGCCAATCGCGCAGTCGCGCGAGCAGGCCCTGCACGAGCTGGTGCGCGTCGACTGTATTGCCGAACAGATGAAGCTGCTGATTGCCCAGGGCGTTCCGGGCGAATCGCTCCAGCGTTCCTTGCAGGTCGGCCGCGACGGCGCGGGCCTCGGCGATCATTCGTACGCCGGCGAATTCGGCAAACAGCGCGCCGACGATGAAAAAAAACGCAAAGAACAAAACCGCGAACAGCCAGCGCGGCCAGCGCGTGCGTGCGGCCAGCCGATCGAGCAGCGGGGTGCAGATATAGGCGAGCACGGCCGGCAGCAGAAACGGCAGCAGGATCAGTTTGATGAAATAGAGAAAGACGGCGAGCGCCGCGGCCGCAATGATCACGGCGCGCGCTTCCTCCAGATCGATGAGCCGCCGCGCGCCCTGATCGACCGCCGGGCGCTCGTTTTCGGCCTTCCTCTTGGCCGCCTTCATGAATACATCCGGCCTTTCCAGATCACTCGTCCGGTCAGGCGGCGGCGCACGCTGTCGAACGCTATCGCCGCCCCCACCGTATAACCGAGCGGGAACAGAAGACCGTACCAGAACGGGATGCGGAAGTAGTACGTCGCCGCAACGTGCAGGCCGAAAGCCGCGGCCGAGCCGAGCAGCGCCACCACCAGAGCGGTCCAGGCACTTGGCGCGCCTTGCCAGCAGGCGAACGCATCGATGATCGGCAGCGCCATGGCCGCCCAGGCCAGGAGCACCGCCAGCGGCGTGAAGCTCAGCGTGATGCGTCGGCCGCCGAGCGTGTCGACCAGATTTTTGGCAAAGCCCGGCCACAGCGTCCGCCACCCCGTATACATGCGTGTCGCGATCACGTCGTCGCCCCCCATCAGCAGCACGGACCGGCCCGATCGCTTGAGCAGGCGCGCGAATTCCAAATCCTCGCAGATGACGTTGGACACTGCGGCATGGCCGCCGACCGCTTCGTAGGCGTCGCGGCGGATCAGCATGAACTGGCCGGTCGCCGTCACCGCCGAGCCGTCGCGGTCCTGCACCTCGCGCAAGTCCTGCAGGAACGACAGCAGAATGAGCCCGCACGGCAGCATCAGCCGCTCGGCAAAGCTTTGCAGCTGCTGGCGCGGCGCCAGCGAGAGAAGATCGATGTGTTGGGTCGATGCGGCATGGATCGCGCTCGACAGCAGCGCCGGCGTGCCCCAGACGTCGGCATCCATGAAGCACAGCCATTCGCTCTGCGGCACCGCGGTCCGCGCACCGATCCAGCAGGCGTGCGATTTGCCGGTCCAGCGCGGCGGCAGCGGCGGGCACGGCAGCAGCGAAACCCGTGAGTGGCGCGCCGCAATGGCGCGCACGATCGCGGCGGTGTCGTCGGCGGAGTGATCGTCGATCACCAGCAAGCTGACACGGGCTGCCGGATAGTCCTGTGCCAACAGCGATCGCAGGCAGCGGCCGATATTCCCTGCTTCATCGCGTGCCGGAATGATGACTGTGACATGCGGCGCGGCGTTCGCGATGGGCGCGGCGGCCATGGGTAGTCGGGGCAGCAATCCGCGTTGACTGACCGCCCGCAGGATGAGCCAGATCACGACCGCGAGCCACAGGGAGGAACAAATAAGGTCCACAGCTTTTCCGCTGCCGCTGCTCAGCCAAGGTATAACGCTGCCCAAAACCATGAACCTTTCAGCGATGCACTCGGTTCCACATCTGCGGCAGGAGGTCATCAGCGCAGGAACGCAAAACGGCGATCACGCATTATCGAGGCGGCGGGGTTGGTTTTTCGGTCGCTTATGGGCCTCCTGGCATCCATCTTCGCCTATCTGAGCGCGATTTCTGCGATCATCGTATTTTTCGTGATGGCCGCGGACGCATTGCTTTATCACCCTCACCATCACGCGGCCAATCCGCGGCCCGAGCTCATCACCGCGGCGGTGAAAATCGATCCGCACAAACCGAACAGAGCGCCACCGCCGCCGCAGCGGACGGCGGGCGTTGGCGGCATTCCGCAAAGCCGCGCCGCGGAAGAGTATCGTCGCAGGACAGACCTTTCAAACACGAGATTTGAGGATCGGCGCCGGCGCGCGTTGCGCCGAGAGCAGCAGGCCAGATCGAGATATTGGGAGCTTCGCCGCGAGCGTGCCCCGGCGCCGCTCACCCTGGGCTATGCAGACGAGCCGGCGCCGCAGTTTGGCGACGAGCCTCGGAGATGATCCTTGGGGCGAGGAGGCCCCGGCCGCGGCTGCCACGATGCGCGTTACGCGTAGGATCGGGCCAAGTAGCTTGCGGCGTCTTCGGCGAGCTGGGTGGGCTCACGTTCGCCGCGCTGCGCCATCTCAATGATGCGCTTGGCGACGATCTCCTGCGCGGCGCGCCGGTAACGCGGCGATGCGAAAGCGCTGCCTGATTGTTCGACCTTCCTCCAGGCGTCCTCGTAGGCTGACACCAGCGTCTCGATGAATTCGGGATCAAAGGCCGATTGTGCGAGCAGCGGGACTATGGACATGGACGCGTTTCCTGCGCCGCAGCCGGGGGAGCGCGATCGTTGGTTTCGTTCGACGGCGCGCAAGCCATTGCGGCGGTGCGGCCCAGCGTGTTGGAAATATGCGCCCGGCGAGGGATTTTTACCAGTCCTCATTCGGCAACAAGCTTGCGCTGCCGGGCGGGACGAGCGCAAAGACGGCGGGTTCCCACCCACTTGGTTTAGCTTGCAACAAACAGTTTCGAGGTCTCGGCTCGATCGAGCACCGCCGCGGCCGTGTTGCCGAAAAACAACGTGTCGCCAGGCCGCCGGTTCGCTCCCAGCACGATCAGGTCAAAACCGCGCTTGGCCTCGCGCACGATCGCCTCATCCGGCGCAGTATCGGCGCATACGCTGCGACGCAGATCGACGCCGAAACGTTCCGCCACGGCGCCGATATCCTTCAGGACCGCGGCTTCGTTGCGCCGGGTGCCGCGTGCCGGCGAGCGGCCGTCGTATCGACTTGAGCTTGTGCGGGTGACGTAGAGGACCGTGACTTCCGCGTCGTTGGCGCGCGCCACCGTAAAGCCGACCTCGGCGGCGTGGCGCGACGCTTCGGTGCCGTTCACCGGAATTAGAATTTTGCCGCCCTTTTTGGACAACCGCGCGAGTTCGCCCTCGCGCCCATCGATGACTGCGAGCGCGCCCTCGAAATTCTTGGCAATCAGCGAGACGCTGCGGCTGAAGCCACCCTTGGAATCATGAGTGTCGGCAATGCCGATGACCAGCAGGTCGTAACCCTTGCGCGCTTCCTCGGCGACGGCTTCGGCGCCGATCGCATGCTTGTGTACGGCCGTCACGTCGATATTGCCCGGCTTTTTCTCGTCGGGATGCGTCTCGAGCGTGGTCGCGCGTTCGGCGGCGGACTTGACTTCGCGCGCGGAATCCTCGGCATGCGCTTTGGCGTCCGTGCCGTCTGCTGATGGCCGTTTGCCGTTCTTTGCCGGCCTTTTGTGCGGTTCGGCTGAGGTCAGGTCGAGAACGGTGGTCGGCTTGCCGCTGGAGCCACCGATAATGCCGGCGAACTGCGCGGCGTATTTGCCGTTGCGGCTGTCGTCGACGGCGACCAGCAGGCGCTCGAGATTGGTGACGAAGCCGTGGGCGTCGATCGCCTCGCGCTGCAGCCTGATCCGTTCGGCCTTGCGCATCGGCAGCCGTTGGAGCGCCCAGCGCAGCATCGGCGGCATCGATACCGTGGTGATCACCGCCATGCCGACGATCAGCGTGAATAGATTCTGGCTGAGAATACCCATCGACAGCCCGAGTGAGGCGACAATGACCTCGGTCGAGCCGCGCGCGTTCATCGCGCAGGCGAGCGCGAGCGCCTCGCTGCGAACGAGCCCGCTGAGCTTGCCGCCGACGAATGCGCCGAGGAATTTTCCGGCGGAGGCGATCAGCAGGAGCCCGGCCGCGAGCACGGCGAGATGCGGATCTCTCAGCACCGTCAGGTCGGCGCTCAACCCGGACAAGCCGAAGAAGATCGGCATGAACAAAGCGACGATCAGCCCGCGCAGCTGCTCGTCGATGTGCCGGGTGCGGATCGGCGATTCGCCCGCCAAGATGCCGGCAACGAATGCCCCCAGCACCATGTTGACGCCGATTGCCTGCGTGATCAGTGCCATCGCCGCCATGATCACCAGAATGGTGGTGATGACCGGAAATTCGCTCTGAAAGCTGTCGTTGGCCCAGCGGATCAGCTCGAACACGATGCGGCGACCGACGGTCACGCTGGCGGCGAGAAACACCGCGGTGCCGAGCAGAGCGCGCCCGATCGACCAGGCATCGATGCGGCCGGCTGACGCCAGGCCGAATGCGATTGCGACGATCACCCAACCGATCGTGTCCTCGAGAATTGCCGAGGCGACGATGATCTGGCCGATGTCGCGGCGCATGAAGTTCATCTCGCGGATGACCATGGCAACGATCTTCACCGACGAGATCGACAGCGCGATGCCGAGGAACAGCGCGGTGACGAGCCGCGCCTCCGGTTTCGGCAGCAGCGAATCCGGCAGCATTTCGCCGAGCCAGACGCCGCAGGCGAACGGAATGGCGACGCCGGCGACCGCCACCGTGACGGCGGTGCGGCCGACGCGCCGCACCAGCGGCAAATCGGTTTCCATGCCGGTGAGCA
>JASHPU010000177.1 GCA_030037885.1 Xanthobacteraceae bacterium | reverse complement strand
ATGGTGGGCGGTACAGGATTTGAACCTGTGACCCCTTCCATGTCAAGGAAGTGCTCTCCCACTGAGCTAACCGCCCGTCATCCTGCATGTAGCGTCGCGCGGCCCTTCGGGTCAAGGACGCGTCGGCGACTACTCGACCATCGGCACTTCCTGTTGACCGTCATCCTGAGGTGGCCGCGAAGCGGCCCTCGAAGGATGCGGCCGAGGACTCATGGGCCGTCGCCCTTCGAGGCTCGACGCTGCGCGTCGAGCACCTCAGGGTGACGGACAGAATAATCAATACACCGCCCGGCCGCCCGAAATGTCGAACACGGCGCCGGTCGAGAACGAGCACTCGGCCGACGACAGCCAGGCGATCATCGCCGCCAGCTCGTCGACCTCGAGCAGCCGGTCCATCGGGATTTTGCTGCGCATGTAGTCGATATGCTCCCGGCTCATCTGCAGGAACATCCCGGTGTTGGCCGCGGCCGGCGCGACGCAGTTCACCAGGACGCCGGTGGTGGCCAATTCCTTGCCCAGCGACTTGGTCAAAGCGATCAGGCCGGCTTTCGAGGCCGAATAATGCGAGGCGTTCGGGTTGCCTTCCTTGCCGGCGATCGAAGCGATGTTGACGATGCGGCCGTAGCCGGCCGCCACCATGTGCGGCACCACGGCGCGGCAGACCAGATAAGGACCGATCAGATTGACCTCGACGACGCGCCGCCAGACCGCCGGTTCAAGCTGCCACAGCGGTCCGTTGCCGCCGGCGATGCCGGCATTGTTGATCAGGATGTCGATGCGGCTCGATTCGCCGATCAGTGCATCGACGGCGTTGGCAATGCCTGCCGCGTCCGTGACATCCACGACCGCAGCATGAACGCGCCCGCTCTGCTTAAGCGACGCGACTGCCTGCTGCAACGCCGCGGCGTCGAGGTCCCACAGCGCCACCGACGCGCCGGACGCCAACAACCGCTGCGCCGCCGCGTAGCCGATGCCGCGCGCGCCGCCGGTCACGATGGCGGTGCGGCCTTTGAGGTCGATCTGGTTCATGCGCGCGGGCCGCAGGAGCGATCGCGTCTGTTAGAACTTGACGCGGTCGGCGCCCTTGAGCCCGAGCATTTGCCGCGCCTCGTTCGGCGTGGCGATCTCGTAGCCGAGCTCTTCGACGATGCGCCGGATCTTTGCCACCTGCTCGGCGTTGCTCGCGGCGAGCTTGCCCGGCCCGATATAGAGGCTGTCTTCGAGGCCGACGCGCACGTTGCCGCCCATCATCGCCGCGTTGGTGCAGAAATTCATCTGATGGCGGCCGCCGGCCAGTACCGACCAGAGATAATCCTTGCCGAACAGCCGGTCGGCGGTGCGCTTCATGAACAGCAGGCAGTCGAGGTCGGGGCCGATGCCGCCCAAAATGCCGAAGATCAGCTGCAGGAACACGGGAGGCTTGAACAGGCCGCGATCGATGCAGTGCGCCAGGTTATAAAGGTGGCCGGTGTCGTAGCATTCGTGCTCGAACTTGACGCCGTGGCCTTCGCCCAGGGTCTTGTAGACCTTCTCGATGTCGCGAAACGTATTCGGGAAGATGTAAGCGTCGGAATTGAGCAGATAGCTTTCCTCCCAATCGTATTTCCAGGTCTTGTAGCGCCGCGCCATCGGATAGAGCGCAAAATTCATCGAGCCCATGTTGAGCGAGCACATTTCCGGCGACAGCTGATTGGCGGCGGAGATGCGCTGGTCGACCGTCATGGTGACGGCGCCGCCGGTGGTGATGTTCACCACGGCGTCGCAGGCCTGTTTGATGCGCGGCAGAAACTGCATGAAGATGTTGGGATCGGGCGATGGCCGGCCGTCCTTCGGATCGCGGGCATGCAGATGCAGGATGGCGGCGCCGGCCTTGGCGGCATCGATCGCCTGGCTGGCGATCTGATCGGGCGTGATCGGCAGCGCGTCCGACATGGTCGGCGTGTGAATCGAGCCGGTAACCGCACAACTGATGATGACCTTGTTGGCCATGGGTCGTTCTCCCTTTCGCCCGCCCGCCCAATCGTCCACGGCCGGCGCTCGCCTTGATGCCCGGCCGGTGCCACTATCGTCAACCGGGTTGCGGAGCGACTCCCGACCCTGATCTTGCCGCCCACCGAGGCGTCGGAAAGAAGGCGCCGCTCCCCGATGGTTGCGTCGGAACACGGCAACGCGAATGGCTTGCGGAGCATGAAAGCCCAGGCTTGTCCGGGCCCGAGTTCCTGAGGAGCGGGATTTCTGTTAGCTGAAAAGCGGGGACCGGAGCCGATACACTCGCGCATCGGCAGCAGGCGGCGCACGTCCTCGTCGGCGATCATGATCGTATAAAACCGGCTTTCGACCGTCAGCGTAAGGCTCGTCATGAACTTTCGCATCCGCTGCGCTGCTTTGGCTGCTGCTGCACTCGTGGGGCTTGCCGGCCCCGCCTGCGCCGACAACGTCGCGAACTTTTATCGCGGCAAGCACATCACGCTCATCATCGGCTACGGTCCCGGCGGCGGCTACGATCTCTATGCGCGCGTGCTCGGACGCTTCATTGGCGGCCATATTCCGGGCAATCCGATCATCGTGCCGCAGAACATGCCGGGCGCCGGCAGCCGCAGCGCCGCGAATTGGCTGTACAAGGTGGCGCCGCAGGACGGCAGCGTTATCGCCTGCCTGAGCCAGGCGACGCCGACCGATCAGGCGCTCGGCGAGCCCGGCGTCCAGTTCGACGCCCGCAACTTCAACTGGATCGGCAATCTCAACGTCGTCAACAATATCCTTTACGTGTCGGCGGCAAGCGGCGTCGCGACGTTCGCCGACGCCAAGCTCAAGCCGCTTGCCATCGGCGCCACCGGCGCGACCTCGCCTTCGGTGCTCTACCCGCAGGTTTCGAACACTCTGCTCGGCAGCAAATTCAGGATCATTGCCGGCTATCCGGGCGGCGGCGACATCAATATCGCGGTTGAGCGTCACGAGATCGACGGCCGCGGCAGCGATTCGTGGGATTCCATGAAAGCCACCCATCCGGATTGGCTGCGCGACCACGCGATCAATGTTCTGTTCCAGGTCGGTCCGCGGCGCGAAAACGATCTGCCAAACGTGCCATTGTGGACCGAGCTTGCCGGCAACGACGCGCAGCGCCGCGTGCTGGCGCTGCTCTCGGGCGACGTCTCGGTCGGCAGGCCGATCCTGACCGCGCCGAACGTGCCGGCCGACCGCGTCGCGGCGCTGCGCCGGGCTTTTGCCGAAACGATGCGCGATCCGCAATTCATCGCCGCGGCCAAGCGGGCGAACCTGAATATGAATCCGATGTCCGGCGAGGACCTGCAGCAGACGGTCGACGGCATCGTTTCCGCGCCGGCGGACGTGGTGGCGCAGGTGAAGGCCGCGATCGCGATCAAGGACGTGCAGCGGAAACATTAGCCGACACGGCCGATTATCCATGGCGCAAAGCTGGTTCTGACCTAATAGTGCCATTCAAGACCGAAATGCATGCCCTGCTCTTCGATGCCATTGCTCAGCTTGCCGGACGTTGATGCGCCGATGTTTCCATTGGGCTGCTGATACGGGCTCAAGGCGCCTTCCAGGGTCACCCGCTTGGTTGGCACGCCAATGCCACCGGTAAACTTCAATCGGGAAGACGAACCGTCGTTGCCGGCCTGCGACTCTGGAGACTTTGGCTCGATCCGACGATTGCCGTACGTTCGGCCGAAACTTGCGCCAGGCGGCAGACTGCTCGGCAGCGGCAAAGTTCTGGGTGATGCAGTGGAGCCGGCGCGCGCCCCATTGGGCGCCAAGCCGACGACGTGGCATGATTCCGCCCCTTTGCGCTTGAAACAATGTTTCAAGGGATTATGAGTGCGCCGTAGGTCAACGCGCTGGAGAGATGCCGCGCCTTTGCCGAGGGCAGACTGCACCAGCGGAGCGGAAAGGCTCCCCCGCACGCCGAATCCCGATGCGACCAGCGCCAAGGCGACGGTCAAAGCAGGCAACCGCCAACGCATGGCGAATCGTAGCTTCACAGTGTGGTGAAAGGTTGAAGTTCTCCAATGCCCTTCATCGTACAGGAATGGATACCAGCGGTCAAATAAACCGTTGATATGCCGGGGAAAATCGCGCTAATCGCCGAACTCGGGAGAACCGAGCGGCGCAGACAATGAGCAACCACCCGAGCCAAGGTTGAAGATGTCATCCCCACTCAACCGAGCGCAAGAGCGGCCGGAGGAGCCTCATAGCGATACGGCGGCCCGCGAGCCGATTGCCGCCGCTTCGCAATCAGGTGCCGGCGCGGCCGCGTCCGCCTCGGTTCAGCCACTGCCGCAACGGCCGGACTCCGGGCTCATTGCGCTTGCATCGATCGCCGGCCACTACCGCATCGCCGCGGACCCATTCCAGCTCGCCCACGATCTCGGCCTGGGCGCGCGTGCCGCCTCGGGCGAGGACATCGTGCGGGCAGCCACCCGACTGGGATTAAAGGCACGGGCCTTGCCAAACGAGCAGCCCAGGCGGCTTAGTTCGGTGCCGACGCCGGCCATCCTGCGCATGAAGGACGGCGGCTATCGCATCCTCGTTCAGCGCCTGGTCGACGGCAGGTTGCGCATTGCCGACCCGCTTACCCGTACCGCCAGGGACGACAGCGCCGCCGATGCGGCGCCGGATTGGAGCGGCGAGATCATTCTGGTGACGCGCCGCTTCGGTGGCGCCGGCATCGATCCGGCCACGTTCGGGTTCCGCTGGTTCCTGCCGTCCATCTGGCGCTACCGCGGACCTCTCGCCCACGTCCTTGTCGCATCGCTGTTCGTGCAGCTGTTCGCGCTGGTCACGCCGTTGTTCTTTCAGATCATCATCGACAAGGTTCTGGTGCACAAGGGTTTGTCGACGCTGATCGTCATCGTCACCGGTCTGGTGGCGATCGGCCTGTTCGACGTTATGCTGCAATACCTGCGCTCCTATGCACTCAGCCATACGACGAGCCGCATCGACGTCGAGCTCGGCAGCCGGGTGTTCGACCATCTGCTGCGGCTGCCGCTTTCCTATTTCGAGACGCGGCCGACCGGCCAAACCGTGGCACGGGTTCGCGAGGTCGAGACGATCCGCAACTTTCTCACCGGCCAGGGTCTGTCGTCGATCATCGACTTGTTGTTCGCGATCGTGTTCGTCGCCGTCCTGTTTCTCTATTCGACGACGCTGGCGCTGATCGTGCTCTGCTCAATTCCGTTTTATGTGCTGATCGCCTATCTGGTGCGGCCGGCGTTGCGGCAGAAAATCAACCAGCGGTTCAACACGGGCGCCGCCAGCCAACAGCTCCTGGTCGAGTCCGTGTTCGGCATACAGACGTTGAAGGCCGCCGCGGTCGAGCCGATCCTGCGCAACGAATGGGACGACCGCCTCGCCGCCTACGTCAAAACCTCGTTCCAGGCGGTAATTCTGAGCAATTTCGGCCAGAACGCAATCGGCTACGTCAACAAAGTGACGACCGCCGCGGTGCTGTTCTTCGGCGCCAAGGCTGTCATCGACAGCGACCTGACGATCGGCGGCCTGGTCGCCTTCTACATGATCATGAACCAGGCGACTGCTCCGATCCTGCGGCTGTCGCAGCTGTGGCAGAGTTTTCAGCAGGTGCAAATTTCCGTGCAGCGGCTCGGCGATATCCTCAACAGCCCGCCCGAGGCGCAGCGACTCGCCAGCGCGCATCTGCCGCCGATGCGCGGCGACGTCAAAATATCCGGGCTGAGCTTCCGCTATCGGCCCGACGCCGCCGACGTCTTGCGCGACGTCAATCTCGACATACCAGCCGGCCAGGTGCTCGGGATCATCGGCCATTCCGGCTCCGGCAAGTCGACCCTGACCAAGCTCATCCAACGGCTCTATCGGCCCGACCGCGGCCAGATTCTGATCGACGGCGTCGATATCGGCCAAGTCGACAGCGCCTGGCTGCGCCGCCAGATCGGCGTCGTGCTGCAGGAGAACGTGCTGTTCAACCGCACCATCCACGAGAACATTGCGCTCGCCAATCCGGGCATGCCGCGCGGCCG
>JASHPU010000176.1 GCA_030037885.1 Xanthobacteraceae bacterium | reverse complement strand
GTGTTCATCTTCGGCCTCGCCTATGTGTTCAACTACTCGGGCATGGCGGGCTCGCTGGCCAGCGCGTTCTCCAAGATCGGGCCGGCCTTCATCGTCGTGGCGCCGATCCTGGGCTTCATCGGCGTGGCGCTGTCGGGCAGCAATACGTCGACCAACGCCATGTTCGGCGCGTTCCAGGCTTTGGTCGGCAAGCTCCTTGGCTTCCCGGTGCTGCTGCTGCCGTCGCTCAACTCGGTCGGCGCCGAGATCGGCAAGCCGATCGCGCCGCAGACCGCGAGCGTCGGCGTGTCGACCACGAAGTTCGTGCGCAACGAAGGCGAGGTGATCCGCCACAATTTCGGCTGGTGCCTCGTCCTCCTCGGCTGGCTGGTCGTGATCGGGGTCGCCTGCTACTTGTTCTTCCCGAACATCGCGGTGCTGGCTGCGGCACCGCACTAGCCGCGCGTCTCGCAAAACATGCACGGGGCCGCCGTCGGCGGCCCCGCTTTCGTTCACGCGCGAAGAGGCTTGACGGCCGGCGGGCCATTGCGCTTGATCAGACGCGGCGGCGCTCCAGCCGGGCGCTTTCGCTTGCCGATCGGCCCATCCTTCCGGAGATAACGATGAATCGCATGCGCCGGCACATAGCCGGTCTCTTCGCTTGCGTCGCGCTTGCCGGCGCGATCATGCCCGCGACGGCGAGCGACACCGCGTTTCCGTTCGGCAGCGAACTCGCGCTCGATGCGGCGCCGCTGCCCGGCAGCAAGCGCGTGCCAACCATCGAAATCGACGAAGACGGCGCCGCCGCCTTCAATCTGTGGTGCGCGCGGGTGTCCGGCTCGGCGAGCGTCACCGCCGACGCCATTACCATCGTTCCGAGCAAAACCTTGTCGGCGCAATGCACGCCGGATCAACTGACCCAAGACGCCGCATTGCTCACGGCGCTGTCGCAGGTGACGAATTGGCGCCGTGACGGCGACGTCGTCGATTTCCTCGGCACCACGCCGCTGCGTTTCCGGCTCATGACCAATTAATTGACGCGCGGACAATCCGCTGCGCCCGCCTGCGTCGGCGCGGCCGCCGCGCCGCCGGCAAGATCGAGCCGCCCGGCGAGCGGGACGCTGCCGGCGCCGGACGCGGCGCGGGTGTCGCGATACTGGTAGCTTCGCGTCCATGGCCGGTATGGCTCGGCGTTCTGCGCCGGCCGGAATGCCAGCACCTGGGCGACCGACAGCCAGCCGCGGTCGAACGCATGCGCCATGCCGGCGAGGTAGACCCGCCAGATGCGATAGCGCCGCTCGCCGGCGGCGCGGATTGCCTCGTCGCGCCGCGCTTCCAGGCGCTGCGACCAGTGCGACAGCGTGCGGGCGTAATGCGGACGCAAATCCTCGGCGTCGGCGAATTCCAGCCCGGCGCGCGCAACTTCGAAAACAACGCGCGACAGATGCGGCACCGCGCCGCCGGGAAACACGTAGCGCCCGATGAATTCGCCGCCGGCCGGGCCTTGGGCGCGGCCGTGCGGATCGGTCGTGACGATGCCGTGATTGAGGAAAGCGCCGCCGGGACGCAACAGCCGGCGCACCGTCGCGAAATAGCGCGGCAGATTGCGGATGCCGACATGCTCATACATGCCGACCGAGACGATCTTGTCGAAGCCGGCAGCGTCGGCGAGGTCGCGGTAATCCTGCTTGAGGATTTCGACCTTGCCGCCGAGCTGGCCGGCGGCGATCCATTGCCGCGCATAGGCGCATTGGCGCTCGCTCAGCGTGATGCCGACGCCGGTGACGCCGTAATGCTGCGCCGCCCAATACAACAAACCGCCCCAGCCGCAGCCGAGGTCAAGCAGCCGCTCGCCCGGCCGAAGCATCAGCTTGCGGCAGATGTGATCGAGTTTCTGGCGCTGGGCGAGGTCGATGTCCTCGGTGCCGTCTTTGAAATAGGCGCACGAATAGATCATGTTGTCATCGAGCCAGAGCCGATAGAAATCGTTGCCGACATCGTAATGATAGCCGACATCCGCCCGGTCCTTCCGCGGCGAGTGGCGGCGCGGCACCAGGGATGCGAGACGGCCGAGACGGCTCAGCGCCGTCGACTTGCCGACCCGTTCGGCCAGCGTAATGCCGACCCGCATGATATCGGCGATCGAGCCGTCGACGCCGATCTCGCCGGCCACATAGGCGTCGCCGAGCGCGGCGAAATTACCGGACAGCAGAAGACGGAGCAGTCTTGCGGAATGCAGTGTGATCGTCACGCTCGGCAGCGCGGCGAAATCGAAGCCCTCGCCGTCCCAGAATACGAGTCGCAGCGGCAACGCATCGGCGGCAAGCCGCGAGCGCAAATGCTGCAAAACGCGATGACGGAGTGACACGGGATTATTGGCGCCTGTGAGCCGCAGTGGAGACGAATATAGCGCGATCGTCTCTTATGTGGCGAGCGTAGAGTGGGCAAAGGCGCCAACGGGTCGGCGCGAAGCGCGGCCCGATGACAAGCTCCGCGCCGTGCCCACGTCTACCGGTGCGACCTCAGTCCGCGTGGGCTTCGCTGCGCTCAGCCCACCCTACGACACTTTTAGTATCGCAGCGAAATCAAACAAAAAAGGCGCGGCTCGCACCGCGCCCTTTCGCGTTTTTGTTCGCTGATCGCGCGATCAGTAATCCATGCCGCCCATGCCGCCCATGCCGCCGCCGGGCATTGCCGGCATGGCCGGCTTGTCCTTCGGCAGCTCAGCGACCATGGCCTCGGTGGTGACGAGGAGGCCGGCGACCGAGGCGGCATCCTGCAGCGCGGCGCGCACCACCTTGGCCGGATCGACGATGCCCTTGTCGAACATGTCGACGTAGTCCTCGCTCTGCGCGTCGAAGCCGTAGGTCTCCGACTTGTTCTCGAGGATCTTGTTGACGACGATGGAGCCTTCGGCGCCGGAATTTTCCGCGATCTGGCGCAACGGCTGCTCCAGCGCCTTGAGCACGATGTTGATGCCGGACTGCACGTCGGGATTGGCGTTGGTCAGCTTGCCGACTGCCTTCCTGGCGCGCACCAGCGCCACGCCGCCGCCCGGCACGATGCCTTCCTCGACCGCGGCGCGGGTGGCGTTGAGCGCATCCTCGACGCGGTCCTTCTTCTCCTTGACTTCGACCTCGGTGGAGCCGCCGACCCGGATCACCGCCACGCCGCCGGCGAGCTTGGCCAGCCGCTCCTGCAGCTTCTCGCGGTCGTAGTCGGAGGTGGTTTCCTCGATCTGTGCCTTGATCTGGGCGACGCGGGCCTCGATCTCCTTCTTCTTGCCGGCGCCGTCGACGATGGTGGTCTTCTCCTTCTCGATCACCACTTTCTTGGCGCGGCCGAGCATGGCCGTGGTGACGCTCTCGAGCTTGATGCCGAGGTCCTCGGCGATCAACTGGCCGCCGGTGAGGATGGCGATGTCCTCGAGCATCGCCTTGCGGCGGTCGCCGAAGCCCGGCGCCTTCACGGCCGCGACTTTCAGGCCGCCGCGCAGCTTGTTGACAACGAGCGTGGCCAGCGCCTCGCCTTCGATGTCCTCGGCGACGATGAGCAGCGGCTTGCCGGACTGCACCACGGCCTCCAGTACCGGCAGCATGGCCTGGAGTTGCGACAGCTTCTTCTCGTGCAACAGCACGTACGGGTCCTCGAGCTCGGCCGTCATCTTCTCGGCGTTGGTGATGAAGTAAGGCGAGAGATAGCCGCGGTCGAACTGCATGCCCTCGACGATCTCGATGTCGGTCTCCAGCGCCTTGGCCTCTTCGACGGTGATGACGCCTTCGTTGCCGACCTTCTGCATGGCGTTGGCGATCATCTTGCCGACTTCCTTGTCGCCGTTCGACGAAATGGTGCCGACCTGAGCGATCTCCGAGGACGAGCCGACCTTCTTGGCGCGCTTCTCGATATCCGCGACCACGGCTTTGACCGCGAGGTCGATGCCGCGCTTGAGATCCATCGGGTTCATGCCGGCGGCGACCGCCTTGGCGCCTTCCTTGACGATGGCATAGGCCAGCACCGTTGCGGTCGTGGTGCCGTCGCCGGCCTGGTCGTTGGTCTTCTGCGCCACCTCGCGCACCAACTGCGCGCCCATGTTCTCGAACTTGTCGTCGAGCTCGATCTCCTTGGCGACAGTGACGCCGTCCTTGGTGATGCGCGGCGCGCCGAAGCTCTTGTCGAGCACGACGTTGCGGCCCTTCGGGCCGAGCGTCACCTTCACCGCATTGGCGAGCACCTCGACGCCGTGCAGCATACGGTCGCGGGCTTCGGTGGAAAATCGTACGTCTTTGGCAGCCATTTGTTTGCTCCTCGAATCTCTCTGTCTGTCCTCACCCTGAAGGTGCGAGCGGCAAAGCCGCGAGCCTCGAAGGGTGCTGCTCCGTGGCCTCATCCTTCGCGGCTCGCCTGCGGCGAGCACCTCAGAGCATGTGAATCTATTCGCGTTTTGCGATTTTCGAGGGTCCTAAGTCGTTGATTTGACTCAGGTCGCGAACCTCCAAAATCGATAGATTCACAGGCTCTCAGGATGAGGAATTCAACTAGGCGACCACGCCCATGATGTCGGACTCCTTCATGATGAGGAGCTCTTCGCCGTCGATCTTGACCTCGGTGCCCGACCACTTGCCGAACAGCACGCGGTCGCCGGCTTTGATGTCGATCGGGATCAGCTTGCCGTTCTCGTCGCGGCCGCCGGGGCCGACGGCGACGATTTCGCCTTCCTGCGGCTTCTCCTTGGCGGTATCGGGGATGATGATGCCGCCTTTGGTCTTCTCTTCGGCATCGATCCGCTTGACGACCACCCGGTCATGCAACGGACGGAATTTCAGTTTTGCCATGATCATCCTCTGTGGCCGCTGGCCTTAAGCGCGGCCGTTGCCGTAAAACGAAAAGATTTTGTTTTTCAGCGTATTAGCACTCATTTAGGCTGAGTGCCAGACGCCTAGCGCGGAAATAGGCGCTGGCGCCAAGCGTGTCAAGGCCGCGCGCCTTCATGGCTAACAAACTGGAAAGGACGGCGGGGGTAGAACTTGCCGGTGGGCGGCTTTTTCGGCGAAAGTCACCGTCACGGCTAAATTCAGCGGCAAAAGCGGCTGAAACGGGGTCAAGCGAAAGAGCTGGGACGTAGCATTCGGGCAGAGGGCTGGTGGCCCGGGCAGTCCATCGAGGATCAAGGAGACGTTCATGAGCGCTTGGCTGCGCGATTTCCGTGTCTTCGCGGCGGCGGCCGCGCTCTGTGTGCTGGCGCTCGGCAGCTGCACCACCAATCCGCCGGCCGCGGAGGTGCCGGCTGCAGCGCCGCCACCGGTGCCGGAAATCCCGGCCTCGATCCGGCCGGAGGAGATCGTCGGACGTTGGGGCTACGGCTCCTATCACCGCCCGGAGGACTTGGCGCGGACCGAAAGCGCGGCACGCGCGCAGTGCGGCGAGCCGGTGGTGATCGATCGCGGCCCGACCGGCGGCGTCATGATGTACCTCGCCGACAGCGCGCAATTGCAGGAGCTGCGGCTCAAGGGCAGCCCGAGCGGCAAGAACTATATCGGTCCGCCCGGGCCGGCCGGCGGCATGCAGGATCGCGAGATCGTATCGTCGGACGGCCGCACCATGGTGCTGCGCTGGATCGATCCGGAAGTGGCCGGCCGCTATGGCATCGGCGTCTACGTCCGCTGCGCGCCGGAAGGCACCCAGGCGCGGGCGCGCAAGCCGGCACATTAGCACGCCGTCATTGCGGATTGCCGCGCAGCGGCAAGTCCGGAATCCATGCTCCCAGAATCGGGTTTATGGATTCCGGGCTCCGCGCTTCCGCGCGGCCCCGGAATGACGAAAGCCATCATGCCCAGCGCGCGTGATTTTTTGCTCGGCCCCTGGCGCGCCGTCAGCGTGCTCGGCGCGACCGAGATTTTGTCCTGGGGCGCGATGTTCTATCCGCCGGTGCTGACGGTGCCGTTGATTGCTGCCGATCACGGCTGGTCGAAGTCGTTCGCCATGGGCGGCTTTTCCGTGGGCCTTTTGGTCGGCGGCCTGGTGTCGCGGTATGTCGGCGCGCTGATCGACCGCTGCGGTGGTCACGTGGTGATGCCGTGCGGCTCGTTGATCGGCGCCGCCGGACTTGTGGGCCTCGTCTACGCGCCGAACGCGCTCGCCTATTACGCGGCGTGGACGGTGCTCGGCGTCGCCATGGCGGCGGCGCTCTACGATCCGGCGTTCGCGACGCTGGGCCGCATTTTCGGCAACCAGGCGCGGGCGCCGATCACGGCGCTGACGCTTGCCGGCGGCTTTGCCTCGACCGTGAGCTGGCCGGTCACCCAGGTTCTGATCGATCATGTCGGCTGGCGCGGCGCTTATCTGGTCTATGCGGCGTTATTGGCCCTGTTCGCGGCGCCACTGCACGCCTTGGCGCTGCCGCGGCAGCGCGCGCCGCCCGTTGCCCGCAAAGCCGATCGCGAGCCGAAAGGCTTGCCGCAGCCCAAGCCCGGCGCGCCCCTGCCGGCCTATGGCATCGCCTACGCGCTGGTTGCCGCCGCATTTTCCGCCTACGCCTTCGTGCCCTCGGCGCTGTCGGCGCAGCTTTTGGCGATTTTCGAGCGTTTCGGCCTGACGCCGGCGACCGTCGTCGCCATCGGCATGTTGTTCGGCCCGGCGCAGGTGCTGGCCCGCCTATGCGAACTCGCCTTCGGCGCCAATCTGCATCCGCTATGGACCGCGCGGCTCGCCATCGGCTTGCTGGTCGCGGCGTTCGTGCTGCTGGTGCTGTTGCCGTTTTCCGCGCCGCTCGCTGCCGGCTTCGCGGTGCTGTACGGCATGGCCAACGGCCTGATGACTATCGCGCGCGGCACCGTGCCGCTGGCGCTGTTCGGCGCCGCCGGTTACGGCCGCTTGATCGGGCGCATCGCCGGACCGTTTCTGGTGGTGCAGGCGGCGGCGCCGGTGTGCTTGTCGTTCGTCGCCGAGCGCACCTCGGATGCCGCCGGCCTTGCTTTGGTGGCGGCATTCGCCGCAGTGGCGCTTGCGTGTTTCGCCGCGATCCGACAGCCGGGTAGAATAGCGAATAGCGAATAGCGAAATGGCGAATGGTGCTCGCACTATTCGCCATTCGCTATTTCGCCACTCGCTATTTCTCCACGCGCCGATTGCCGAACATGGCGTCGACCTCGTCCTGGCTGGCGTGACCCGCATCGCCTTCCAGGCGCGGACCGTGCAAGACATTGGCGCCGCAGCGCGGCGCGCTGGCCGAGGCGGTGGTGATCTCGTCGAGCACGCGCGCGATGTGATCTTCGACGAAGTCGATCGTCGCCAAAACCTTGGCGACGCGCTGGCCGATCAGGTCCTGAAAATTGCACGCCTCGAAGATCTGGATCACCAGGTCCTGGATGTCCTGGGCCAAACCCTGCTCGATCCGGCCGTCGAGCGCGGCGGTGAGGGTGTTGGCGGTGACGTCGATCTGTTCGGCGGCGGCGAGGATCTTTTGCGTCGCGCGTTCGCTGCCCTGGACCACCGCGTTGAGCTCATGGGCGACGCGCGGCATGGCCTTGGGGTCCGTGCCGCCGGAGTTGGAGCCGGCCGCAGCGTCCGCTTCGCCGACCTTGGCGCTGTTGCCGCCTCGGATCGCGCCGGCGATCAGATTGAGCTGGCTGCTCAGCCGGCTTGCGTGGCGAGGCGCTGCGGCGTCGGCCGCCGGCGGCGGCGCCGACGCCGCAAGCGCGGCGCGCAGCTCACGCAGCTCGCGCACGATTTCGGCGTAGTGCGGTCCGCCTGGCGCGGTTTCGCCGCCCGGCTGGAGCAGCGCCGCATTCGTCTGTTCGATTCGGAAAACCTTGCGCAGCTCCGCCATCCGACCACCTGTCAGCGCTCCCCTCCCGCCGACACACTAGGGTTGCGCCGATTAATATGGCGTTCATGGCGCCCCCCCCGGTCATGACTGCCGGCCTGCGCGAGCTGCAGCAGGACAGGTCTGGTTAACCATGAGGCCACGCGATTGACGCAAAATAAACCGTAACGTGATGAACAATCCGCCAAGGCCCGCTGCCGCCGCGGCGGTGCGGAAAAAATTTACCAAACAATCGCGGTTTCGCCTGTACTCGTCAGGCCAGGAGACAGTGTCTCCTTGCCCGCGCGCGCCGCAAGCGCGCGCCCGTATCGAGTGATCCCCGTCGAGTCAAGAGTACAGAACAATGCGGCGTATCTGCATGTCGGCGCTCGTTGTCAGCGCGTGTGTCGTTCCGGCTTTGGCTGATCCGTTACAAATCGCACCCGAAACAACCAACGCGATAGAGCCGCAGCCGGCGTCCGCCGCGCCGCCTTTGGCAGGACGAAGTTACGCCGCCGCGCAGCCCAATCTCGGCGGCGGCTTCATCGAATTTCTGTTCGGCGGCGCGCGCGAAACGGCTTCGGCTCCGCCCGCCTACCGCGCGCCGGCCGAAGCGCAAGCCCCTGCCGGGCAACGCCAAGCGAGCTTTGCGGTCAACGATCCGGATGACGCCGATTCCAATTGGGCCGAGGCGCAACATCCGCCGGTCGATCCGAAATACGATCGCCAGGTCGTGGCTTACCAGGGCAACGAGCCGCCCGGCACGATCGTGATCGATACGCCGAACAAATTTCTTTATCTGGTGGAGGACGGCGGCAAGGCGCTGCGCTACGGCATCGGCGTCGGCCGCCCGGGTTTCACCTGGGCCGGCGTCAAGACCATCACCGCCAAGCGCGAATGGCCGGATTGGCGGCCGCCCGAGGCGATGCTCAAGCGGCAGCCGGAACTGCCGCGCTTCATGGCCGGCGGTCCGGACAACCCGCTCGGCGCGCGGGCGATGTATCTCGGCGCCACCGATTATCGCATCCACGGCTCGAACGAGCCGTGGACCATCGGCCACAATGTGTCGTCAGGCTGCATCCGGCTGCGCAATGCCGACGTCATCGACCTCTACAATCGCGTCAAGGTCGGCACCAAGGTCGTGGTGATGTGAGATTTCGTAGCCTGGATTGCGCGCAGCGCAATCCAGGAAGATTTGTTGACTTGCGCGCCGCTCCCGGATTTCGCTGGCGCTCAATCCGGGCTACGACAAAGTCACACCGTGCGCGGCGAGGAGCTGCGGAAATCCGTCGTCCAAAAAGAACGCGTATTCACGTTCGCGCAGATCGGTCAGCGGATCGAGCCTGATCAGCTCGGCGTCGACTTTGCCCGGGTGGCACATGACGACGCCGCCGTCGGGCAGGCGGTCGAGAAATTTCGGAAACAGTTTGGCGAAATCGGCATTGGCGCGGAACGCATAGGTGCCGGCGAAGGCCGGATTGGTGCGCACGCCGTGGGCGGCGGCGAGGCGCTGCAGCCGCCGGCTCAAGGCATCGAGCACGAGCCCCTTCGGCTCGAGATTGCTTCGCACCGCGCGCGCACACTGGCGCAGCCAGGCCGTCGGCGCCGCATGCTTGGTGACGCGCAGCAGCGCTTCGCTGATCTGCGGAAAGAGGTGGATGTGCTGATGACCGTCGACGTAATCCGGCGCGCGGCCGAACAGGTCGCGGAACGCGGCGAACTGCGCGGCGATCTCGGCGTCGAGCAGCGCGGGAATGAGCGCGCGCGACAGCGCGCGGCGCGCCATCGAGGCGAGGGGGAAGAACGCGCCGCGGCGCAGCGGCGCAAAATGCTGCGACAGCGGGGCAAACGGTCCGGTCAGGGTCAGGTGCAGGCCGATCGACGCATGATCGGCGGCGGCCTGCCGCAGGGTCGCCGCTTCGCCGCGGGAAAAGCTCGGCGCCACGACCATGACCGAGGTGGCGTTGATGCGGCGGCGGCTGATCAGGTCACGGATCGCGCCGCTGACCGCGGGCGAGATGCCGTAATCGTCGGCGGTGAGCACGATGCGTCGGCGCGGGCGCTCGATCATTCGGCGGCGTCGTGCATCGTCACGTCGCCCTTGGTGTCGCCCTTGACGTCGTGCTTGAGGTCGTGCTCGGCGACGAAATAGACCGGCCGGCCTTTGATCTCGAACAGGATCTTGCCGATGTATTCGCCGAGCACGCCGAGCATGATCAACTGCACGCCGCCGAGCACCATCACGCCGACGAACACCGACGGATAGCCGGGGACGCTCTCGCCGTAGACCACGGTCTCGTAAACGATCTCGACGCCGTACAGCAGCGCCAGTGCGGCGAGCAACAGTCCGAGCATGGTGGCAACGCGCAGCGGCGCCAGCGAAAACGCGGTCAGCCCGTTGAGCGAGAGTCCCATCAGCGAGCGGAAATTCCAGGTGCTCCGCCCGCCGGAGCGCGGCGCCGGCTCGTAATCGATGCGCTTCTGGCGAAAGCCGATCCAGCTCGCCAAACCCTTGAAGAAGCGATTGCGCTCGGGAAGCTGGCGCAGCGCGCCCGCCGCCCGCGGCGATAAGAGCCGGAAATCGCCGGCATCCTCGGGAATCTTACTGCGCGCGCCCCAATTGAGCAGGAGGTAGAAAGCCTTTACGGCGATGCGCCGGGTCACCGCTTCGTCGGCGCGGTGCGCTTTGGCGGTGTAGACCACGTCGCAATCGTCGTCGAGCCAGTGCGCCACCAGGGTTTCGATCAAGGCCGGCGGATGCTGGCCGTCGCCGTCCATGAACACGACGGCGCCGAGCCGGGCGTGGTCGAGCCCGGCGAGCAGAGCGGCCTCCTTGCCGAAATTGCGCGACAGCGATACCACCTGCACGTCGAGGCCGTCGGCCGGCAGCGCGCGGGCGACCGCGAGCGTTTCGTCTTCGCTGCCGTCGTCGACATAGACCACTTCGCAGTTGAGCGCGCGGCGGCTGCCCAGGTTGCGCGCAACCGCGGTCAGATCGGCATGCAGGCGGGGCAGGCCCGCCGCCTCGTTATAGACCGGCACGACGATCGACAGCCCGGCGCGCGCCGGCGCCAGCCTTGGCTGGATTGCAGCTGACATCAACTCAAACCCTCGTGGCCGCGATCTATAGCGCAATCCACAGGCGCTGTCGCGCGTTCACGGCGCATTCGCAGGATAAGAGCGGCGGAACCTGGCTAACGGGCGCACCGGCCGGGGCTGGCGTCTTGCCGCGAACATGATATGCGGGTGCGCCATGGCCTTCGTCCCGCGGCTGCTCACGCTTCAGTTCTGGCCGTTCGCCGCCTGGCGCTACCGCGCGCTCAGCCTCAAGGCGATGACGTTCGCCTTCGTCGGGGTCATCAACACGCTGGTCGATTACAGCATGTTCCTGCTGGCGCGGCTCGCGTTGAGCCGGTCGGAGGGGGCATTGGCGTTCTTCGATTCGGTGTCGGTGTCGTGCCGCTGCGCCGACCCCACCACCGTAGGGTTGATCGTCGCCAACATGATGTCATTTTCGGTCGCGGTGACCGGCTCCTACATCCTGAACTCATCGATCACGTTCGCCGCCGAGTCCGGCCGCAAGCTGCGCTGGCGCGCTTATTTGGCCTTCCTTGCCTCCAACATATTGGGCTGGACCGCCAACACGACGACCCTGGTCTTCGCCGCGCAGGTGCTGCTCCTACCGGTCTGGGTCGCCAAGGCGATCGCCGTCGTGGCGAGCTTCGTCGTGAACTTTTCGATGTCGCACTTCGTCGTGTTCCGGGTACGGCACCGCCCCGCGATCGACACCGGCAAGGACGCCTAAGTAAGAACCCGCTCATTCCCGCGCAAGCGGGAATCCAGGGGCGGCTTGCTCCACGGAATCCGTTCTGGGTGCCCGCTTTCGCGCATAGGCGCTAACATAGCTGCGTTTCCCGGGCGCAGCGCAGCAAAAGCGCGTAACCGCGCTTATGGCGCTGCATCGCATCCGGGAAACAGGCCTATGTTAGCCCCTATGCGCTTTCGCGGGGACGAGCGGGATGAAAACAGCTACAAATACCCGGTGCCCATCTCGGCGGCGAATTTTGCCGGCTCGCCTTCCCAGACGATGCGGGCGTGTTCGAGCACGTAGACGCGGTCGGCGTGCGGCAGCGCGAAGGTGACGTTCTGCTCGGCAAGCAGCACGGTGATGGCGGTGGTCTGGCGCAGCCGCTCCAGCGCTTTCGATATCTGCTCGAGGATGACGGGGGCCAAGCCCAGCGTCGGCTCGTCGAGCATGAGCAGCTTCGGCTTCATCATCAGCGCGCGCGCGATCGTCAGCATCTGCTGCTCGCCGCCCGAGAGCGTGCCGGCGGCCTGCTTTTGTCGATCTCTTAGAACCGGGAACAGGTCGAACAGCCAGGCGATCTGCTCGGCGTGCGCGGCACGCGGCAGGTGCTGGCCGCCGAGATCGAGATTTTCGCGCACGCTCATGTAGACGAACAGGTCGCGGCCTTCCGAGCATTGCACGATGCCGCCGCGCGCGATCGCCGCCGCCGAGTGGCCGCGCAGCGGCGCACCCTCGCGGCGAATTTCACCGGAGTAGGGAAGGAGGCCCGAGATGGTGTTGAACAATGTGGTCTTGCCGGCGCCGTTGAGCCCGACCACGGAGACGAACTCGCCGGCATGGATGTGGATCGAGACGTTGTCCAGCGCCTGCGCCTTGCCGTAATGGACGCTGACATTGTCGACGGCGAGGAACGGCGTCGCCGCATCGCGGAACGAGGATTCCGGACGCGCGGCGGTTTCGAGCGAGCCGCCGAGATAGACGCGCCGCACCGTCTCGTCGCGCATCACCTCGTCGGCGCTGCCTTCGGCGATGCGTTCGCCCACATACATGGCGATGACGCGGTCGACCATGCGCGCCACGCTCTTGACGTTGTGGTCGACCAATAGCACGGCGCGGCCGTCGTCGCGCAACTCGCAAATCAGCTCGGAAAACGCGGCGGTCTCCTTCACGGTCAGTCCGGCAAACGGCTCGTCGATCAACAGCACCTGCGGATCGCGGGCGATTGCCTTGGCGATTTCGATCTTGCGCAGGTCGGCAAACGGCAGCGTCGCCGGGCGGCGGTCGAGCACGTCGCTCAAGCCGACGCGTGCGGCGATGGCGCGGGCGCGGGCATCGGTCTGCGGATCGGCGAAGGGCTGCATCAGCTTGTCCGGGAGCAGCGCCAGCGTGATGTTTTCCAGCACGGTCTGGCGGTGCAGCGGCCGCGAATGCTGGAACACGATGCCGGCGCCCATGCGAGCGATGCGATGCGACGGCCAGCCGGCGACCTCGATGCCGTTGATGCGCACCGAGCCGGCGTCGGGCCGTTCGATGCCCATGATCAGCTTCATCACGGTGGATTTGCCGGAGCCGTTCGGACCGATCAGGCCGAGAATCTTGCCGGCGCCGACCGCCAGCGCCATGTCCTTGACGGCGACCAGGCCGCCGAACCGCTTGGTCAGCCCGCTCACGTCGAGGTGGGCGCGTTTTTCGGCCGTGCTCACGCCTGTTCCCTGGTGCGCGTGAGCAGGCCGAAAAAGCCGGAAGGAAACAGCAGCACCACCACCAGCGCCATGGCAAAGACGACGAAGTTCGACAGATCGCCGAGCGGCCGCAGCGCCTCGCTCATGGCGATCAGGAACACCGCGCCGAGGACGCCGCCCAGGATGGTGCGCCGGCCGCCGATCACCGCGGCAATGATGATCTGCACGCTGACCGTGATGTCGACCAGCGTGCCGACCGAAGCCGAGCCGAGATAGAACACCAACAGCGCGCCGGCGAGGCCGGAGAAGAACGCGCTGATGATGAAGGCGGCGAGCTTATGCTTGGTGACGTTGAAGCCGAGCGCGCCGGCCTGCACCGCGTCCTGCCCGCTCGCCTGCAGAATGAGCCCGACCGGCGAGCGCGACAGCCAGAACAGGATCGCGCCGCTCACCGCCATGAACCACAGCGCAATCAGGTAGTTGATGGCGTCGCTGATCGAGATGACGTCCGGCACGGTCAGCCCGATTTCGCCGCCGGTCAAATGCGCGTCGACGACGACGAAGTTCTGCAGGATCAGCACGGCGACGAGCGTGGTCAGGCCGAAATAGGGGCCATGCAGGCGCAGCGCCGGCAGCGCCAGCACCACGCCTGCGGTCACGGCGGCGAGTGCGCCGGCGGCGATGCACAGTGCGATCGGCGGCTGATAGAGATTATCGAGAATGCCGGCCGTATAGGCGCCGACCCCGATCAGGAAGGTCGGGCCGAAATTGACCTCGCCGGCAAAGCCGAACAAGAGGTCCCAGGCCATGGCGAACACGCCGAAGTAATAGGCGAGCGTCAACAGGCCGAGAATGTAGCCGGTGACCCACAACGGCAGGAACGAGGCGAGCACGATCACGCCGAGCCCAACGAGAAGAATGCGCGCGGTCGCAAACGAGCGCATCTAGCGGCGTCCCAACAGGCCGCGCGGCCGCACGTACATGACGGCGACCAGCAGCAGCAGCGCCGGAATGGTGCGATAGGCCGGCGAGATCAGATACGCGGTGATGGTCTCGAGATAACCGACCACGTAGGCCGCGAGCAGCGCGCCGGACACGCTGCCGAGGCCGCCCAGCACGACGATCGAGAAGGCGCTCGCGGTCAGCGGCCCGACGCTGTAGGAGGACACGCCCAAGAACATGCCGAGCAGCACGCCGGCGACGCCGACCAGCACGCCGTAGATCGCCCAGACCGCGATATAGACCTGCGACAGTTCGACGCCGAGCAGCGTCACGCCGCGCGGATTCATCGAGGCCGCAAGCACCGCTTTGCCGGCGCGGCTGCGGTTGACCAGAAGCCACAACAGCCCGATCACCAGCCAGCACACCAATGCGGTGAAAATCTCGTTGGTCGGCGTGCGCACGCCGGCGAGTAAGACCACGCCTTCCACGATCGGCGCCACGGTTTTGGCATTGTTGGTGTAGAGGTACGCGATCAGTTCCTGGATCATGATGCCCCACAGCAGCGTCGCCGTGAGGATGAAGATCTCCTTTTCTTCCTCGCGGATCTTCCGCGTCGTCTGCAGCGGCCGCACGATGAGGAAATAAGTGACCAGCGAGGCGGCAAAGCCGACCGCCACGCCGAGCGCCGCGCCGGAATACGGCCCGGCGTGCAGGTCGTTGCCGGCGGCCCAGGCTGCCACCACGGCCGCCACCATCAGCGCGCCATGCGACAGGTTGAGCACGCCGGAGACGCCGAAGATCAGGGCAAAGCCGGTGGCGCCGAGCGCGTAAAGCGAGCTGATCGCAAAGCCGTCGATCAGGATTTGCCAGAACAGCATCGGTCCGACCACGCTAAGCTAGTGCCAGCCGCACTCAATAGTGACCCTCATCCTGAGGTGCTCGGCGCCAACGGGTCCGGCCTTCGGCCGGCCCGATGACAAGCTTCGCGCCGAGCCTCGAAGGATGCAGGCCATCCAGATCGGCTGTAGCCGATCTGGACAATAAAGCTGCCGAAATCGGGCAAGCCCGATTTCGATCGGCCTCGGCCTACATCCTTCGAGGCTCGCTTCGCTCGCACCTCAGGATGAGGTAATGAGATGCATCATCATCAAAGGCTATTGGTATTACAACAAATCTCCCCGCGCGCGAGGGCGGGGAGATCTATTAGTGAGGGCGTTTGTTGCCTTGTCAATTCGCCGCGCCGACCTTGATGAACTTCGGGAATTTCATCTTGCCGTTGGCGAGCTTTTCCGGCCACAGGTTGACCTGTTTGCCGTCCTGCCATTGCAGCATCAGGCCGGTGATGCTCTCGGAACCGACCTTGAGCGCATGCGGATTGGGCGTGCCCTTGCCCTTGAACTGCACGCGGCCGATGGTGCCGACGTAGTCGGTCCGTTCCAGCGCGGCGACGAGCTTGTCCGGATCGGTCGAGCCGGCGCGCTTGATCGCGTCGACGATGTAATAGACCTCATCATAGGCGGTATAGCCGCAGTACGACGGCAGATTGCCGTATTTCTTCTGGAACGCCGCGACGAACGGCAGCGTCTTGGGCGACACCGCCACGCCCGGTCCGGACACCGCCTGAAACAGCACGCCGTCGGTGGCGCCGTTGGTGTCGTTCCAGAACGTCGAGTTGGTCGCCTGCGAGGAAATGCCGAACATCGGGATCGGCACCTCTTGTTGCTTCCACTGCACCGTCGGCTGGGTGCCGACATGCGAGATGCCGGTGATCATCACGTCGGGCTTTTCGCCCTCGATCTTGTTGAAGATCGGCGTGAAATCGGTGGTGTCGGGCGAGAAGCGGATGTGATCGAGCACCTTGAGCCCGATCTGCGGCAGACACTTCAGATACTCGGCGTCGAGCGGCGTGGTCCACGCGGCGTCCTCGCTCATGACCACGGCCGATTTCATGTGCAGATCCTTGACCAACAGGTCCTTCGCCGCAGCGCAGACCTGGTCCGACAGGCTGGTCGAGGTCAAATAGCCGTGGAACGTATATTTGAGGTGGTCGTAGTCCTTGGCGATGTTCTGGGTGATGACGTCGGAAGCCGCGCCCGGCGTCACCATCACGGTTTTCAGGCGGCCGGTCCACGGCTCGAGCGCCAGCACGACCTCGCTGATGTAGCTGGCGATCACGGCGTTGACGTGATCCTCGGTCGCGGCGCGCTGGAACGCGCGCACCGACTCGGCGGCGGAGGAGTGATTGTCGTAGGGGATGATCTGGATCTTGCGGCCGTTGAGGCCGCCTTTGGCGTTGATCTCGTCGGCGGCGAGCTGCGCGGCCTGCGGGATCGACGAGCCGGCAACCGACTGCGCCTCGGCGATGACGCCGATCTTGATCGGCCCGTTGGATTGCGCGTGCGCCGGCGCACCGAGGCAGAGCGCAAGCGCGGCGCTGGCCGCGAGCCATGCCAGTCTCGGCGCGGCAACGACGCGCCTCTCAAGCTTGCCCATTTCAGGACTCCTCCCTTGTTTTTCGACTACTCGTATGCAGTTAGCAGCAGCGGCCATCGCTGGCGAGGGACGCCTTCCCGGCAGTCTAGCGGATGACGTTAGGCCGGCAAGTCCATCTGCGGCCGGCGAAGCGGCGCATCATGGCAAGTCGCGTTGTTTTGACGCAGCCGCTTCGCCGCCTTGGTAAATGGAACTGCGCGGCGCCTGCCGGCGCCCTCGCAAAAAGCCTTCACTGATGCTGCTGCACCTGCACCGTGACGTGCGACAGGGCGCGGAAGCGGCGCAGCAGCGATTGATAATAGTCGGCGCCGCGCTGCCGGCGCGTGGTGACCGAAACGATCGCGCCCAAATGGCCGGGCCCGAGCCGCCACAGGTGCAGGTCGGTGAGCCGGTCGCCGTCGGCCTCGATGGCGGCGCGCATGCGCTCTGCCATGCCGCGATCGGGATTCATGTCGAGCAGAATGGCGCCGGTGTCGCGAATGAGGCTGTACGACCAGGCGGCAATGACGACGGCGCCGATAAGGCCGACCAGCGGGTCCATCCAGGCCAGGCCGAGCCAAAGGCCGAACGACAGCCCGATGATGACCAGAACCGAAACCCCCGCATCCGCCAGCACGTGCACGATCGCCGAGCGCATATTGTTGTCGCGTTGTGTGGTTCGACACGCGTGCTCGTGCGCATGGTCGTGCTCATGCTCCTGCTCCTGGCCATGTTCGTGATCGTGCGCGGTTCCGCCGCTGAGCAAAAGAACGCTGGCGACGTTGACCACGAGGCCGAGCGCGGCGATCGGAATGGCCTCGTTGAAGTGGATCTGAACCGGCCAGATGAAGCGGGTCGCCGCCTCGTAGCCGATCAACAGCGCGATCATGGCGAGCACGATGGCGCTGGTGAAGCCGGCGAGATCGCCGAGCTTGCCGGTGCCGAACGAGAAGCGCGAATCCTCGGCATGGCGGCGCGCGTAGCTGTAGGCGAGGGCGGCCAGCAGCAGCGCGCTGGCGTGGGTCGACATGTGCAGCCCGTCGGCGACCAGCGCGATCGAGCCGAACAACAGGCCGCCGACGATTTCGGCGATCATCATGACGCTGCAGAGCGCGATCACCATCCAGGTGCGGCGCTCGTTGGTCGCGTGGCCTTCGCCGAGAAAGACGTGGCTGTGGCCGCCGGCGGCATCGTGGGCGCGACTGTTCGCGGCATCATGCATCATTGGCTGCTTCCCCGCGCCGCCCGCGGCGGGTTGTCATTTCAAATAGGCCTGCACCGCCTCGATCAATTCTTCGGCGCCGCGCGTGCGTTCGGAATCCTTGGCCGGATCGACGACGTGCAGCCTGATGTGGTCCTCGATCACCTCGGTCATCAGGCTGTTCATGGCGCCGCGCGCCGCGACGATCAGGTGCAGCACCGCGGCGCAGCCTTTCTCCTCGTTGAGCGCGCGTTCCACCGCCTCGATCTGGCCGCGCACGCGGCGGACCCGGTTGAGCAGTTTCAGCTTGTCCTGCTTGGTGTGCGACACGGGTTGCCAGCGCCTCCTTTGATAGGATAGGGGGTACGGTATATAGCGGACGCTGGCCGGCCTGTCGAGGCGCGCGCTAGCACAAGGCAAGATGGGCAGCGTGATTGGGCC
Organism: Xanthobacteraceae bacterium; assembly: GCA_030037885.1. Classification (GTDB taxonomy): domain Bacteria; phylum Pseudomonadota; class Alphaproteobacteria; order Rhizobiales; family Xanthobacteraceae; genus BOG-931. Next base: position 196 of record JASHPU010000176.1, on the reverse strand, counting down.
GCAACAGCGTGTGCATCGCGGCATCGCACTTGCATCCCTTCGTTGACAACGCAGTGCACGCTTACCTATGCTAGGCGTCAGTCATCGCGAAGCGCAGAAGCCGGTGCGATTCCGGCGCGGTCGCGCCACTGTAAAGCCAGACCTCCTTCGTGATCGGCGCACTCGAGCGGGACGCGTAATCCCAGGAGACGATCAT
>JASHPU010000175.1 GCA_030037885.1 Xanthobacteraceae bacterium | reverse complement strand
CAACGCGGTGTCGCTCGACATGTGGGAAGCGACCAAGCGCATCCTCGACGATTTTGCCGCCGATCCCGACATTCGCGTCGTGGTGCTGACCGGCGCCGGCGGCAAGGCGTTCGTCTCCGGCGCCGACATTTCGCGCTTCGAAAAGGAGCGCGCCGATCTCGAAGCGGCGCGCGCCTACGGCGCCAAGTCGGAGGCGGCGTATGCCAGCATCTATGAGTTTCCCAAGCCGACCATCGCGATGATCCGCGGCTATTGCATCGGCGGCGGGCTCGGGCTCGCCACCTGCTGCGACCTGCGCATCGCCTCGGACAATTCGCGCTTCGCGGTGCCGGCCGCCAAGCTCGGCATCGGTTACGGCTATGTGGGGCTCAAGCGCCTGGTCGATATCGTCGGACCGTCGTTCGCCAAGGAAATTTTTTACACCGCGCGCCAGTTCGACGCCCAGGAGGCGCTCGCCATGGGGCTGATCAACCGCGCGGTGCCGTCGGCCGAGCTGGAAAACGCCGTGAAGACCGTCACCGACATGATCTGCGCCAACGCGCCGCTCACCATCAAGGCGGTGAAGGTCACCGTCGGCGAAATCCTCAAGGACGAGGGAAGGCGCAACGTCGCCCGTACCGTCGAGCTGGTCGAGGCCTGCTTCGTCAGCCGCGACTACAACGAAGGCCGCGCCGCCTTCATGGCAAAGCGCAAGCCGGTGTTTACCGGGACGTGAGGCCGTCGCAGCCGTCGTAGCCCGGATGAGCGCAGCGATATCCGGGAGCGGCAGCGAGGGCGAATAGATCGTTCCCGGATGTCGCTTCGCTCATCCGGGCTACGGTATTACGGAATCCGCTTCACCACCTTCGCATCCAGCCCGAACACGCGCGCGGCGTTGGCGCCCAGAATGTTGCGCTTGGCCGTTTCGCTCAGGAACGGCAGGTCGTAGATGACGCCGGGCAGGTCGAAGTCCCAGTGCGGGTAATCGGACGACCATAAGAGCTGCGTCTCGGCATTGATCATCCTGAAGGTGGCTTCGAGGATCGAGGGATCGTCCGGTTTCTCCATCGGCTGCGACGAGAAATACATTTCGCGCATGTATTCGCTCGGCTTGCGCCTGAGCGACGGGCAGTCCGATGTGCGCATCATGTAGGAGTGATCGAGCCGCTGCATCAGCGAGTAGGCCCAGGTCAGGCCGCTCTCGATCCACAGCACTTTCAGCTTGGGAAAACGCTCCGGCAATCCGTTCACCACCCAGTTGGTCATGTGGATCATGTTGAACCACATGAAGCCGAGCGAATGCACCGAGATGAAGCGGTTGGTCATCTGCAGCGCGCGGTCTTCCCACGAATAGGCGGCGTGGAACGAGATCGGCTTGCCCATCTCCTCAAGCAGCGCGTAGGTCTTCATGTAGGCGTTGTCGTGCACCGGCCGATAGCGCGGCGACGTCACCATGAAGCCGACCACGCCCTTGCAGTCGCCGAAATCCTTCACCGTCTTGTAGGCGGCCTCCGGATCGTTGAACGGGATGTAGAGCATGGAGACGAGCCGCGGCTCGACCGCGAGAATACGCTCGCACAGCCAGCGGTTATAGGCCCGACACAACGCGACCTCGATCTCGACCTGCGGATGAAGCCCGAGGAACAGCATCGGGGTCGGGAACATGCAGGCGTAATCGACGCCCATCGCGTCCATCCATTCCAAGGTCATGGCGATGTCGCGATGGCGGCCGTCGGCCGGCACCTTCTGCAGCCGGCGCAGATTGGCGCGGGTGATGCGGCCGCCGAGATTCTGGTTGCCGACCGACGCGTTGATCATTGCCGAGCGGCCGGGGCGCTGCGACGAATCGATCACGTCGTGGCGAATCACCGGGCTTTCGATGTACTGGAAGACTTCCTTGTAGGATTCGTTCTCGTAATGATGCGCGTCGACGTCGACGATCAGAAAGTCCTGGAAGTTCCGGGCGCGCGCCTGCGCGGCGGCGTGCTCGAGATGCTTGGCCGTGGAGTAATCGTCGAAATTGAGCTTGCGGACCTCGCTCGGCACCGTATCCATGGCACTCTCCCTTTGGCACTCTCCCTTATTAGGTCACGACATAAATGTCGTCGCCGCGGCGCACGACTTGGTATTTCTTCAGCTTCAGCCGGCGGTCGCCGACGCAGCGGCCGGTGGCGAGCTCGAATTCGTAGCCGTGCCACGGGCAGACGAAATGCACCTCGTCGGAGAACGTCTGGCCCTGATAGGTGCGGTCGGCGTCGATCAGATCGACAACCTTGTTGATCAAAACGCCTTCGCAGGCCGGGCCGCCGGAATGGACGCAGTAATTGCTGTAGGCGTAATAGGCGCCGCCGTGATGGAACACGCCGACCTCGTCCTTGCCGGCAACAACGATGCGCCGGTCGCCCTCCGGCAATTCGGCCGCCTTGGCCACGAACCATTCCGCCATTCGATTATTCTCCGGCCCTGCTTGGCGTCGATTTCGCTGCGCCGGGCAGTATGACGCGCCGCGGTCGCCGCAGCAACGGTGCGCGACGCAAGCAAACGCAAACCTGAGCGCATGGCGCGACCGACGGCTTTCTCTGATCGTGCCGCAACATGCTGACGGGCCTTTGTCGCGAGACGCGCCTCTGCGCTGGTCACGGCGCGTAACCTGATCTAAGCTTTCCGGAAAATATCAAGGGATGAAACCGGTGGCCGAGGTCGAAGCCAAGCCAAAACTGCTGCTGCCGTCGCTGCAGCCGTTCTACGAGGCCGTCGTTCCGCTGTCGTGGCCGATCGTTCGCCTTGCCGTCGGCTGGAACCTCCTGGTGCATGGCTCCCACAAGCTCATGATCGGCCCGGCGCCCGCGCTGCTGAAGGGTTTCGCCGATCAGGGCTTCACCCCGCCGGCGTTCTGGTACTGGACCTCGACGATCAACGAAACCGCGGCCGGCATCGCGCTCATTCTCGGCCTGTTCACGCGGTTCTTCGCCGCCACGGCGGCCATCGAAATGCTCGTCATCGCCGTGCTCTATTGGCACAACGGCTTTGCCTGGCTGCACCGCGGCTACGAATACGTGCTGCTCTGGGGCCTGGTGAGCTTCGCCATTGCGCTGCGCGGCGGCGGCCCCTACTCGCTCGACCGCAAGATCGGCTGGGAGCTGTAGGACGGCCGCTGTCGGCGCCGCCGGCGCGTACCCTTGTTCGGCGGCCAGACGACCGCTCAATACGTCGCCGCGACGGCTCGCCGCCGGAGATTTTCGCTCCGGAGAGTGGCAGATTGGCGATGCCGGCCAACCGCCTTTCCCTCCGCAAGAGAAGTTTTCACCCGTTGGTGGGAGAAGATCGTTTGACTTGCATCCCTGTCATTCTCGTTTTCGCGCAATATACTGAAGATATACGCTTTTCGCCGTCTTGTCATCGTTGATTATGTTGCCGCCCGGATCGAATGCTTCTATCTCAGAGAATCCATTTTCGATCAGCTGTCGAATTTGGCCGGATCTTCGGATGTAATGGGTTCGCAATACCACGCCGATCTTAGGTTGCGTTGCAAAGTACCCGTCATAATCCACAAATACTGCATAACCCTTGTCATGGATCATGTTCCGCAGGGCCCCCTTGCAATGTGAAATCCAGCACCGAAGACGTAATAAATTGTCCGCGACGAATATGCGTGGGTTGCCATAGAGCCGTAATCCGCCTGCCCGCCCGGCCGTGAAGTGCCCCGCCAGGTTATGGCTCGAAAATATGAAAATCCCGCGGCTCCTGAGAACACGACGGATCTCTTTGAGAACCAGCAGTCTATCCGCCCCGCTTACGTCATCGATGCCTCCGCCGAAGAAAAACACGGCCGCAAACTGACCATTCTGAAATCTTGATAAATCTCTGGCATCACAAGTGAGGAAATCCACCCCAGGGAACCTCCACCGGGCTGCCTGAATCATGGCTTCGGAATAGTCGATGCCCGTATACGCTTTGCTGATTTCTCGCAGATGCGGCGTTGTTCGCCCGCCACCAATCCCTATGTCCAGAATAGGTTGGTTTTGTAGCTCTTCTTTCACCCGCGCTAGAAGGGCGGCCTCAACCGGGATAAGACGGTCGTCGTTCTTGTAATATCCGACAACGTCTGGATCGCTGTAAAATGTGAGAATCTTTGTATTGTGGTCATGTTTCATCATACGAGGCTCCAAGTCTTCAGGCACGTAGCCTCTACTTTGAATCCAGTCTTGCCGTTGCGGAGGCGGCGTTTTGCGCACTATATTATACTACTATAAGTTGTAAATAAGTCATGCCGACTTTGCCGCTACCCTTCATATGCCTGCCGATGCTAGCCCAGCATCGTGGGTTTCGTCCAGTAAGCGCACGCCCTGTTTCGGTAGCGCATCAATTGTCTGCCTTTTGTAGCGCGTGCCCACGTCAAATCCGGCGGGAATTCGCAGGCTTGAGAACGGCAAAGCCCGGCTTATCGTACCCTGGAAGCCTTATCGCTCTAACGCTAAGTAAGGGCCATGACCCAGACCCAAGGTTCCACCGCCGCCGCCGGCCCCGGCGCGTGGGAGGACGGCAAGCCGACCGCGCTGCTGGTGCTGGCCGACGGCACCGTGCTCGAAGGCTTTGGCCTTGGCGCCACCGGGCATGCGGTCGGCGAAGTCTGCTTCAACACCGCGATGACCGGCTACGAGGAAATCCTCACCGATCCGTCCTATGCCGGGCAGATCATCACCTTCACGTTCCCGCATATCGGCAATGTCGGCACCAACGAGGAGGACATCGAGACCGTCAACCTCGCGGCGACGCCGGGCGCGCGCGGCGCGGTGCTGCATTCCGCCATCACCCAGCCGTCGAACTACCGGGCCACGCGTCATCTCGACGAATGGCTCAAACGCCGCGGCGTCATCGGGCTCGCCGGCATCGACACCCGCGCGCTCACCGCGCTCATTCGCCAGAACGGCATGCCCAACGCGGTGATCGCCCACGAGCCGTCCGGCCGCTTCGACCTCGACACGCTCGAGCGCGAGGCCCGCGACTGGCCGGGCCTCATTGGCATGGATCTGGTGCCGACCGTGACCACCGCGCAGCGTTTCACCTGGGACGAGACGCCGTGGCGCTTCGGCGAGGGTTTTGGGCGTCGCAGCGGCGCCGCCGAATTCCACGTCGTCGCCGTCGACTACGGCATCAAGCGCAACATTTTGCGCCAGCTCGCCGGCCATGCCTGCAAGGTCACGGTGGTACCGGCGCGCTCCTCGGCCGACGACATTCTGGCGCTCAAGCCCGACGGCGTGTTTTTGTCCAACGGCCCGGGCGATCCGGCCGCCACCGGCCAATATGCGGTGCCGGTGATCCGCACGCTGATCGACAAGCTACCGGTATTCGGCATCTGCCTCGGCCATCAGATGCTCGGCATCGCGGTCGGCGGCCGGACCATGAAAATGCACCAGGGTCATCACGGCGCCAACCATCCGGTCAAAGACCTCTTAACCGGCAAGGTCGAGATCACCTCGATGAACCACGGCTTTGCGGTCGATCGCGCAACCCTGCCGGCAAACGCCGTCGAGACCCACGTATCGCTGTTCGACGGCTCCAATTGCGGCCTTCGGCTCACCGACCGTCCGGTGTTCTCGGTGCAGTACCATCCGGAAGCCTCGCCCGGCCCGCGCGACAGCCATTATCTGTTCGGCCGGTTCGTCGCGGCAATGCGGGAATTTAGGGATAAATAACGAGACTTGCGCGGGCTTAGAAAATTTCAACCCGCTTGCACTAGGGTCGCGCCCGCCCCGATATGGCCAGGAAGGCTCCATGACCATCGCCGCGAAACGCGCCGCCGCAAAAACCTTCAGCTTCGCCGACGACGGCTCGATCCCCAACAATCCGAAGCTGCCGCTGGTGCTCTACCGCGGCGGCATCGATCTGTCCGGCTCGCCCGATCCCGAGCGGGTGATCGAGAAGACGTTCGAGGGCAACGGCTGGGGCCACATGTGGCGCAACGGCATCTACCATTACCCGCATTATCACTCGATGATCCATGAAGCGATGGGCATTGCGCGCGGCCGCGCCAAAGTGCGGTTCGGCGGCGGCAAGGGCCGGGAGATCGAAATCGCCGCGGGCGACGTCGTCATCCTGCCGGCCGGCACCGGCCATCAGCTCATCAACCAGAGCCAGGAACTCGTCGTCATCGGCGCCTATCCGCCGAGCGGCAACTACGATCTATGCCGCGGCAGCAGGGCCGAGCACGCCAAGGCGCTCGCTTCGATCGCCAAGGTACCGCGGCCGGCAAGCGATCCGGTCTATGGCGAGAACGGGCCGCTCAAAAAACTGTGGCCGGCATGAGCGGCGGCTGGCTTGCATTCTGGGACAAGCCGCACGCGATCTACGTCAATGTGCGCCATAAGGACGTGCACTACCGCTTGATCGCCGCGGAGATCGCGGCGCTGGTGCCGTCGCGGCAGGCGCGCGTGCTCGATTACGGCTGCGGCGAGGCGCTACGCGCCGATGTCGTGGCCGCGGCCTGCGCCGAACTTTTGTTGTGTGACGGCGCGCCCAGCGTGCGCGCCGGCCTCGCAGCGCGCTTTGCCGGCGACGGAAAGATCCGCGTGCTGGCGCCGGACGCGGTCGAGCTCTTGCCGCACCATTCGCTCGACTTCATCGTGCTGCATTCGGTGGCGCAATATCTCACGACGGCGGAATTGCAGTCGCTCTTCGCCACGTTTCGCCGGCTCATTGCGCGCGGCGGCGTCTTGCTGGTGAGCGACATCCTCGCGCCGCAGCTTTCCGCCGCGGCCGACGTTGAGGCGCTGTTGCGCTTTGCCGCGGTGAACGGCTTTTTGCTCGCCGCGCTGGGCGGCCTCGCCCGCACGCTGTTTTCCGACTACCGCCGGCTGCGCGTCCGCTACGGCCTCACCCATTACGGCGAAGCCGACATGCTGCAGACGCTGGCCGCCGCCGGCTTTACCGGCGAGCGCGCGGCCAAAAACATCGGCCACAACCAGGCGCGTCTGGCGTTCGTGGCGCGGCCGCGGTGACGGCGCTGCGTGAGCCGCGACGCTTTGCTCATCGCAATGACGATGGACTGAATCAACTTGGCTTCATCACGCTTCTTAGGCCGAAGGCGCATCAGCTCGTAGCCCGCATGAGCGCAGACCGTATGTCCTTTTCTTGCTGAGGCGACTCGCCCTCGATGCGGTAGCGAGGGTTACCCGGATTGGCCGGGCAGAGCCGCAAGCAAGGAGGGCGAGTCGTGAGCCATCATAGCGAAGCATACGTTGCTTTTGATACCTCGAAGTTGCGCAACGCCGTTGCCGTGGCGGAGGCTGGGCGAGCCGGCGAGG
>JASHPU010000174.1 GCA_030037885.1 Xanthobacteraceae bacterium | reverse complement strand
CGTAGTCTTGCCGCAGCCCGACGGCCCGAGCAAAACCATGAATTCACCGTTCGGCACGTTAAGCGAAATGCCGTTCACGGCGGGGACCTCGCCGAATTTCTTGACGATGTCCCTGGTCACGACCGCGGCCATTCAACCTCCCGGATTCAACGTCAAACCTGCCCCGCCGGCCCCTTCCGGCAGGGCCGCATCGCATCAGTCTGCTTGACCGGCAGAACCGGCAGGCGCGGACGCGCCACCAGAACGCGATCCGGCGCAGTATATATCAGGTCCTGCGGGCCCACTTCTTGAAGATGGCTTCGCATCGCTGCGTCGCCGCCTTGACCGCATCTTCCGCGCTCGCCGCGCCCGTTGCCGTCTTCGTCATCATGTCGTTGAGGATGAAGGCGTAGTAGATTTCGTCGGTCGCCGGCGTAGCCGGCCCGGGATAGCCCGGGATGGCGGACCACTTGTCGGAGTCCTGCAGGATCGCCAGCTTGGTGGGCGGCGTCGAGGTCGGATCGTTCGCCAAAATCGGCATCGGCTTGGGCACGAGATTGGCAAAGCAAGGATTGTTGTAGCCTTCGCTCGCCTTGAAGGCTTCCGGCCAGTTGTCACGGTAATACTTCAAGAACGCGAGCGCCGCTTCCTTGTTTTTGGCGAATTTCCAGATACCGTAGAAGTCGGACGCCGCGCCCATGATCTGTTTCGCCGGGCCCTTCGGCGGCTCGATGACGAAGATGTCGTCGGCCAGCTTCTTGTTGGACTGTTGGATCGTCCGGTACGCCGAGATCGGGTTGAGGATGTACGAGCCGACGCCCGAGGCGAGGTACTGGTTGTTGCTGGCGTCGTTCCAGGACAGCACCTCCGGCGTCATCGCTTCCTTATACAGCGCGGCACAGAACTTCGCCGCCTCAACCGCTTCCTTGCTGTTGAGGACGACTTTCTTGCCGGCGTCGTCCTGGATAGAAGCGCCGTAGCTCCACAACAGGCCGCGCCAGATCGTACTCGGGTCGTTGCTATGGCCGAGCGAATGGCCGACGGGGTGGCCTTTCGCCTTCAGCTTGGCGCCGCCGATGCGCATATTGTCCCAGGTATCCGGCTTCATCCCGATCTCGTCCCACAGGCTCTTCTGATACATGCCCGGGAAGTTGATGTAGAAATCGGGGAACGCCGACCAGGATCCGTCGTCGGCGTTGTAGCCGAGCTGCTTGCCGATGACGGTGACTTGGCCGTACTTTTTCTCGGTCTCCTTCACGAGATCGGCGAGGTCGATAAAGAACTTGCGGTAGAGATGCGCGCCGCCGGCGCCGTTGAATCCGAAAAGGTCGTGTCCCGATTGCGCCGAGGCCTCCGCGGCCGCGCGTGCGGGCACGTCCTGCACCGGGACGTGGTCGACCGTGACCGCGATCTTGTTCTTGTCGCCCCAGTCCTTGGCGAATTTATCGAACCAGGTGTCGTAGGCGGGAACGAAGTGGCTCCACTGCACGATCGACAGCGATTTGTTGTCGGCCAACGCGCGCGACACGAACGGCGCCGAAAGCACCGGCGCCAATCCGGCGGCGCCGCCGACGACGCCCGATATTTTTAGGAAGCTTCGCCGTGTAACCGAACGATTGTGTTTGTTTCCTCCCGATCCCATCGCACACCTCCTGTGTTGATAGGGTTATGTTGATGTCGTTGCTGCAGCTCCCGAGCTTGCGCTGCCGATGCGGCGCGGCGGCCGCAGCGCAAGCGATGCGGGAGCTGGTGCGTGCAATGCAAAAGGGGTCTCAGCCGCCCGGCGCCGGCGGCTGACTGCAAGGGCGCTGACTTCCTCGCTCATCGGCGCGATGCTCGACCAATGTTACGCTACCCATTCGCGTGGAACATTATGGTTATGCGTCAATCGCAGAGCAACGGCTAAAACGTCACACGCGGTGGTCGGCAAATGCCTGTGTTTGCGCGTGTTTTCGGTTCATCCGCTGCCGCGTCTCGCCGCCGGGCGCCGACGAACTGCCGACACGAGGATCGGAGCGGGCGCCTGTATCGCGCTAGGCCGACTTCGTCTTCAACAGCCGCTCCGCATTGCCGGCAAAAATCTTGCGCCTTTCGGCGGCGGAAATGTCGAGTTGTCGGAGCGCGTCGATCGCTGGCTTGATCGGGCCGAGCGGGGTGTCGGTTGCGAACACCACCTTGTCGGCGCCGAAAAACTCGTAGCCGCAGCGTAGCGCGTGCACGCCGCCGCCGAACATCGCGGTGTCGGCGTAAAAGTCGTGCATGTAATCGAGATGCGGCCGCTGCAGCGACGGCAGGATTTTCGAGTAGTCCTCGTCCGATGTGCGGCTGCCAAGCACGTCGAGCCCGGGGCCGATGCGGCCGTCATAATACGGGATCATGCCGCCGAGATGGTGGGTGATGATTTTCAGGCTGGGATAGCGGTCGAACAGTCCAGACAACGCGAGCCGCACCATGGCGACCGAAGTGTCGTAGGGCCAGCCGAAGCACCACCACATTTCGAAGCGCGATTTCTGCTCGGCGGCGTAATCCGGCATGGCGGCAGTGCGCGCCGGATGCAGCCAGATCGGGCGGTCGAGTTGCGCCATGGCGGCGAACAGCGGCTCGAACGCCGGCTCGTCGAGCGGCCGGCCGGCGAGCGGAGTAAAAATCTGTACGCCGGCGGCGCCGAGATCTTTTATCGCGCGCCTTGCCTCCTCGACCGAGCCCATCACGTCGGTCAGCGCCAGTGCCGCGACAAAGCCGGCGAAGCGATCGGGATGTTTTTGGGTGAGCTCCGCCATGGCGTCATTGGCGATGCGCGCCAGCGCCAGACCCTGGCCAGGCGTGGCGAAATCCTCGATCGGCGGATTGGGCAGCGACACCACTTGGCGGTAATCGCCGAACGCGTCCATCTCGCGAAACCGCGCGTCGAGATCGTGGATCTTGCGCACGTTGCGCAGCCGCGCCGCGATATTGCCGAGCTTCGGCGCGATTTTGTTCATCTCGTCGAGAAAGCGCACCGGCGAGATGTGGCAGTAAAAATCGATGAGCGTGTCGGCGCACATGGAGGCTCCTCCATCGCGAATAGCGAATAGCGAATAGCGAATAGCGAATAGAAGAAAGCTTCCATTCGCCATTCGCTACTTCGCTATTCGCTCCTAAGTAATCACCCGCACCGGCTTGCCGTCCAAGAACGCGGAAATATCCTCGACCACGCCGGCGAAATAGGCGCGATAATTCTGCTCGGAGACGTAGCCGAGATGCGGCGTGATCACGACGTTGTCCATTTTGCGTAAGGGATGATCAAGCGGCAGCGGCTCGACGTCGAACACGTCGAGGCCGGCGCCGGCGATTTTCTTCTCGCGCAGCGCGACGAGCAGCGCCGCCTCTTCGACGATCGGCCCGCGTGAGGTGTTGATCAGGTAGGCCGACGGTTTCATCAGGCCGAACTCCCGCGCGGTAACCAGTCCGCGCGAGCGCGGCGACAGCACCACATGGATGGTGATGAAATCGGATTGCCGGAACAGGTCGTCCTTGCCGACGTAGCCGACGCCGGCGTCGCGGCATTTCTCCGCCGTGAGATTCTGGCTCCAGGCGATCACCTTCATGCCGAACGCCTTGGCGACATTGGCGGTGCGGGTGCCGAGCTTGCCGAGGCCGAGCACGCCGAGCGTGAGGCCTTCGAGGTCGGGACCGATCGTGCTTTGCCAAACCGCTCCCGCGTGCAGCCGCGCGTTCTCGTAGCCGATGTGGCGCGTCAGTTCGAGCATCAGCCCGATGGCGACGCCGGAGGTCGGGTTGCCGAACGAGCCTGTGCCGCACACCGTGACGCCGCGCGCTTTGGCGGCCGCGACGTCGATCGAGGCGTTGCGCAGCCCGGTCGTGATCAGAAGCTTCAGCTTCGGCAGTGCCTCGATCACCGCGCGCGGAAACGCCGTGCGCTCGCGCATGGCGACGACGATCTCGAAGTCGGCCAGCGCCGCGATGACCTTGTCGGGGCCGCCGAGATGCGCGTTGAAAACCTGCGGGTCGGCTTTGCCCTTGAGCGCCGACCAATCGGCGAGCTTGCGGAAAACGTTCTGATAATCGTCGAGAACTGCGCAGCGCATGGCCATGATGCTTCCACCCCCGAGAGCGAGCCCACGGGTGCTTCTAGAGCATGATGGCGCGGAAAAGAAGTAATCCCTCATCCTTCGAGGCCCGCGCTTCGCGCGGGCGCCTCAGGATGAGGAGGACGGTTGGGCTATACGCGTCGGTCGGCGAAGTTGTGCAGCGCTGGTGAGCGCGACGAAGCTGACTGTCCCGGCTTGGGGGCAAGCTGGCCGTATTTGGCGTGCCATTTCGGACCGGGCCCGCGCATGTAATGCAGGTCGGGCCGGTACGCGGCGCCGCCGGCCGCCATGCTTCGCTGCAGGTCGCGGATCGTTTTCGCCAGATTTCGCCACATGGAACGCTCCCGTTGCCGTTCGGCCGGGCCCTTCCAGGTCGTCGCTCCCGTCATTGCCGCCGTCGATCGGCTCATGCCGTCGGCGACGCCGGCCGTTTTTAAACGCCCGGTCGGGCATTTTCAAACGGCCGTTTGATACCAATGATCGGCGACAAATCACTAAAATTTGGTGCGATTTGGGCAGGCCGGGAACGAAATCGCGGATCAGGCTTGAGGAACTCTTACTTTATTCACCGCATCCGAGGCGGCGGTGAAGCGACCCTCGAAGGATGAGGATGACGGGGCAGACGCGCACGCCGTGCCCCCAAGTCCTTGCCGCAGGTAGAAAGCATCGTTACATCAGCGCCGGATTTCCCCAAAAAGCCGGGCCTTGCGGTCAGCGCGAGCCGAATATGTCGGCCACAAGCGGCGGCGGGCGGCAGCGGGAGGCGGCCGGGCTGGATCGGAACATGGTCGGAACATGGCGCGTCAGTTCATCTATCATATGGAAGGCCTGTCCAAGGCTTATCCGGGCAACCGCAAGGTCTTGGAGAACATCAACCTGTCGTTCTATCCGGACGCCAAGATCGGCGTGCTCGGCGTCAACGGCACCGGCAAATCGACGCTGCTCCGCATCATGGCCGGGCTCGACACCGAGTTTTCCGGCGAGGCCTGGGCGGCCGAGGGCACCCGCGTCGGCTACCTGCCGCAGGAGCCGCAGCTCGATGCGCAAAAGTCCGTGCGCGACAACGTCATGGACGGGGTCGCGGTGCAGAAGGCGATCATCGACCGCTACAACGAGCTGGCCGCCAATTACTCCGACGAGACCGCCGACGAGATGACCAAGCTGCAGGACGAGATCGAGGCCAAGGGCCTGTGGGATCTCGACTCCAAGGTCGATCTGGCCATGGATGCGCTGCGCTGTCCGCCCGACTATGCCGAGGTGACGACATTGTCGGGCGGCGAGCGCCGCCGCGTCGCGCTGTGCCGGCTCCTGCTCGAGCAACCCGATCTGCTCTTGCTCGACGAGCCGACCAACCATCTCGACGCCGAATCGGTGCTGTGGCTCGAAGGCCATCTGCGCGATTATCCGGGCGCTATCCTCATCGTCACCCACGACCGCTACTTCCTTGACAACGTCACCGGCTGGATTCTCGAGCTCGACCGCGGCCACGGCATTCCCTACCAGGGCAATTACTCGTCCTGGCTTACGCAGAAGCAGAAGCGGCTCGAGCAGGAAGGCCGCGAGGATGAGGCGCGCCAGCGCTCGCTCGCCCGCGAGCAGGAATGGATCACCGCCTCGCCGCGGGCGCGGCAGGCCAAGTCGAAAGCCCGCTACGAGCGCTACGACGAGCTGCTCAAAAAGGCCGGCGAACAGCAGGCGCAGTCCGCACAGATCGTCATTCCGGTCGCCGAACGGCTCGGCCAGAACGCCATCGCCTTCGAGCACCTGCGCAAAGGCTTCGGCAACAATCTGTTGATCGACGACCTCACTTTTCAGCTGCCGCCCGGCGGCATCGTCGGCGTCATCGGCGCGAACGGCGCCGGCAAGACGACGCTGTTCCGCATGATCACCGGCGAGGACAAGCCTGACAGCGGCGCCATCACCATCGGCGAATCCGTGCATCTCGGCTACGTCGATCAGTTGCGCGACTCGCTCGACGGCAGCAAGACCGTGTGGGAGGAAATTTCCGGCGGCCTCGATCAGCTCGCGCTCGGCAAGCGCGAGGTCAATTCGCGCGCCTATTGCGCCGCGTTCAATTTCCGCGGCGCCGACCAGCAGAAGAAAGTCGGGCAGCTCTCCGGCGGCGAAAGGAACCGCGTGCATCTCGCCAAGATGCTCAAATCCGGCGCCAACGTGCTCCTGCTCGACGAGCCGACCAACGATCTCGACATCGACACCTTGCGCGCGCTCGAGGAAGCGCTGGAGGATTTCGCCGGCTGCGCCGTGCTGATCACCCACGACCGCTGGTTCCTGGACCGCGTCGCCACCCACATCCTCGCCTTCGAGGGCGACAGCCACGTCGAATGGTTCGAGGGCAATTTCGCCGATTACGAGAAGGACAAGATGCGGCGGCTCGGCACCGACACGGTGCTGCCGGAGCGCATCAAGTACAAGAAATTTTCGCGCTGAACGGTTGTGATTATTGGCTGGATCGCCGTCGCCTTGAGATCAGCGCAATCGCAGGCATCTATTTTTTACCCTTCCTTGCAGGGTGCCGTAGCCGTCCGGCCACTATTAGTACCTTGTGGCGAGCCGGCGTGCCCCCTATCATAATGTCGATGAGGCTCTGATGAATCGATCGGCATTATACGACGACGATATTTTGGAATGGTCCGAGCAGCAGGCGGACGGTGTGGAAGGCAAGCTCGATCGGCACCTGCATGGCCGTTGCCTCCACGAAACAATCGTCCGTGGAGTCAACGCGCAATCGGCGCAATCGGTGTGCCGGGTTCGCGACGGGATTTGTAGGGTGGGTTAGCCGCGTAGCGGCGTAACCCACCATGCTGCTGGTGGGTTACGCGGCTTCGCCGCTAACCCACCCTACATTATATCTTACTCCGCCGCGTGCAGCATCTGCTCGTTGCGGCCGGCGCGGACGAGGCGGCCGGGCAGCGCGCCGGTGTGCTCGCCGCGCGCGTAGATTTGCGTGCCGGCCACGAAGGTCGCTTCGTAGCCGTCGACCTTCTGGATGAAGCGGCGGCCGCCGGCCGGCATGTCGTGGACGAGTTCCGGCTTTTGCACCTTCAGGCGCGCATAATCGATCAGGTTGACGTCGGCGCGCAGGCCAGGCGCAAGGCGGCCGCGGTCGGTCAACCCGAAGAAATCCGCGGTCTCGCTGGTCTGCCGCTTGACCAGCGTCTCGACCGGCAGCTTCGGGCCCCGCGCGCGGTCGCGGCTCCAGTGCGTCAGCATGAAGGTCGGCACCCCGGAATCGACGATCGAGGTGCAATGCGCGCCGCCGTCGGAGAGGCCGAGCAGGCAGGCCGGATCGTTGAGCATTTCAAGAATCGGCGCGTGGTCGCCGGTGACGTAATTGACCACCGGGTAATAGAGATACTGGCCGTCCTCGAGGATGTAGTCGTACGCTACTTCCTCAGGGCTGCGGCGTTCGCGCGCCGCGATGACCGCCACCGATTTTTCCGGGCCGGGCTCGTAGTCCGGCGGGTTGCCCATGGTGAAGAATCTGTCGAACGTCTTGGCGACTTCCTGGCGGAATTGCGAGAGCTTGGCGATCTCGGCTTCCGAGGGCGCCTCGGCCAGGATCTGCGCGCGCACCTGCGGGTCGCGCAGGCGGCGGCGCTGTTCCTCGATCGGCAGGCTTTCGAGTTTTTTGTAGCTCGGCCGCACCGTGAACGGATTGAGCGCGGTGCCGATGCCCATCATAACGCCGATCGGCCGGCCCGCCATCTGCGCAGTGATCGGCAAGCCTTCGGCGCGCGCCTCGTGCACCGCCTTGATCAGCCGGCGCCAGCGCTGCGGATCGGCGTAGCGGTCGGTGAGCAGGAACCACACCGGGCGTCCGGTCTCGCGCGCCTGCTTGCGCATCCAGCGCAGCTCGAATTCCTCGTCGTCGAAATCCGAGTTCATGCCGAACGCGCCGCTGCCGGTGATGCCGAGCGCCGCGCCGATGCCGAGCAATTCATGATCGTCGGCGTCGCGCGACGGCACCAGCTCGCCGTCCGGCGTCTTGTGCGAATCGGTGCGCGAGGTGGTGAAGCCGAACGCGCCTGAGCGCAGCGCCTCGACGGTGAGCCGGCGCATCTCGGCGATGTCGTCTCCCGTCGCCGGCTCGCGGCGGATGGCGCGGTCGCCCATCACATAGACGCGGGTCGGCAGGTGCGCGGCCTGCGCGCAAATGTCGATGGCGCGCCGATGACGCTCCAGCGCATCCATGAACTGCGGAAAGCTCTCCCATTCCCAGGACAGGCCGGCCGACAGCACCGGGTTCGGAATCTCCTCGACGCCCTCCATCAGATCCATCAGCGCGCCGCGATGCTCCTTCTTCACCGGCGCAAAGCCGACGCCGCAATTGCCGAACATCACGGTGGTGACGCCGTGCCAGGACGACGGCGTGATCAGCGGGTCCCACATCGCCTGGCCGTCGTAATGGGTGTGGACGTCGACCCAGCCCGGCGTGACCAGCAGGCCGGTCGCATCGATCTCGCGCTTGCCGGGCGCCTCCCTGCCGCCGACGCCGGCGATGCGGCCGCCGGCGATCGCCAGGTCGCCGCTAAACGGCGCTTTGCCGGTGCCGTCGACGATAGTGCCGCCGCGAATGACGATGTCGTGCATGGACCGCTCCTTGATCGTAATCGCGCCATAATAACGCATTTTGAGAATGGGCGCGCGCTGGCCGTTGACAATCCATAGACGCTCACGCCGACGAGCAAAAGGACCCACCTGCGCAGGTCTTGGCGCGGATGGAGTGAAACTCAGCACCCACGTCGCAAAACTCAATTCACGGGCGCGATCAACTCCACATCCGGAAAGTAGGTCCGGTATCGGCGCACGTCGCGCGTCAGCACCGGGCAGCCGACCACCAATGCGTGCGCACCGATGAAGAAATCGGCAAGAACGTTCAGCCGGATGCCCCCAAGGCGACGATATTGCTCGAAAGAACGCCCGGCGGCGTACAGGGCCTGTCGCGGGATTCGTTGCAGGACGACGCCCAACTCAGACAGTGCCGCCTCAAGGGCTTGGGCGCTCCCAAACTGAGGCGCCAATTCTGCATAGGTGACATCGCTGATGATCAGAGCGCCCCTGCTGGAATGTTCCTCCAGCATGGCGATTGACCAGAGTCGCCAACGGGCATCGTTTGCAAGAATGTCGATAAGGACATTGGTATCGACCAATGTCACTTGTCGCCGTCCTCATTCGGATCCCCACGCATCAGCTTCATGTACTCGTCCGTGGTGATGCCGCGCACGAGCCGGCGTCTCGCCAGTGCTTCCAGTCGTTTGCGGTAACTGCTTTTGGCACCGCGTTTCTCGATATACACGCCGCCGGAAGACGTTGCATGAACATCGACTTCATCTCCAGGCTTGATGCCCGCTTGGTCGCGCACCTGCTTCGGCAGCGTTACCTGTCCTTTGGATGTGACGGTAGTGCCCATGGTCATCTCGGTATTACCTTTATCATAAAAGTAATACCGATGGCCGGGCCGGTCAAGGCACCCTGAGGGCGGCGGCTCCTCCCGGGTTTCGCTCAACCCGCGCTATAGCCGCTTCGCCAGCAAGCCGTTGAGCACCAGTTCGAGGTGGGCGTCGAAATAGGCTTTCAGATCGAGCGGCTGGCGCGCGTCGAACAGCATCAGCCAGAGATCGACCAGCGCGATCGGTGCGATCACGACTTGCGGCGACTGAAGGATTGCCGAAGCGCGGATCTCGCCGCGGTCGACGCCGCGCTGGATCGCCTGCCGCAGCATGTCGAGGCAAGGGCGCAAGATTTCCTGATGGTAGCGGTCGGCGAGTTCGGGAAAGCGCGACGCCTCGGCGATCAGCATGCGCAGCACCTCGCGGCGGCGGCGGTCCTCGACGAGATGCTGGTAGATGAAGGAAAACTGCGCGCGCAAGAGATCGGCGGTCGAGCCGTCGTGCGTCTCGAACATTTCCTGCACGGTATCCTGCGCCGGCTTGGTGAACTCCTGCACCATCGAGATGAACAGGTGCTCCTTGCTGGCGAAATAGACGTAGATCGTGCCCTTGGTGACACCGGCGCGCTCGGCGATGCGCTCGAGCGTCGTGGTGGCATAGCCGTTACGGGAAAATTCGTGGAACGCGGCGTCGAGGATCTCGTGCGGCCGCTCCGCCTTGCGGCGACGCCGGGTTTCCGGGCGCGGGTCGAGTACCTCCGTCATCGCTATCAGCTAGGCGGCTGCGCAATAAAAAGTCAAGTTATTGACTGACCGGATAGTAAATAATAAGCGTGCCCGGTTGAGGGTGGTTGCAGTGGGACGCTCGGTGCAGTCGATGTGGCGTTGGGGAACGCCGGCTTTGCGGCGGGCCGATGCGGCCCTCAGCGGCCGCGCGCCCTCGGCATCGGCTTCTATTGGCGGGATCGCCGTGGTCCTGCTGTTGTCGGCCTGCGCGGTCGGTCCCGACTTCAAGGTGCCGGCGCCGCCGCCGGTGAGCAGCTATACGCCGGAGCCGGCGCCGGCCGCCACCGTGGCGAGCAGCGGCACCGGCGGCGCCGCCCAACGGTTCGAGGTCGGCCGCGACATTCCGGGCGAGTGGTGGAAAGTCTTTCACAACAAGGAACTCGATTCATTGATTGCGCAAGCATTGCAAGGCAATCCCAGCCTGCAGGCGGCACAGGCCGCGCTCTGGCAGGCCAAGGAAAATCTGTACGCCCAGACCGGCCATCTGTTGCCGAGCGTCGACGCCAATGCATCGGTGACGCGCGAGCAATTTTCGCCGGCCGAATTCGGCGAGCCCGGCGCGCCCTCGATTTTCAATCTGTTTCAGGCCACCGCGAACGTGTCGTATGTGCCTGACGTGTTCGGCGGCCAGCGCCGGCAGATCGAGGCGACGGCGGCGACCGCCGCGTACCAGCGCTTTCAGCTCGAGGCGACCTATCTGACGCTGACTTCGAATGTCGTCACCGCTTTGGTGCAGGAAGCCTCGCTGCGCGGCCAGATCGCCGCGACCCGCGACATCATCAAGGCGGAGACCGATCAGCTCAACGTCGTGCGCCAGCAGTTCGATGTCGGCGCCGCCACGCGCACCGACGTGCTGACCCAGGAGTCCGAAGTGGCGACGACGGAGGCGACGTTGCCGCCGCTGCAGAAGCAGCTGGAGCAAGAGGAGCACGTGCTGCTGGCGCTGATCGGCCGCTTTCCCGATGCGCGGCTGCGCGACCGGGTCACGCTGGCTTCGCTGCGGCTGCCGCGCGATCTGCCGCTGACCTTGCCGTCGCTGCTCGTCCAGCAGCGCCCCGACGTGCGCTCGGCGGAGGCGCAGCTGCATGAGGCCAGCGCGCAGATCGGGGTTGCGGTCGCGGCGCGCTTGCCGCAATTCAACCTCACCGCCGATTATGGCACCGCGGCGCTGACCGCCGCCACGTTGTTCGGGCCGGGCACGATCGTCTGGAGCGCGGCGGCAAGCGGCACCCAGCCGCTGTTCCACGGCTTCACGCTGTTGCACCAGGAGCGCGCCGCCCGCGCCGCCTATGACGTGAGCGAGGCGCAATACCGCAACACCGTGCTCACGGCGTTCCAGAACGTGGCCGACGCATTGCGCGCGCTGCAGCTCGACGCCGCCACGCTGAAAGCGCAGGTCGCGGCGCTCCACGCCGCTTCCGACACCCTCGATCTTGCCCGCGGCCAATATCGGCTCGGCGCCATTGCCTATCTGACGCTGCTCAACTCGCAGCGCAGCTACGCCCAGGCGCGGCTCGCGGTGGTGCAGGCGCAAGCCGCGCGCTTTGCCGACACCGCAGCGTTATTCCAGGCGCTCGGCGGCGGCTGGTGGAACCGCGTCGACGTTTTGACCAATCCGCTCAGCCCCGAAGACTCCGACGCGGTCACCACCACCGATTTGGTCGCGGGCGCGCACGGCATAAAGACAGAGGCGCGGCCATGACCCCGGACAAAGGCGCGCCCGTGATCGAGGGCAAACGCGGGCCCATGATCGAGCGCAGAGGCGCGTCCATGACCATGCGCATGGTGATCATGTTGGTCGCGGTCGCGGTCGTGCTCGGCGGCGTTTTCGGCTTCCAGGCGTTCAAGGCCTCCATGATCAAAAAGTTCATGAGCGCGATGCGCGCGCCGCCGCAGACCGTGTCGGCGAC
>JASHPU010000173.1 GCA_030037885.1 Xanthobacteraceae bacterium | reverse complement strand
TCCGGCGCGCCGAATGCCGTCAATGAGGCGATCCGCATGGTCAATCGCGGCGGCAAGGTCTGCCTCGCCGCGTTCCCGCACCAGGAGACGCCGGTCGATGTCGCCCACATCGTGCGCAACAACATTTATCTCTACGGCATCCGCGGCGAGGGCAAGAGCGCCACGCACCGCGCCGAAGCCTTCATGTCGCAGAAGCGCTTCGACGCCAGCAAAATCCACACCCACACATTCGCGCTCGACGACCTGCCGACCGCGATCCGCTACGCCAAAGAGCGTATCGACGATGCCATCAAGGTCGTCGTCAAGGCGCGGGGCGTTGCCGCACACCGGGTCGCCGCCGAATAAACCATCGGGCGGCCGGCTTGATGCGGCCTGCGCTGTTAAGCCTTGCGGATGCGGAACGTCAGAACTTTATTGTTCCGTTGCGTCGCTTCGAGCGCGTCGCCGGTCTGGTTCAAGAGGTTCGGAATGTCGATGCCGGCGAGCGGGTCGGTGCACTCGACCATGAGGATGTCGCCGGGCTGCATCGCCCTGAGCGCCTTGCGGGTGCGCAGCGCCGGCAGCGGGCATTTGAGGCCGCGCAGGTTGAGGGTCTTTTCCGTCATGTCGATCCGTTGGCCGCGGACGACCTGCTCGCCGCCGCTGTGGCGGGTTATACTGAATTTTTGCAGGGTATTGGCAACCGGGATTTTGCCCAAATAAATGTCGGCCTCTGACAACCAGTCAAATCGTCAGCGTATCGCGCGGTTGACGCCGCTCGATGACGTGCTGAGGATCGTTACAAAAGCTGTCGCGCCGGTCAGTCCAGGCCGCATTCCGCTCGCGCAAGCGCTTGGCTGCACGTTGGCCGAAGATGTTGGCGCGCCAATCCTGCCTCGTGAGGCGATCGCGCTGCGCGACGGCTTTGCCGTGGACGCCGCGAGCGTTGCCGATGCGGGTCCCTACGCGCCGGTCGCTTTGCCGGGCAGCCTACGTCCCATTGAGGTCGGCGAGCCTCTGCCAATCGGGGCGGACGCGGTGCTGCCAATCGACGCCGTCGCGGTACGCGGCGGCCGCGCCGAAGTGGTCGCGCCGGTTGCGGCCGGCGAGGGGGTGCTCGCTGCCGCTGGCGATGTCGCGGCGCATCAGCCGCTGCGGCGGACCGGCCAACGCCTGCGCGCCGTCGACAGCGCCGCGATGCAAGCCGCCGGCATCGCCGAGGTAACGGTGCGGCGGCCGCGCATCACTGTCATGTTTGGCGGCACGTCGCTCGGGCCGGCGATCGCGGCAGGACGTGCGTTGCTTCGTACCGCGATAGCGAACGCCGGCGGGATCATCTGCGAGAGCTCGCTCGGCCTGGAGGCAACGCTTGCCGAAATCCAAGCTGACGCGGTGATCGCCATTGGCGGCACCGGCACGGGCCGTCGCGATGTGGCGGTGCAGATATTGGCGCGCCGCGGCCGCGTCGAAGCGCACGGCATGGCGATTGCGCCCGGCGAGACGGCGGCATTCGGTTTGGTCGGCACGCGGCCGATCCTGCTGGTCCCGGGACGCCTCGATGCCGCGCTCGCGGTCTGGCTTTTCATCGGCCGCCATATACTGGCGCGTCTCGCTGCCGGATCTGTCGAGGATGCACCCACCGCCATGCTGCCGCTCAAACGCAAGATCAGCTCCAGCATCGGGCTGACTGAGCTCATTCCCGTCCGTTGCAGCGACGGCAT
This sequence comes from Xanthobacteraceae bacterium, assembly GCA_030037885.1. Taxonomy (GTDB): domain Bacteria; phylum Pseudomonadota; class Alphaproteobacteria; order Rhizobiales; family Xanthobacteraceae; genus BOG-931. The sequence continues at coordinate 17,218 of JASHPU010000173.1, read as the reverse complement.
GGCGGAGCCGCTCGCCTGCGCCTACCTGTCGCTGGAGGCGCTGGCGCATAGCGATGGATTTGCCGTCGTCCCGGCAGACAGCGAGGGCATTGCCGGCGGTGCGCCGGTGGCGGTGAGAGCATGGCCGTGAGCAACATGTCGAAGGCAGAGGCCGTGGGTTCGTTAGGCTCCGTCCAAGGCGGCGCGGCGGTTCTCGATGCCGTGCGTCGTGCAGCGCGGCAGGAGCAATTCCTCGAAGTGGTTTCCGCCGCGGAAGCGCGCCGCCGTTTTGCCGTCGCTATCGAGCGCTCGCCGCTGGCCGGAGAAACCGTGCCGCTTGGGGATGCGCTTTCACGCGTGCTTGCCGCCGATGTCGTTGCCCCGGTCGACGCGCCGCCATTCGACCGCTCCAATGTCGACGGCTTCGCAGTGCGCGCGGCCGATACCGTCGGCGCGCGCGACGGCGCGCCGCAGCAGCTCGCGCTCAATCGGGAAGTCGTCGCCTGTGGCGCCGCCCCCGCCGTTGAGGTCAAGCCCGGCACCGCAACGGCGATCGCCACCGGCGGGGTCATTCCGCGTGGGGCGGACGCGGTGGTGATGATTGAACACACCGACCTGATCGAGGACGGCGCGGCGCCTGCTATCGAGGTGCGCCGCGCGGTGGCGAGCGGGCAATTCGTTTCGTACGCCGGCTCCGATATTGCGCGTGGCGAAACGCTGCTGCGCAAGGGCAAGCTCATCGGCTCGCGCGAGATCGGCATGCTGGCCGCGTGCGGCCTGGCGGCGATCGAGGTCGTGCGGCGTCCGCGCGTTGCCGTGTTGTCGACCGGCGACGAACTTGTCGAACCCGGCGTCCCGCTCAGACCGGCCGGCGTCTACGACAGCAACGGCGCCATTCTGGCCGCGGCAATCGTCGAGTCCGGCGGCGAGCCGGTGCCGTGCGGCGCCTTCGCCGACGACGAAGCGGCCCTCGAACGCGCGATGCGCGACGCGCTCGCATCCTGCGACATGGTCGTGCTCTCGGGTGGAACGTCGAAAGGCGCCGGCGACCTGTCGCACCGCGTCGTGTCGCGGCTGGGGCCGCCCGGCATTCTGGTGCACGGCGTGGCGCTCAAGCCCGGCAAGCCGCTGTGCCTCGCCGTCATCGGCAACAAGCCGCTCGTCGTGCTGCCGGGCTTCCCGACCTCGGCGATCTTCACCTTCCACGCCTTCGTCGCGCCGATCATTCGCGCGCGCGCTGGGCTCGCCCCGGAGACTGCACATACGGTCCAAGCGCGCATCCCGGTGCGCATCGCGTCCGAACTCGGCCGCGAAGAGTTCGTGCTGGTTGCGCTTGTCGCCGGCGAGGATGGGCCGATCGCGTTTCCGACCGCAAAGGGCTCAGGCGCCGTGACGGCGTTTTCGCAGGCTGACGGGTTTTTGGTGATCGACGCGCTGGCCGCAGCGCTTGATGCGGGGGCGACGGTCGCGGTGACCTTGATCGGCGAAGCGGCCCGCGCGCCTGATCTCGTCATCATGGGCAGTCACGACGTCGCGCTCGATGCCGTGGTCGGCGCCCTCGCCGAACGCGGGTTCGGCGCGCGCACCATCGCGGTCGGCAGTCTCGGCGGCGTCGCCGCAGTCGGCCGCGGCGAGTGCGATATTGCGCCGGTCCATCTGGTCGACCCGGCAACCGGCATCTACAACAAGCACCTCGTCGCTGCGGGGCTTATCCTGGTGCGCGGCTGGCGGCGCATGCAGGGATTTATGTTCCGGCCCGGCGACGCGCGCTTCGAGGGACAGACGGCCGCCGCCGCGCTCAAGGCGGCCGTTGCGGATCCCGCCGTGCTGATGGTCAACCGCAATTCCGGTTCCGGTACGCGGGTGCTGATCGACAGCCTGCTCGGCGGCGTCAGGCCGGCCGGCTATGCCAATCAGCCGCGCTCGCATAATGCCGTCGCCGCCGCGATTGCGCGAGGCCGCGCCGACTGGGGGCTCGCGATCGAGCCGGTGGCGCGGCTCTACGGTTTGGCGTTCCTGCCGGTGGCACCGGAGGAATACGATTTTCTGCTGCTGACGGCGCGGCGCCACCGCCCGGCCGTACAGGCTTTTCTCGACGTGCTGCGTGACGAAACCACACGCATGCGGATTCGAGCGCTTGGCATGGAACCGAGCGGTGAATAGTCGCCATCCGGCGATCCGACATTATAAGATGGGCTCGTGCCTGCTTGTGGGCGGACGGTAGTAGCCGACATGCGCATCATCGGACTCGCAGGCTGGAGCGGTTCCGGCAAGACGACGCTGGTCACCAAGGTGATTCCGGTGCTGGTCCGCCGCGGCCTGAAGGTCGCAACCGTCAAGCACGCCTATCATGAATTCGATATCGACCAGCCGGGTAAGGATTCCTGGCTGCACCGCCAGGCCGGCGCCGGCGAAGTCGCCATCGCATCAAGCCGGCGCTGGGCCGTCGTCCACGAGCTGCGCGATGCGCCGGAGCTGACGCTTGAAGACATGTTGGCGAAGCTCAGCCCGGTCGATCTGGTCATCGTCGAAGGATTCAAGCGCCATGCGCATCCAAAGCTCGAAGTGTTCCGCGCCGTCGTGGGCAAGCCGCTGCTCCATCCCGACGACGACTGCATCGTCGCCATCGCCACCGACGCGCCGCTGCCGCAGGCGAGCGTGCCGGTGCTGATGCTCGACGACATCGAAGCGATTGCCGATGCGATGACGGCCGAGGCGCAGCCGTGCGAGCGCATTGCGTCGCGGGAGTCCGCGTGATGGCGCAGCTCAGCGACGACTGTTTCGCCTTTGCCGGGCCGCTGATGCCGGTGGCCGATGCCGAACGGCTGATCGCCGAGCGTGTTGCGCCGGTCGACGGGAATGAAACCGTGCCGCTGCGCGCCGCCGCCGGCCGCGTGCTGGCGCGCGACGTGGTGGCGCCGATCGATCTGCCGCCGTTCGACAATTCGGCGGTCGACGGTTACGCGGTCCGCGCCGCCGATCTCGCGGGCGAGGGCGAGACGCGTCTTGCGATCGTCGATCGCGCCGCCGCCGGTCATGCCGCCGATCATGCGCTCAATGTCGGCGAGGCGATCCGGATTTTCACCGGCGCGCCGATGCCGGAGAACGCCGACACGGTGTTCATGCAGGAGGACTGCAGGGTCGAAAACGGCGCCGTCGTGGTACCGCCGGGCTTGAAGCGCGGCGCCAATCGCCGGCTGGCCGGCGAGGATGTGCGCGCCGGCGCCGTGGCGCTGCCGGCCGGCCGCCGGCTTGCCGTGCAGCATGTCGCGCTCGCTGCGGCGCTCGGCCTGACCGAGCTTCCGCTGCGGCGCCGTGTGCGGGTCGCGCTGTTCTCCACCGGCGACGAGATCGTCGAGCCGGGTACGAAGCTGCCGCGCGCTGCGCTCTACGACTCGAATCGTTATCTGCTCGCCGCACTGACCACGCGCTTCGGCGCCGCAGTGACCGACCTCGGCATCTTGCGCGACGAGCCGAAGGCGCTGGCGTGCGCCGTTGCCACCGCGGCGCTCGATCACGACCTGGTGCTGACATCAGGCGGCGTCTCGACCGGCGAGGCCGATCATGTCCGTGCCGCGATCGAGAGCGTCGGCCGCATCGTGTTCTGGCGTCTCGCCATCAAGCCCGGCCGTCCGGTGGCCATGGGCGTGATCCGCGGCCCCCACCCTAACCCTCCCCCGCAAGCCGGGGAGGGAAGGGAGGGGGCGGACGGCGCCGCCTTCGTCGGCGTGCCTGGCAATCCGGTGGCGGCGTTCGTCACGTTCGTGCGCGTGGTGCGGCCGCTCATCCTGCGGCTCGGCGGCGCGTTGCCCGAGCCGCTGATCGCACTGCCGGCGCGCGCGGCGTTTGCCTACAAGAAGCGCAAAGGCCGCCGCGAATATGTGCGCGTGGCGCTGCGTGCGGCGGCCGATGGCGGCATTGCGGCGTTCAAGCACCCCCAGGACGGCGCCGGCGTGCTCACCTCGCTCACCGAAACCGACGGCTTGGCGGAATTGACGGAGGATGTGACTGTTGTCGAGCCCGGTACGACCGTCGGTTTTCTGCCGTACGCTTCGCTGATCGGCTGATCGGGCGGCGGCCGGCTCAGGCCTGCGGATATTGTTTGGCGATCGCTTCGGCGCGGGCGGCGTCTTCCGGCGTGTTGACGTTGAAGAACGGATCGACCGGTGCGTCCGGCCATTCGGCGGTGCCGATGCCGTGGCGCGCCGTCCAAATGTCGATCTTGCGCAAGCCTTCGACGGTGAGCGCGCGGCGCAAATCCTCGCGCAGCGCGAGCGGCCACAGGCCGACCACCGGATGGCTCCATTGTCCGGACCGCGCGCAGGCGAGCGGCGCGCCGGCGGCGGTGCGCGCTTCATGGAGGCGCGGCACCAAATCCTTCGGCAGGAACGGGCAATCGCCGGGCGCGCTCGCGACCCACGAGCAGTCCGGCGCGTTGCCGGCCGCCCAATCGAGGCCGGCCAAAATACCGGCGAGCGGGCCGACGAAATCCGGCACGCCATCGGCAATGACGACGAGGCCGGTGTCGGCAAAGCGCGCCGGATCGCCGTTGGCATTGATGATAAGCGCGCGGCAATGCGGAGTGAGCCGCGCCAGCACGCGCTCCAAAATGGTGGCGCCGCCGACGCGGATGCGCGCCTTGTCGCCGCCGCCCATGCGGCGCGCTAGGCCGCCGGCGAGAACAAGGCCGAGCGTGGGAGGATATTCGTTCGCCACGTCTAAAGTTCACCCCGCAGCGCAAGGTGAAGCGGCGTCGAACGCGGCATCACTCATCGTGCACCGCGGCCTTGCGCCGGTGCTTGGCGCTTTCCTCTTCGACGTAGGCGAGATCCTGATCGAATACGATGCGGTCCTCGCCGGCGAGCGCGATAAAGCGCTTGCCGCGGGCACGGCCGATCAGCGTCAGGTTGGCCTTGCGGGCGAGCTCGACGCCCCAGGCGGTGAAGCCGGAGCGCGAGATCAGGATCGGAATGCCCATGCGCACGGTCTTGATCACCATCTCGGAGGTGAGCCGGCCGGTGGTGTAGAAGATCTTGTCGGCTGCGCCGACGCGGTGCTTGAACATCCAGCCGGCGATCTTGTCGACCGCGTTGTGGCGGCCGACGTCCTCCATGTAGACCAGCGGCCGGTCGGCGACCGCCAGCACGCAGCCATGGATGGCGCCGGCTTCGAGATAAAGCGACGGCGTGGTGTTGATCTTCTGGGTCAGCGCGTAGAGCCACGACGTGCGCAATTTCGCCGGCGGCAGGGTGACGTTCTCCAGCGCCTCCATGAGATCGCCAAACACGGTGCCTTGGGCGCAGCCCGACGTCTGCACTTTCTTCTTCAGCTTCTTCTCGTAGTCGGTCTTGCGCTTGGTGCGCACCACCACCACCGACAGCTCATCGTCGTAATCCACGCCGGTGACAACGTCGTCGGGCATGAGCATGTTCTGATTGAGCAGATAGCCGACCGCAAGGTACTCGGGATAATCGTTGATCGTCATGGCGGTGACGATCTCCTGCGCGTTGAGGAAGATCGTCAGCGCGCGCTCGACCGTCACCGCGGTCTCGATTTTCGCCCCGGTCTGGTCGACGCCCTTGACGCGCTCGGTAAGCCGCGGGTCGAGCGGGTCGGGACGAACCAGATAATCGTCAGCGGGCGCTACCATGCCGGCAATGTAGGGCAACGTCACGGCCGGCGAAAGCGCTTGAGCCGGAGCGCATAAGCCAGAGGCCCGGACGAAGCCGGGCCTCTGCACTCGACAAAGTTCGACGCGTCGCCTGAAAAGTCCTAGCCGTGCAGGCGCCAAAGCGCCAGATCACGAAAACAACCGGCAGCGGAGCACCGAGGAGCCCCAACAAGTCTCACGTCTCGCACGGCGCCACCTTCGGCTTGCCGCTCCGGGGTCCACCACTCCAACGGCGCGGCAGGCAAAAGGTTCCACGCGGTTCCAGCGGCTAAAAACGACCGACCGAGGTCTTTGCGGCGGTGCGGCGGGATCGAATGCGACGGCTTCCAGCGGTAGCGGCTGGCGCGAAGCGGACGCCCGACCGTGACCGCAACGACTTACGACGGGGCGACCTTAGCGTCGGGTTGTCTGGCCGAGGGCCACGGCTATATTGCCTGCGTCGTCGCGCGCCGGAGGGGTGGCCGAGTGGCTGAAGGCGCACGCTTGGAAAGCGTGTATACGGGAAACCGTATCGTGGGTTCGAATCCCACTCCCTCCGCCACTAGTTCATTTAAGTTATTGATATTATTAATTTATCTATCCCATAAGTGGCGCTACCCACAAAGATGCCCACAAGTGCTTTAGGGACGTTCGGCGCTCTGGCCGCAGGGGTTGGACTTCACAATCGCGGTCCGCTTTCCGCTTAGGCAAATGCGTGCTGGCGCTGAGGGTGTCGCGCTCACTGATGCCGCGATCAATCGCGGAGTTAGAATAATTTCCTCCAGGGGGCGGGTCCCCGTCACATCGGCAGTGGGGCCCCATGGTTTTGGCTGTAGCAGGAAAAATGAAAAACAAAAAAGAAAAGATGCCCTTAGACCGTCACACAAGAACCGCCACGATGACAAATCTCTCGCGATGGCTCGCTCGTGGGTCGTCCCAATACTCTCCTTGCGCTACTCCGCCAAATCCAATCCTCCATAGCCAACAATTCGTCACGCAACTCGCTTCCATGATTAACTAGATGACCGCGGCCAAGTTGTTCGACAGCACGTTTGATCCGAGGAAACATAGCCTTGTATTCCGCCGTACCAGCTTGGCCGAAATAGCGAAAGTCCGTACTCAAGAGAACACAAGCGCGTGGATAATGGGGATATTCCCCAATATCGTGCTTAAGGTCCTTTGGCCCATGATGCTGAGCGGTTCGTTTCCACGTGAAGCGACCTGCTGTATGCTTATAGATACAATCGCCACGTGCCGCATAACGCCTTTCTCTAAAATACCCCGCATGACATAGCTTATGAGTGATCCGCGCGACGTAGATTAGCCTATTGCTCGGATCAACACCTTTTGCTGCAAATCCGAATACTAGATCGCCTTCCTTTGCCTTCATTCGTATCATTGGTTTGCAAATAGCCAATGACAATAGACCGTTTTGCACGCATGGCGCGCCGCCAGTGTCCGCGACCATCTTGTAAAGATAAATACGTTGCATTCTGACCCTTAATTATTAGTTTGAACCAAGCCAGGATTATTAGCTTTGAACCATTTCATGAAGCGCTCGGCATCATTGAAGCGTGGTAAGCGCACGCTGCGTTGCAAATATCCGTCCTTAACAGATAGTCCGCCCCATTCTTGGAGCAATGCGTCTCGCACTCGATATGCTCTGTTGCGCCATTCTCCAATAGGTATGCACCGTAGCAATCTTCCAGATAGGCCAATGCGGGCGCGAATTATTATGTCGTCGGTCTCTGGTTGCAAGATGCGACGCGAATGTGCGTTGCAATGTCGGCAGTCAACAGCCACGGCGGTTGCTAAGGTGAAGCTTTCGACCACAAACACGCCAATAATTGCGTAGATTAGCCGTTTCTCTCCATTTACGTCTGAAAGTCCGGCGTAGAACACAATAAGATCGCCGGGATTGAGGTGTTGGACTAGCTGCTTAGCTCGCTGCCCTCTATCACCATAGGTGAGGTGATCAAAATCAGGATCAAGGTGCATGAATTTTTGATCCAGTTGGGGCGGTAGCTGGCGTCCAAACGTCGAAAGGCTCGGAACGAGAGTGGTGTACGGCTTCTCGAAGCCTGGATAGAGGCGTTGCGTTTCGGGGATCGGCACATACACGAACTGCCCTGAGCGGCTATCAACTAACCCATTCCACTTGCCACCACCAAGGCTTTGATCTGCACCAACCCGAACAAGCAATGCGTTCACAGGCCCTCCCCCTAGGTGTCAATAGGTATTCATTGGTCGTGATGCGCTTTGTAGGGGACAGGATGCCAGAAGCCAAACGTCGTTGAAAAGTGGCCATCTGACGCGTATCGATCGGCCTTTGCAGCCGGTCTCGCCCTGCCTCGCCCTGATCGAGCAGGTGTAGTAACGATACCGCCCTCCCTTTCCGGTCCTGAGCGTCATGGCGCCGCCGCAGTCGGCGCAGAAACAGATGCCGGTAAGGAGCGTGGGGCCGCTGACGACGCGCGCCTGCGTAACCTTGGGATTGCGGGCGCGCAGATGCGCCTGCACGGCATCAAATGTCGCTTGATCAATCAGCGGCGGCACCTCGACGGTGACGATTTCGCTGGCGGGCTTCAGCGCCTTGTTCTTGGCGCGCTTGTTGAACTCGTGGTGGCCGACATAGGTCGGCCGCGTCAGGATGCGATGAACCCGGCCGATGCCCCAGCGCCCGCCGTCGCGGGTAAAGATGCGGCATTGGTTGAGATAGGCCGCGATGTTCTTGACGCCCATAGAGCCGGACGCGCCGTCGCCCTCCAGGGCGAGGCGGTAGATCAGCCGCACCGTGTCGGCGCGCAGCGGATCAATCTCCAGCTTCTTCTTAAGCTTCGCGCCGCGCTGCTCGGCCGCAACGACGCGGTAGCCGATCGGCGGCAGCGAGCCGTTCCAGAATCCTTGCCGAGCGTTCTCCTTCAAGGCCCGCAAGACATGCTTTGCGTTCTCCTTCGATTGGTATTCGTCGAACAGCGCCATGATCTGCCGCATCATGACGTGCATCGGATCGTCGCCCATCTCCTGGGTGATCGAGACGAGCCGAACGCCGTTCTTCGCCAGCCTACGGACGTAAAATTCATGCTCGAAGTGATCGCGGAAGAAGCGCGAGAAACTGTGGACGATGACGATATCGAACGGCGCGGGCCTGCTCGTGCCCGCCTCGATCATGCGCTGGAACTCGGGGCGTCGGTCATTCGTGGCGGATGCACCGGGCTCGACGTAGGTCTCAATGAGTTGGTAGCCGCGCGATGCGCAATACGCCTCGCCCTGACGCTTCTGATCGGGAATCGAGACATCATGCTCGGCCTCCCGCGCCGTCGAGACGCGCAAGTAAAGGGCGGCGCGCAACGGCACGGTCATCTCGATTGTCCTCTCAGATCATCGGCACGGCCCGAACAGTTCATCGAACAAATCGCCGAACCATGCCTCGAACACGTCGAGCTCGACGTCGGCAATCGGCACAGGGTTCGGCCAGTCGTCCGTGACCGTCCAGGCCGACAGGTCGTGCTTCACCGGCCGACCGATGCGAGGCCAAGGCTCGATCGGAATGTAAAGGTCGTCGGGCAAAATGCCCAGGCTGGTACGCGGCCGAGACATCCAGACAGGATCGCTCCGTGTGTCTCCGGGATGAACGGCCGATCTCTATCCCACAGCATCCTTCCTCCTCCCGGCCGTCTCGCGGCGTCGGCGGATGGCAGTTTCCTCGTTGATATGATTGACGTTTTGGTCAAAACGTATGGCAAGGGCGTCCGAATGGATGGCCAAAAAGCTCAATCATTCCAATCCACTGCGCGGGCCGGATGGCCTCGCTTTTCCCTTGCCGTCCGAATCCAAGCCCTCCCTCCCCGTGCCGTGCTACAGAATCCTCTTGTCGGAAATCCTCTTGTCGGAAGGGGACGAAGCGCTGACACCGGAGTAACCCCAGACAGCGCGCAGGTGACGTCACGTCTGCCCAATCTGTTGATCGATCTCTACTTGGAGTTCCCGAATGCCCTCGGTTCTCTATCGCAGCGGTCGCCGGATCGAAGAAGCCGACATTCAGGCCCTGGCGGAATTTCTGCGCCAGACCGATGGAGACGAAAAAGCGCTGCACCGACTACTTGAAAGGCATCCGGCGATTATCGGAGCGCTCGGCTACATCGAGTTCCTTTCCGAAGTGCCTCTGTTGGGTCGTGATCAAAGCAATTCCTTTGTATCAAGCCCGCAGGAAAAGCCTCGCGCCGATCTAATTGCAGCGCGCCTTGCTACCGCTCAAGGTCTTCGCGCTAAGAAGATAGCAAACCTAATTGAGCTCAAGGGCGCTAACGCGAGAATCCTGAACGCGCGAAATAAGAGGCGTTCCACGAAGCTGAGCGATGCTGTCAATCAGTTGCGTGAATACTCTGCTTGGCTATCCGAGCAGCCCAACAGGGATTTTCTAAGTAGATTTGGCTGGGATGTTTGGAATCCAACGAGAATCGCGATCATGGGGACTCGGTCGGAATTCAGTGAGCCGGGTATGCTCGAAGCGGTGAAGTCGGAGCTTGCAAATGATGGCGTTATACTTATTCCAACAGATGATTTGCTTGCGCTAGTCGTTGCTGAAAGACAGCGGCAATTCACGACCAACGATGTCGGTCTAGACTTAGAAGGTATGCTCGGACTGAGTTTGGATAATAGACTTGTCGCATCCCTCATCGTTGCGTCGGGTGGTCTCGGTGGAATGTTGCTGGCTCGTCGTAGAATTGAGGGCGCGATGACATCGTTCGGGAACATTGATGTGCGCCATGGCGTGCCTGATGGCTTGGTTCACATCGAGCGGCTACGGCTCCAACCTCTTGCTAGAAGGCTCGAAATTCCGTTCGCAGAGGCGGTGATCGACTTCAACGGGTTTCGTCGGAATGGCTATAAAGTGTATGGGGCCGTCAAATCGGGGATTGTCGTTGCTGACTACGACCAAGCCGCCTTACTGCAGGCTTTCGATGAGCGTGAATCTCGTCGAGCGCCAATGCGCGCCAGGGAAGTACTAGCCGGTCGCACGAGGGCAAGCAGGTGGGCGCGGGATGCTCAGGAGTTTTCGGGTCGCATTCGGAAGATGTTTCCGCTGCTATCCGAGGTTGTGGCGGATAGGATCGCGAAGCGTGCGACGGAGCCATCGAGCGGCAGAGTTGGCACATCGTCTGAGTTGCGTCCTGAACAGGCAGCCTGGTTGGCTGTGGCCGCTTACGCCGCATATGGACAGCTTCGGTTCCTCTCGAAGCAAGAAGCGGATGATGGCCGTGAACAGGTCCATAATCTCCTCAAGCAGTGGGGAGGCCCTGAGCCTAACACCGTGCTGAATGCCGACCTTCCCCCCAAAACCTCGGATTTTTGACCGTCCCGCATTCCCCTCCTCATAGCGCTATGGCGTAGACATAGTGCTCATCATCGTCGGTCGTGGCCCGCCATAATATATTGAAATAACTGAATAAAATATAAATTTAATAATCTTATCCCCGCTTCTCCCCCAGGCCGGCACACCGATTGTCGCTGAACCTAGCACTACAGTTGCCTTTTATATCGAGGTCTGAATCCATGAGCCGCCATGATTCGGGAGATCATGGATGGCGGGAGCATTGATTGAGACGACGTTGGATTTGTGGGCGTCTTCGCTGCGGGACGTGAAGGGTCGGATAGCTTCGTTATTCAGCCAGGAGCGGGTCGCGGCGTCGGCGGGACGGTTTCTCGACGGGCTATTGGGTAACGAACCGCACAAGACCGGCTGGATGCGCGCGGAAGCGGCGGGCGATCCCGGTCCGTGGCGCCAGCAGGCGATCGGCCACGCCTTCATCGATCGGGTGCTTTATCTCCCGAAGGGGAGTGGACGGACGATGGCGCACGCCTGAAGGCGGCGCATGTGCCAGAGACTGTGGGCTTTGCGACCAAGCCGCAAATCGCGCGCCGGATGATTGCGCATGCGATCGCCGCCAAGGTGCCGTTCGGTTTTGTCGCCGCCGACAGCGTATATGGCACCGGCGACATCGAGACCACCCTGCGCGTTCCGCTCCTGGGGCAAGAAGCAGCTTATCGGTCGAAGGTCATCGCTGGGCCATCGAAGACAGCTTCGAAACCGCCAAGAATGAACGCGGCCTTGATCACAATGAAACCCGCTCCTGGCATGGCTGGCATCGCCATGTGTCGCTCGTCATGCTCGTCTTCGCCATGATGGCCGCCATCCGCCATCGCGCCAATGTCAGATCACCCAAAAAAACGATGCCGCGCCTGCGCACCAAACATTCCTGATCCGCTGGTCGATCCAGGAAATCCGCCATATCGCCATCAAGCTCGCGCAACGGCGCATCCAGCCCGCCCATGTCATCGCCTGGTCGCTCTGGCGGCGCGCTCACCAGGCTGCGGCCCGCCGCGCTCACATCAAAAGAAAAAGGCAACTGTAGTGGTAGGGTAGGGGTGCGCTCATCATCCCGGACATCGGCAACCCCCTGCTTTTGACGTGGACGCCCAAGGTCGGACAACCGCTGAATCGCACCAGCGCTGCACCACCCAATTGCACGGATGCCGTTGGCAGTTCGCCGCTGCCTTGCGGTGTGATTGTCGAATGGCGCCAGTACTGGACGGTGTCGCCCAAACACAGGAATCATTATCAGAGAGTGGCGGACGAACTATGATGCCGATGAGCGCGGCTCGTCATTTTTCTGGATACAATCGCAACTCGATGACATGGCTTTCCTTTTGTAACGTCGCGGTCTCTGCGGTAATCGATTGCAGCTTCCAACCTTTCACATCGTCACCTTCAGCGGCCCACGCCGCAATGTGATTTGCTTTTTGCAGCAGGAAAGCCCTCTTTGTTTCACCGTTCAACACGACGCCTCCGAGCACGAGTCCAGGATCGGTAAAAACCGGCGCTGCCACCACAGGAACCATTGGTGCGGGGGGCGGTGGCGGCACAAAGGGCGCACGCGATTTCGAAAAGACAGGATGCGTCAGAATATCCTGATCAGACGCGGCCTGCCTTGCTTGTGTTCCTGTGCTGTCAGTTCTTGCCAGCCGCGGCACCCAGTTCGCATCAGCGGTGGCCTTGGGATCGTCGGACGCCGTCTGTTGGACGACCACGGACATCAGGTAGACATTGAACACGGCCAATAGGGCAAGGCATGCTATGACGAGAGGGGAGGTGCGAAGCCTCATCATTTACCCCCTTCATCTTGGAGGGCGCCAACCACATCAAGCTCCGCGTCGATCGTCGGTTCGGCACGATTTGAGGCGAACGAGACCTTGACTCGTTGCGTCGGCTTTAGCTGAGCCCCGACAATGAAAAGAAACGGCTTCGCGGTCTCGATGGTGCGAACAGTCTGATAGATCGCCTTTATGGTTCCCGTCATTTCAAGCTGGGCGCCAATCAGCTTCATGTCTTCCATCGGCTTTGCGGGTAGCGCGCCTATCGAACGCAAGCGAGCGCCGGTGGGGGCGACCATGCCTTTAAGCATGGTCTGGAGGTTCGCAGCTGCAACGCCATCGTTGGTGCCTCGCAAGAATTCTGCGCGGCGCGCATCCGCCGCCGATTGGGCCGCGAGCCGCTCGACAGTGCTACGCTGGGCGGCGATCGCCTGAAAGCGTGCGAACGCAGCGCGCCGCTCAGAAAGTTGAGCCTCTCGGCTGGCGAAGAAATCTTGAATCGGCCAAATAACCGCAACCCAAAGTCCGATCACCGCCGCGACGTTTGCCAATATAAAGGCGCCATGACGGAGGGGAACATGGTTCGATAAAAGCCTAATCATTGGTCCGCGCCCCGCAATTCTTGGCTTCGAATTTTAGCCTGCAAGGCAAAGCGTTCCCGCTGCTCAGTCGGGTCAAGCGCTATCGCGGTTGTCAGAGCGGCGTCCTGGAACACAGGTGAGTGATCAAGGACGGCAACAAGTTTTGCCGCGGCGGCAGAAAACCCACTAAGCGAAATCTGACGTTCCTGCCCTGTGGACGGTGCTGTGATGCGCAGCTCCGTGAGCCAAGCATCTGTCGGAAGCAGACGGGTCACTTCGTCCCAGATATCGAGAACGGTTGGCTCGTTCTGCTTTTTGGCGAAGACGTAGATGACGCTCCGTTGCCGCTGTTCAAGTTTGGCGAATGCCGTACGAACTTGTTGAGCCTGCTGTCTGGCGGTCACCATTTCCGTATCGATTAGGTCAAGAGCTGCCTCCTGGCGCCAATATCTCAGACCGCCGGCAATCAGAGCGAGCACGAGAGCGCTTGTTGCGAGCGCCGTGGCAGCACGACGCGCCCAGTGCGTTCGATGCGCGGCTTCGGGGTGCAGCGCAATCAGAGCCGGCGAGGTGGTGCCATCGCCCCGCGGGAGGGCTTCGATGAAGTCAATGTCAGAAATCTCGATGCCGTACGACGACACAGCGCCGCTGACCGTGTCACGTCGGATCACGTGTTGCGTAACCGAGAGCTTGCCGGCGTCCGGCACGACAATATAGTCGTGGTGAATATCGGCGAGATTGAAAGGCGTCCTCTGCGCCAGATCGTGAGCGACGATTTCCCTGATGGATTTGCCGGCTTGCAAGGGAAGGAGCAGCTTTCGCTGAAAAAGCTGGTCCGATGGGAATCCGATTCCGATCGTCACATCGTTGCGTCTGAGTTGATGCCGCTGCAAAAGCTCATCGATTAGGTTCGGGCCATATTCGTGGCGAGGCACGCGGGCATGATCGAAATCAGTTCCGTCTTTCGTCTTCAGGGAGAGTTCCACAAAAGCGTCGTCTTGCAACAGCAAGAGCTTGGGATTTCCGGAGCCCATGAGCCATTGGGCCACCCGCTCCGGCCACAGCGACAGAAATTCCTGCAGCCACCATTTGCCAAAGCGCAGTGCCGCTTGGCGCAGATGGTCCGAAGCGCTGCTCCACAGCTGGGAAATCTGAGCCAACATCGGCTTGCTCCGTCACAGCTTTTTTTATGTGACGCGGGTAGCCCTGAGCACCTCATCCACCGTGGTCTCGCCGTGCCAGGCTTTGATGATTCCACTTTCGTACAGGGTGACCATGCCGTCTTCGCGCGCTGCGGCCTCGATATCGGCATCCGAGACATTCGAGGTAATCAACCGCTGCAGTCAATCATCAAAGCGGGCGCGATCGCTGCGGGTTTGTTGCTGGCCTCGTTGCAAGGCTCTCTGGCGCAAATGGCTGTGCCGGGCGGTTTTTCGGTGAGCTCGACCGGAGGGGCGAGCTACAAAATACCGATCGTGGTGCCGCCGGGCACCGCCGGCATGACCCCGTCGTTGTCGCTCGAATACAGCAGCGAGACCGGCGGCAATTCCAATGGCTGGCTCGGCGCCGGGCTCCTCGGCGTCGGCTGGACGCTGGCCGGCCTTCCGGCGGTAGGGCGTTGTCCGCAGACCGTGGCGCAAGATGGCGCCGTCGGCTCGATCACCTACGCCGGCAGCGATCGCTTTTGCCTCGATGGGCAGCGTCTCGTCGCGATTTCCGGCACATATGGTGCCGACGGCACGCAGTATCGCACCGAGGTGGAGAGCTTCTCGCTGATCATTTCTCACGGCACGGCCGGCACCGGCCCGGCGTGGTTCGAGGTCCATACCAAGGCGGGCCAGATTATGCAGTTCGGCAATACGCCGGACTCCCAGATTCCCGCTCTTTCACAAGGCAATCCGACCGGTACGGCGCGCTCCTGGGCGGTCAACAAGGTGAGCGACACCAAGGGCAACTACTATTCGGTGACCTACACCAACGATACGACAAACGGCCAAGCCTATCCGGTCACGATCAGCTACACCGGCAACGCCGGCGCCGGCGTGACGCCCTACAACAGCGTGCAGTTCGTCTACGCGTCGCGTCCGGACGTGGTGCCGATCTATCAGGCCGGCGCGCTGATGCAAACGACGGTGCGTCTCACCGACGTGCAGACCTACGCGCAAGGCCAGCTGGTCCGCGACTATAAGCTCGCCTATCAGCAGGGCAGTGCAACCGGCCGCAGCCAAGTCGCCAGCGTGTCGGTTTGCGGCGGCGACGGCACTTGCCTGGCGCCGACGACGTTCACTTGGCAGAACGGCTCGGTTACACCGACCGTCAACAGCAACGTCGGTAACCAAAACGGCCAGCTTGCGGGGGCGCGTCCTTATCTCGGCAATTTCACCGGCAGCGGCCTGACATCCATCATGTGGGATGAGAGCGGGAACGCGACCATCCCCATATCGAACGGCACCAGAGAGCTGTGGAGCTTCGACAACAACCAATTCACCGTCAACACCAACTTCGTCGGCCAAAACGGCACAGTTTCCGGTTACATCCCGATCGTCGCGGACTTCAACCGCGACGGACGCTCCGATGTGTGGTGGTGGGCTGCAAATCTTGGCCCCAATGGGGAGACGCCCTACGCCTCCGGCCCGACCACGACATGGTTCAGTACTGGCGACGGCACCTATGCGGTCGCGTCCGGGCCGACGGCGCCGACGTCTACTGTGGTGTCACCAACCTTGCTCGGAGCAGATGACATCAACGGTGACGGTCGAACTGATCTTTATTGGATCGGGGGAACACCTACCCAGCTGTTTCAGCCGGCATCTGAGAGCGTTGTTGCGTGGCTGGCACCGAGTGGATCGGCCCTTCCGACCATCAGCGCCGCCAGTGTGGAATCTGCGCAATCAACTTGCTTAATCGGCAAGCCTCAGATACCGAATTATGCATTCGGTCTGGGCTACCTCACCGCCCAAGCGGCTGACTTCAACGGCGACGGATTTTCCGATCTGCTGTGGTATGCCACTCCCAATGGTTCGACGGCGTGTCAGCCGCTTCTCTGGCTGGGCAATGGTCTCGGGGGCTTCACCGCCCAAAGTCAGAACCAATATGCCAGCGTCGCCGACTACGTTCCCTATCTCGGCGACTTCAATGGCGACGGCAAGATGGACATCTTGTGGGACCAACCCGACGCTTTCGGTCGGTCCACCGGCAATCACATCCTTTGGCTCAGTGAGGGCAACGGCTCGTTCCAGGTCATCAATAATCCCGGCGGTTTGAACGGCGGCAGCGTTGCAGGCTACGTTCCGCTCGTGGCCGATTTCAATGGCGATGGCATTGCCGACATCCTTTGGGTTTCAGTTGCCGGAACTGAGGCGGCGGGTGCGCCGGTCCAAAATGGGTCGACGGGTTCGCAGGTCCTGTGGCTCGGCCAGGGCAACGGCAACTTCACCGTCACTGCGAACTTCATGGGAACCGGCCCCGTCGGATACGTGCCGTACGTCGGCGACTTCAACGGCGACGGCAAGGCGGACGTGCTTTGGGATAGCCGGACTCCGGGCGATACCCGCTCTACGGGTACGCGCATCATGTGGGAGAGCGACGGCGTGCCCCCGGATTTGCTCACTGGGATTACCAACGGCGTCGGAGCGACCATCAACGTCGCGTACGCCTCGATCACCAACGGCCCGCCGCTTTACACCAAGGGCACCACGGCGAGCGATCCGACCGTCGATATCAAGGCGCCGATGCAGGTGGTGAGCCAAGTCACCCGCTCGAACGGCATCGGCGGCACGGTGGCGACGGCCTACACCTACGCCACCGCCCAGTTGGACAACAACGGCCGCGGCTTTCTCGGCTTCCAAACCGT
>JASHPU010000172.1 GCA_030037885.1 Xanthobacteraceae bacterium | reverse complement strand
CCGCAACCGCATCGGCGCCCGCCGCCGGCGCGCCGGCCGCTGCGGCCGCGCCGTCCGGGCCGCAATGGCTGCGCGGCGACATCGCGGGTTTCTTCTCCTCCTCGTCCGACAAGGCGCCGCAGCCGGTCGCTGGTGCCACGCCGGATGTCGAGTGTCCGTACATTCAAATCCGCGAAGGCGCTTCGACCCTGACGATCGGCAGCGGCGGCGATAACGCGGCAATGTCGCTGAAATATCAGGGCACCTTCGTGCGCGCGGCGCGGCAATGCGCCGTCGTCGCCGGCCAGATGGTGATGAAGGTCGGCGTCGAAGGCCGCATCATTCTCGGCCCGGCCGGCGGGCCCGGTCAGTTCGACGTGCCGTTGCGCATCGCCGTGGTCGATGAATCGCCCGCCGGCACCAAGCCGATCGTCACCAAATTGATCCAGATTCCGGTGACGGTGGCCTCGATGACCGATAATCCGACCTTCGCGCATGTCGAGGACGGACTGAGCTTTCCGCTGCCCAAGGCGGACGAATTGGAGCATTACATCGTCTATATCGGCTTCGATCCGCTCGCGGCCGAGAATAAGGAAAAGCACGCCAAGCCGAGACCCAAGCCGAAACGCCGACCCAATCCCGCTCCCGGGACGGGTTGAACGAGTTAGCGCAAGATGATTTTAGAGCGTTTCCCGACGATGTTGAATCGTCATTGCGAGCCAACGGGTCCGATGACAAGCTCCGCGAAGCAATCCGGTGCGGCGCCGCCGTGCTGGATTGCTTCGTCGCTTCGCTCCTCGCAATGACGATATCCTGAATCGACTTTACTTCGGCGCTGTAACCTGAAAGCCGGCTGCCAACCGCGAAAACTCAGTTGAACTTTTTCCGCACGTCCTCGATGCCGCGGGCGAGCAAGTCCTCGGCGACCTGCCCGTTGGCCGCTGTGGCGAGAATTTTTTCGGCAGCGGCGACCGCCGCATCGGCCGCGGCGGCGCGAACGTCGGCGAGCGCCTGGGCTTCGGCCTGGGCGATCTTCGCCTCCGCCATCTTGGTGCGGCGGGCGACGAAATCTTCCATGCGCAGCTTGGCTTCGGCGGCCAATCGCTCGGCTTCAGCCTTGGCGCTTTCGATGATCGCGGCGGCCTCGCTCTCGGCGGCAAGCCCTTTGCGCTCGAACTCGGCGAGCAGCGCCTCGGCTTCCTGGCGCAGCCGGGCCGCTTCGTCGAGTTCGCCCCGGATGCGCGCCTGCCGCTGGTCGAGCGCGTCGACGATCTTGCGGTGCAGGCGCAGATAGGCGAGCAGCGCGAGGAAGCAGACAAAACCGATGGCAACCCAGGCTTCGGGCGGAGGCATCGTCATGGACCGCTCCTAACTCTTGTCCTAACTCTTGCCGGCCTTGCCCAAGGCGGCGGCAACCTCGTGCGCCGCCGGGGCCTTGCCGATCAGGCGCTCGACGATCGCTGCGGCGCCCTCGGCCGCGATCGCGCCCACATTGTCCATTGCCGCCGCGCGTGTCGCCGCAATCGATTTGTCGGCCGCCGCCAGCCGCTCGTGCAGCTTCGCCTCCAGGCCCTTATTGGTCGCTTCGGCCGCTGCGGCCTGCTGCTCGCGCGTTGTGTTGGCGATGCTCTGGGCCCGCATGCGCGCATCGGCAAGCGCCTTCTCGTAGGCGGCATGCGCGGCGTCCGAGCGCTCCTTGAGGCGCTGCGCCGCCGCAATGTCGTCGGCGATGCGCTTGCTCCGCTCGGCGAGGATCGCGCCGATCCGCGGCAGCGCCAGCCTCGCCATCAGCGCGTAGAGCAGGACGAAAGTCAGCACCAGCCAAACCAACTGCGAGGGATAGTATTCCGACTGGAACGGCGGAAACTTGCTTTGCCCCGCAGCGGCTTCGGTGGTTGCGTTCGTTGCGGCCATGACCGGGAATAATCAGAATTGATAGAGCAGCAGGAGCGCGATCAGCAGCGAAAAGATGCCGAGCGCTTCGACAATGGCGAACCCGAAGATCAGGTTGCCGAACTGACTTTGCGCCGCCGAAGGATTGCGCAGCGCCGCCGCCAGGTAATTGCCGAAGATCAGGCCGACGCCGACGCCGGCGCCGCCCATGCCGATACAGGCGATGCCGGCGCCGATCAATTTCGCGGCGGTTGCGTCCATGACAGAGCTCCTTTTCGAGGTTGGCAGAGATCGGTCCTTCAATGGCCCGGGTGTATTGCATCGTTCAGATAGATGCAGGTGAGAATCGCGAAGACGTAGGCCTGCACGACGGCGACCAGCAGTTCGAGCGCAAACAGAATCACCACCATGAAAAACGGCAGCACGGCGCCGAACCAGCCGAGCACGCCGTAACCAGCCAGCATGATGATGAAAGCGGCGAACACCTGCAGCGTGATGTGCCCGGCAAGCATGTTGGCGAACAGACGGACGCTGTGCGAAACCGGGCGCGTCAGGAAGGACAGCACCTCGATCGGCACGATCATCGGCAGAAAATAGACCGGCACGCCCTTGGGTACGAACAGCATCATCCAGCGCCAGCCGTTTTTCCAGAAGCCGTAGATGACGACGATGAAAAAAACCAGGAGCGCCAAGATCACCGTTACGATCAGCTGGCTCGTCACGGTGAACGAGTAGGGAATGAGCCCGATCAGGTTGGAGAACAGGATGAACATGAACAGCGTGAACACGAACGGAAAGAATTTCATTCCCTCGGTGCCAGTCGCGTTGCGCAGCGTGGTGGCCATGAATTCGTAGGACAGTTCGGTGATCGATTGCAGCCGGCCGGGAACGACCGCGCGCCGCGCGGTGGTTCCGATCAGCAGCACCGACACCAGAACGACGATGATCAGCATGTAGGCCGCCGAATTCGTAAACGCGATCTGGTGGCCGCCGATGTTGACCAACGGCAGCAAATTCCTGATCTGAAATTGTTCGATCGGATCGATGTGCATGGGGTCTATCGCGGTGCCCTGCCGGGATTGGGCTTAGTCCTTCGCGTATGCCGAGCGGGCCACGTTGAGCACGCCCGCGGCAAAGCCGAGCAGCAAAAATACAATGAGCCCCCAGGGCGAGCTTCCGAGCCAATGGTCGACAAGCAGGCCGAGGCCGGCGCCAACCACCACGCCTGCAACGAGTTCGCTCGAGAGCCGTAAGCCCCTGGCGTAGCCGGATGCAGTCGTCGCCCGATCCTCAGCCGGACCCTCGGAAGGCCGCGCCGCCTGGTGGCGCGCAAGCCTCTCGCTGAGCCGCTTAAGTCTCGCGGAGAGAGCGGCCTCATCGGTGTGCAATTTGCCGTTACCGCCATTGTCGCGGGCGCCGTCGCTCATGCTTCCGACACTCGCGGTCTTGCGGCGATCGCGGCACGCCCGCCCGCTGAAACCGCGCGGACCATACTGAGGCGATTCAGTCGAGTCAAGAAACGCAAGTCCGCTCCTAATTGCTTGAATTGACGATAGATATGGGCTTGGCGCGGGCGTTTGCCAGCGCCCCGGCGCGGCCGGTTTTTGGCCGGACGGCAAATGTCGCGCGCGGCCACAGATGGGGCCTCTCCCCGGCGATCGCCTTTCCTGTAATGATAGCGTGCGATGGAGCGCGCCGGCGTTGCCTCCGGCTGCGGCGCCGCCTGCCCAGCCGCGGGCAGTTTGCCGCCGGGAGATCAGCATGATCAGCAAGGCTCTTGTCCCCGTCATCACCGCCTCGATCCTGACCGGTTCCGCTCTTGCCGACGAAGCGGCCGCGCCGGAAACCGGGCAGGCGCGCTATAGCTTCCACAAGGTGGACGGTGGTTTTTTGCGGCTCGACACGCAGACCGGCGAAGCCGCCCTGTGCAGCCGACAAGCCGTGGGCTGGGCCTGTCTGGCCGCGCCCGAAGATCGCGCCGTCCTTGAGAACGAGATCGCCCGGCTGCGCGGCGAAAACGGCGCGCTCAAGAACGCGCTGATCTCGCGCGGCCTGCCGTTGCCGCCTGGAATCGTATCGACGCCGCGCAATGACCGCGGCGGCGATTGGACTTGGCGCCTGCCGAGCGGCGCCGACATCGATCGCGCGATGGCGTTCGTCGGCCGGATCTGGCACCGGCTGGTCGAAGCAATCGCACAAGCGCAAAACCAAGTGCTGCACCGCAGCTGAAGCGCAGCGCAGCCGTGCCAAGCCATAAATTCAAGTCATGAGTTCATTGTCCGCCATCCGCATCGCGCACGCCGAGACGATTGCGAGCGCGACGCTCACCGTGCCGACGAGCGGCGAGGGCTTTTTCGAGATCACACGCGAGCTCGCGGGCTTTCTGGAACAAGCCAAGGCGCGCGACGGCATGCTGCTGTTGTTCCTGCGGCATACGTCGGCGTCGCTGGTCATCCAGGAGAACGCCGATCCCGACGTGCGCGTCGATCTCGTCGCCGCGCTCGACCGCGTCGCTCCGGCCGACGCCGGATGGGTGCACGACGTGGAAGGCCCCGACGACATGCCGGCCCACGTCAAATCGATGCTGGACGGCGTGTCGCTGCACGTCCCGGTCGCCGCCGGCGCGCTCCGTCTCGGCACCTGGCAGGGCGTCTACCTGGCCGAGCATCGCCGCGCCCCGCACCGCCGCGAGGTGATCCTGCAATTCGTCGGCTCGTGCGGCGAAGAGTGAATCAAACTGTTTCCGGATGACCGCTTGCTTCGTCATTCCGGATCGCCGCGAAGCGGCGAGTCCGGAATCCATAATCCCTGCGCTGGGGTTATGGATTCCAGGCTCCTCGCTTCGCTCGGCCCCGGAATGACGAATCAATCATGCGAATTCTGTATCAAACGGTGCGCGCCTGCGCCCGGTGGACCTCCTCGGACTATGAGCGATACAATATCTCGTGCGTCTGCGGACGATTGGACAATTTCGTGTCGAGCGAAGCTGAATCTCATCGCCTGGTGATTGCCGACGATCATCCGCTGTTCCGCGGCGCGCTGCGCGAAGCGGTGTCGGGGCTTTTTGGCGGCGCCGACATCGGCGAGGCCGGCACGTTCGAGGAGATGACGGACCTGCTCGAGCGCGGCGGCGAGGTCGATCTCATCCTGCTCGATCTGCGCATGCCCGGCGCGCGCGGCTTTTCCGGGCTGATGTATCTGCGCGCGCAATACCCGGCCGTGCCGATCGTCGTCGTTTCCGCCAACGAGGACCCGGCGGTGATCCGGCGCTGCATGGAATTCGGCGCCTCGGGCTTTATTCCCAAGACCCTCGGCGCCGAGCCATTGCGGGCGGCCATTGCGGCGGTGCTGCGCGGCGAAGTGTGGATGCCGCCCGACGTCGATCTGTCGCGCGGCTTCGATGCCGAGAGCGCGGCGCTGATCGCGCGGCTTGCGACCTTGACACCGCAGCAGGCCCGCGTCCTGATGATGCTGTCGGGCGGCCTCCTCAACAAACAGATCGCCTACGAACTCGGCGTGTCGGAAGCGACCGTCAAGGCGCACGTCTCCGCCATCCTGCAAAAGCTCGGCGTCGACAGCCGCACCCAGGCGGTGATCGCCGCCGGCCGCATCGAAGCCGGGCAGTGGCCGCAAGTGCCACGCCATGGCGAGTGCTGAACCTCTACTCCGCAGCGACGCGCTGCACCTGCCATTGCGCGATCAGCGCCCGCAGCGACGCCGGCTTGACCGGCTTGTTGAGAACATGCGCGCCCGCGGCGCGCGCTTGGTCGCGCACGGAAGCCGAGCGGTCGGCGGTGATCAGGATCGCCGGAACATGGCGGCCGGTGCGCCGCCGTAACGCGGCGATCGCCGCAACGCCGTTGCCGCCGCCGAGATGATAGTCAACCAACAACCCGTCCGGTTCGACCTCGCTGGCATCGAGCGCTGCGTGCGCCTCGGCGAGATCGAGCGCCGTGAGCACGCGGCAGCCCCAGCCGCCCAGGAGCCGCTGCATGCCGTCGAGGATGGCGCGTTCGTTATCGATGCAGAGCACCGCCGTTCCGGCCAGGCTGCCGGCTTCGGGGCGCAGCAGGCGCGCCGCAGACTTGCCGGCGGTCGCCGCCGCGCGCGGCACCGCGACGGAAAAGCGCGAGCCGCGGTCAGGCGCCGATTGCAACAAAATCTCGCAATCAAGCACGCGGCCGATGCGCTCGACGATGGACAGGCCGAGCCCGACCCCGCGCGCGACGCGAGCGCCCTGGTCGAGCCGATGAAACTCCTTGAATACCGCGCGCTGGCGCGATTGCGGAATGCCGATGCCGGTGTCGCAGACGTCGATGCGCAGCCGCGAACCCATGCGCCGGCAACCGACCAGCACGCGCCCCGACGGGGTATATTTGATCGCGTTCGACACCAGGTTCTGCAGCAGGCGCCCGAGCAGGCGGCGGTCCGAGCGAACGCCGAGCGAACAGGGCATGACGGCGAACTCGAGGCCCTTTTCGCGGGCCAGCGGCGCGAACTCGACGGCGAGCCGCTGCAGCAGATCGTCGATCGCGAACTCGGAAAATTCAGGCCGCATGGCGCCGCTGTCGAGCCGGGAAATGTCGAGCAGCGCCGCAAATATCTCTTCGACCGCTTCGAGCGAGGCGCCGATGTTCTGAACCAGCTCGCCGTCCTCGCCGGCGCGCCGGCGCTCGATCAGGCTGGTCACGTAGAGCCGGGCGGCAGTGAGCGGCTGCAGGATGTCGTGGCTGGCGGCGGCGACGAAGCGCGTCTTCGAGACGTTGGCGTCATCGGCTTCGGCCTTGGCGCGATGCAATTCGGCATTGAGCCGCGTCAGCTCCCTGGTGCGCTCGCGGACGCGGCGCTCCAGCGTCGCGTTGGCGCGCTCGAGCGCCTCGGCAGCCGCGACGCTCGGCGTGATATCGGTAAAGGTCGTGACCAAGCCGCCATCCGGCATGCGGTTGGCCCGCACTTCGACGACCAGCCCGCGTTCGGCGAAGCGCTCCAGAAACGGCGCGTCTTCGGCGGCGTATTTGGCAAGCCGCTCACCGACAAAGTCGTCGGTGCTGGCCACACCATCGGCGCCATGCCGCGCCACGTGGCGCAGGATGTCGGCAAGCGGCACGCCGACCCGGGTCAACTCGTGCGCCAGATCGAACAGCTCGCCGAATTGCCGGTTCCAGCAGACCAGCGTGAGGTCCTTGTCGAAAACCGCAATGCCCTGGCGGACGTGGTCGAGCGCGGTCTGCAGGATCTCGCGATTGTAGTGAATGGCCGCATTGGCGTCGTCGAGCAGTTTCAGCGCCGCCTTGGTCGAGAGCGTCCGCTTGCGTAAGAGCAGCGACAGCACCAGCCGCGACGAGGCGGCGCCGATCGCGGACGCGAGCAGATACTCGCCGTATTGCAAGAGGGCCATGTCGGCTTCGGAGCGCGGCTCGAGGCCGATGCGGCGCGAGGCGGCGAAATTCTTGAAAGAATCTTTGGTGCGCTCCTCGCCGAGATAGCGTGCCACCGTGGCGATCAGGTCCTCGACCGAAACGGCAGCGCGGCGGAGCCGGAACGTCGAGGCCCGCGGCACTCGAATCGGCGCCAGCGTCGGCGGCACGAACAATTCGGCCTGCACGCTTTCGATGGCGCTTGGCCTGCGGCTCAATGAGCCGGCGATGTAACAGACGATGTTGGCGGCGAGGCTGAGCAGCACGCCGTGGACCAGCGGCGGCAGCGCGATGCCGAACAGCGCCTGCGGCCGCAGCGCCGACAGGCCCCACGGCCCATCGCTCAGCACGTGGGCGCCGACCAGGCCGACGTCGGAAAAGCTCGGCAGCAAGAGCGTGTAGAACCAGACCAGGATGCCGGCGATCATGCCGGCGATGGCGCCGCGCGCGGTGCCGCGCCGCCAGGCGAGCCCGCCGAACAAAGCCGGCGCAAATTGCGCGATGGCGGCGAACGACAGCAGCCCGATCGACGCAAGCTGCGCCTCGCCGGCGAAACGATAATAGGCGTAGGCGAGAATCAGAATAACGAAGATGGCGAGCCGCCGCGTCGTCAGAAGCCGCGCGCCGGCATCGCTGCCGTCGCCGTTGTCCAGCGCGCGCCGCTTGAGCAACAGCGGCACGACGATGTCGTTGGACACCATGATGGCAAGCGCGACCGATTCCACGATCACCATGGCGGTCGCCGCGGAGAGGCCGCCGACGAATGCGACCAGCGTCATCAGCGGCGCGTGGGCGCTAAGCGGCAGCGCCAGGACGAACATGTCGCCGCCGAACCGGCTGACCGGAAAGCTCAACAGGCCGGCGAGCGCGATCGGCAGCACGAAGATATTGATCAGGACCAGATACAGCGGAAACAGCCACACGGCGCGGCGGATTTCGGCCTCGCTGCGGTTTTCCACGACGGCGACGTGAAACTGCCGCGGCAACAGCACGACCGCGAACAGCGCCAGCGTCGTCATGGCGAGGAAGTTCGCCAGCCGCGGCGGCTCTCTCAGCACGGCCGCGACGTCCGGCTGCTGCATGGCCCGTGCAAAAAGATCCGGCGGGCCGTGGAACATGACGAAGGTCACGAACACGCCGACGGCGAGAAAGGCGACGAGCTTGACGATCGACTCGGCGGCGATCGCCAGCATCAGGCCGTCCTGATGCTCGGTGGCGTCGATGTGCCGGGTGCCGAACAGCACCGCGAAGGCCGCCATGAACATCGCGATGAACAGCGCGCTGTCGCCGAGCATCGGCGCCGCCGCGGCGCCGAGCCCGCCGTCGTTCATGATGGTACCGACCGAAGACGACACCGCCTTGAGCTGCAGCGCGATGTACGGGACCATGCCGAGGATGGCGATCAGCGCCACGGTGGCGGCGACCGCCTGGCTCTTGCCGTAGCGCGCCGCAATCAGGTCGGCGATCGAAGTGATGTTCTGGCCCTTGGCGAGCCGCACGATGCGCAGGATCAGCGGGTAAGCCAGCACCACCATGAGGATCGGGCCGATATAGATGGCGAGAAAATCGTAGCCGGTCCGCGAAGCGAACCCGACCGAACCGAAAAACGTCCACGACGAGCAATAGATGGCGAGCGACAGCGGATAGATCCAAAGCCGCGACGTCGGCGCCCCGCTGCGCATACGATCGCCGTAGCTTGCGATCAGGAACAGAAACCCGATATAGGCGAGCGCAATGAGGACGACGACCCACCCTTGCAACACGGCGTTCCCCTGCGGCACTTCGCGGTTTTCTGCTCGGCCCGCTTGGCAGCGGCAAGGTCACCACAGTTTATCAGGCCTGTCTATCCGGCTCGGCGATGCGGGCGGCGCCGTTATTTGACCGCGTCGCCGTGCAACGGCAATCATCAAGCGATGGTCTTTGCCCTCCCGCCGCGGCGCGCCGTGCTCGACATTGCCGAGACGCTGGCGATTGCGCTTTGCGGCGGCGTGACGTTTGCGTGGTTCGGCCTGCCCGCGGGACTGGTCTCCGGCTCGGTTGTGGCGGTCGCGGCGGCGGCTTTGTTCGGTCGCCCCGTCAAGGTGCCGCCAGCGCTCGCGCGTATTTGCTACGTCAGCGTCGGCATCCTGCTCGGCGCCGTGGTGACGCCGGAAACGCTGCGCGGCGTCGCCGCTTGGCCGACCAGCATCGCGCTGTTGATGCTCGGCTCGATCGCCATGATGCTGGCGACGTCGCAGTACCTGCGCATCGTGCACCGCTGGGACCCGTTATCGGCGCTGCTCGGCGCCAGTCCCGGCTCGCTGGCGCAGGTGATCGCGCTGTCGACCGAGCGCGGCGGCGATCTGCGCGCCATCGCCATCGTGCAGACGGTGCGGATTTTACTCCTGGTCGTCGGCTTGCCGAACGGCTTGGCATTGTTCGGATTCGTGGTGCCGGCGGTGGCGGCCGCGCGCGGCCCGGCGGGAATGGCGGTGCTCGGCGAAATGACCTTGCTGGTCGCCGCCGCGGCCGCCTGCGCCGCCGTCTTCCAGCGCTTGCGGTTTCCCGGCGGGCTGCTGTTCGGCGCCATGACCGGCTCGGCGCTGCTGCACGGCACCGGCCTGGTTCACGCCGTGCTGCCGTGGTGGATCGGCTCGAGCTGCGTCATCGTGCTCGGCGGCGTGGTCGGCTCGCGCTTTGCCAATACCACATTGCGCATGCTGATCGCCTTTCTCGGCGCTGCGTTCGGCTCGTTCGCGGTATCGATGGCGGTGGCGACGTTTTTTGTGCTGGTCGATATCCACTTCTTGTCGTTTCCGATCGCCAACGTCGTCATCGCGTTCGCGCCGGGCGCGCAGGACACCATGATGGTGCTGGCGCTGGCGCTGCACCTCGACCCGGTCTATGTCGGCGCCCACCACCTGGCGCGCTTCCTTGTCGTGACCTTTTCGCTCGCGCTTGGCGCCCGCCGCATCGCCGGCAAAAAGCCGCAGCGCGTCGGCGGGCGTCGTGAGCAGGCGTGAACGGCCGCGCCGGAAAAAATCAGGCGGCCATGGCGCCGGCGTCGTCTTCCGCTGTGACTGGAGCGTCCGCAGCGAGCGTCACGCGCGCCTTTGCGAGCGGCCGCGGCAGATCGGCCCAATGCAGCGATTTATAGTCGAAGCCTTTCGCGATCGTCGGCTTGACGACGTTGAAATACGGCGAGATATCGAAGTCGCGCGGGCAGTACAGCGAGGAATGGCGAATTTCCAGAATTTCCACGCGCGCCTGCCGGCTGCCGGTCAGCGTGATCTTGGGCAGGATCGGATAGCGCACGGCGGAGAACGCGTCCGCGATCAGGGCCGAGCAGATGAGCCGCGTCGGATCGCCGGAGCCGAGCGCGAGCAGGCGCCGCCGCCAGCGCCGCGGCACCGGCAGCGGGAACAGATAGCGCATCAGGTCGATGATGTTTTTCAGATCGTAGGCGAAGCCGAGCCGATCGACGGCGTAGGCGCAGACCACGGCGCAATCGGCTTCGGTCAACCCGACCGGGCGGCAGATGCGGGTGTGAAAGCGCGTGTATTTCGACAGCGGCGCCGACACCACGCCTTCGCCGGCATTGGCTTCGATCAGCACGTGCGGCTCACCGTCGGCGCAGTCGCGGTCTTGCAGCGGTCCGACATAGAGCGCCGAATGCGACCACGTCGACTGGGTCAGATATTTGATGACGCCGGAGATGCGGGCATTGCCCTCGACCAGGAGCACGTCGCCGGGCTGCAGCGACTGGCGCAGCGCCTCGGGATCGCTCGGCGTGAACGGCTCGTAGCCGGCCACCGGCTCGTCGAGATAGCGGGCGATCAGCCGCCCTATGGCATCGAGCATCCGGCTCACGGGCCCCTCGCGCGCTTTGCGGCGTCTTTTATTTCGCAAGCAATTTACTCCAGCTCCGTTGCAATTTGGTTCACGCGACGCGCCCGCCGCCTGGTGAAACTTGAGCATGACGTTTGCCTGCGCCATGCGGTTCGGGCAATGTGCGCCGAACCGGCAAGCAATCGGAAACCATGCCGCGATTAAGCCGCCGCACGTTCGTTGCCGCGTCCGCCGCCGCACTCGTCGCACGGCCGGCGGTAGCAGCACCGGCCGCGACGACGGCCGAATTCGACGTCGCCATCATCGGCGCCGGCGCCGCCGGCATCGGTGCGGCGCGGCGCGTCGCCGCGGCCGGGCGGCGTTACGTGCTGATCGAGGCCGCCGGCCGGATCGGCGGCCGCTGCGTCACCGATACGCGCAGCTTCGGCGTCCCGTTCGACCGCGGCGCTCATTGGCTCCATTTTCCCGGCAGCAATCCGGTCGCCAGGCTGGCGCCGCGCAGCGGCATCGAAATCTACCCGGCGCCGCAAAGTCAGAAGGTGCGTATCGGGCTGCGCAACGCGCGCGAGGGCGAGCTCGAAGATTTTCTGTCCGCCCAGGTGCGCGCCAGCCGCGCGATCGCCGATGCGGCGCGCAAGGGCGACACCTCATGCGCGCAGGCACTGCCGAACGATCTCGGCGATTGGCGGCCGACCGTCGCGTTCGTGCTCGGGCCGTTGATGTGCGGCAAGGACTTGGCGCAAATCTCCACGGCTGATTTCGCGCGCGCGCCGGAGCGGCGCGCCGACGCGTTCTGCCGTCAGGGCTTTGGCGCGTTGCTGGCTTCGCTTGCCGGCGGCTTGTCGGTGCAGCTCGGCACGCCGGCAAGCGCGATCGCGGTGGGCCGCGGCGTCGCGGTGGAAACACCGAAAGGCACGATCAGTGCGCGCACCGCGATCGTGACCGTGTCGACGAACGTGATGGCGTCCGGCCGCATCCGTTTCACGCCGGACTTGCCGCGGCGCGTGGCCGACGCCTGCAATAATCTGTCGCTCGGCAGCTACGACCACATCGCGCTCGAACTGTCGGGCAATCCGCTCGGCCTCGACAGCGACGATCTGGTGTTCGAGAAATCGTCGAACACGCATACCGCCGCCATTCTCGCCAACACGTCGGGTTCGCAATTATGCCTGATCGAAGTCGCCGGCTCGTTCGGACGCGAGCTGTCGGGCGAGGGCGAGGCCGCGATGGT
>JASHPU010000171.1 GCA_030037885.1 Xanthobacteraceae bacterium | reverse complement strand
CGCCGATTGCCGAATTCGACACATTGAGCGCGCTTCGCAGCGCCATCGCGTCCGGTATCGGCAATGCGATCCTGTCATGGTCCGCGCTTTACGACGGCGATCGGGAAATAGTGCTCAATCACCGGCGCATTGCCGACGCGAAGCTGGTTCGGACTATTGCGCTGTGCTTTTCCGAGGTGGTCGAGCGCACCTCTGCGATCGACGCCGTAGCGGAGACTTTGAAATCGCTGGTCCGCGAACTGGTCGAGAGCGGCACCTGGCAGGGGGTCTCGCTGATCGAGCCGAGCCGCGAGCCGGCGCATGCGCTGGTGCCGCAATAGGTCGGTGCCCCGCAATAGGTCACTGCGCGCGCCGATAGGCTGCCCGACAAGGCGGCCCCATCCGTGGTGCACGAGAACTCCGACTCTGCCATGCGCATTTGCGGCCGGCGTGCGCGCAAAGCGCATGCCGGCGCTTGCGGTTCGGCAAAATTTATTGACAGCAAACAAGGCGATGCATAGTCCCGGTTGAAACAGACAGTCCTCGCCGGCGCACCCCTCTGGCGGAGCAACTCTCCCGCAATGACCACGCTTGAGATCTCCGCCCCCGCCTCGGCCGTCGCGGTAAGGCCGTCGCGGCCGTTCGCCGACGTGTGGTTGATCTCGTTCGGCCATATGCTCACGCATTGGTATCCGGCCACGTTCTACCTGCTGCTGCCGTTGATCGGCAACGAACTCGGCCTGAGCTACGGCGAGATCGGCTCTATTCTGACCTGCCAGTTCGTTTGCGGATCGCTGTCCAACGTGCCGGGCGGCATGATTGCGGACGCGGTGCCGCGCAAGGGACTGTTGATGGCGCTGGCGCTGTGCTGGGTCGGCGCGCCGTATCTCTTGATGGGCTTCACCCACTCGTACTGGACGCTGCTCGGCTGCGCCGGGCTGGTCGGCATCGGCAACAATTTCTGGCATCCGACCGCCATTCCGCTGCTGGCGCGGTCGTTTCCGCAGCGCAAGGGTTTTGTCGTCTCGATTCACGGCATGGGCGGCAATGTCGGCGATGCGCTGGCGCCGCTGGCCGCCGGTTTTCTGCTGGCGAGCATGAGCTGGCGCCATGTCGTGGTCGTCAACATCGTGCCCGGCATCCTGATGGCGTGCGCGATTCTGTTCTTCGTCGGCGGGCTCAATCTCGGCGGCGAAGGCGCCGCGGCGCACCGGCCCGGTGCATTCGCGTCCGGCCTGAGCGCGCGTTTGCAAGACCTGCGCGAGCTATTGAAGAACCGGACGCTGGTGATGATTTCGCTCGGCTCGGCGTTCCGCGCCATGACGCAGAGCGCGCTGCTCACGTTTCTGCCGCTCTATCTGGCGCGGCAGATGGGCTATTCGCCGAAATGGGTCGGCCTGTGCATGTTTTCGCTGCAAGCCGCCGGCTTTGCGGTGACGCCGATCGCCGGGCATCTTTCCGACCGGCTCGGGCGGCAGCGCATCATCGTCAGCAGCATGGCGATGACCATGGTGGTGCTGCTCGGCATGGCGTTCGCCGGCCATTCGGACGTCTTCGTGATTCTCATCGCCTTTCTCGGCTTCTTTTTGTTCGCCGTCCGCTCCGTGCTGCAGGCCTGGCTGCTCGACGCCACGCCGGCGCGCCAGGGCGGCACCAGCATCGGCATCATGTTCGGCAGCCAGGCGCTCGGCGCTGCGATCGGTCCGATCAGCGGCGGCCTTCTCGCCGACCATTACGGACTGAGCGTCGTGTTTCTGTTCCTGGCCGGCACGATCGTCGTCGCCAATTTGTTTGTCTTCTTCACGCCGACGCCGGAACGGCGCATGGTGTAGGCGGCTGCGCGATGACTCTGGGTCGCGCAGTGCACTCAGTCGTCATTGCGAGCGAAGCGAGGCAATCCAGTGCGGCGGCGCCGTTCTGGATTGCTAAGCCGACCCGCTGGCAGGCGGGCCGCCATTCACGTTATTCGCTTAACGTCAAAACCACCATGAAAGCGACAATTGCGGTCAGGACGGCAGCCGCGCCGATGGCGCCGAGCGTCGGATCGGTCGCGATGGTAACTGTCCACAATGCGACCGTCAGCAACACGCAAACACTTCGAAGAAATCTGGATACCGAACTTATAACATGTCTTTTCATTTCGACGATCTTAATCTGACGCCGCAAGCCGCCGGTCCCGAGAGACGCGCGTGATTTGTCGGCTACAAGGTTTGTGCGCGAGCTTCCTTCAAAATGCGCTATGCAATCGCGCGCCAAAGACGGAAACCGGTCCGCGGTCGGTGTTGTAGGCAGGGTTGGCGATAAACTGATAGTCGAAGGTGACTTTCGTCGAAGACGCGACAGCGTAGCTGTAATACGCTTCAACGATCTGCTCCATTCCAGGACGGGGCAGTTGTCCATCGCCAATCAGAATGCCGAGGCCGCCAGCGTTGAAAAAGGCTTCGTGCTCGTCCGAAATGCCATTGATGACGCCGGCCACTCCGACCGTATCGTCGGGACGGCCCCATCGCGCCCCCTTGAGCGACAATCCGGCCGCTACGGTCCGATCAATATCGGTAAACTCGTAAGGCTCGATATCGCCATTGGCGATACCGGCCCGGACGAACGCGCCGAGATCGGATGTGATCTCCTGCTCTATATTCATGCTCAGGCCGCCGCGACTGCGGTATTGCCGCACAGCAGCGATATCAGCCGGTTCACCAGTGATCTGCGCCAAGGTAATTGCGTCCTGATAGCTACCCATGCGCCCACGGCTGAGAAATCCTGTGACTGCGATCTTGCCGGGATGGCCCCACAGTTCGAAGCGGCGCTCGATTTCGCCGACCCATTGAAACTGGCCGAACGTCGGATCGAGTTCGAGATTGTTGGGGAGGATCGACAGATCAAAAAGGCCGCC
Organism: Xanthobacteraceae bacterium; assembly: GCA_030037885.1. GTDB lineage: Bacteria > Pseudomonadota > Alphaproteobacteria > Rhizobiales > Xanthobacteraceae > BOG-931. Next base: position 7,518 of record JASHPU010000171.1, on the reverse strand, counting down.
ACGCAACGTCCAATCGCCGTGATACCACTCAGCGGCGGCGCCGAGCGTGTAGCCCCATGGATCGGCCGCGTAATCGAACGTTCCGGTATCGACGACTGACCAGTTCAAGAAGTCGTTGCGCGGATCGTGGGCATATTTGTTGTTGTCGAACACATCGGTGACACTGAATTTTCCCACCGTTAGCACGAGGCGATTAGCGGTTTGGCTCCCGGCAAACTGATTGATCCCGGCGTCCACCTTCTGCGAGTCCCCGCCAAGATCGATGGTTTGACGGATGAAGGCGCGCTGTAATCGCGTATAGGGATAGGTAAAACCGATCTTGTAGGCTTCGCCGCTCGTATAACCGGCGATACCGAGCGTGTTGCCGATCCCGAATCCCTGGTCGATTTCAGGATTGAGCCATAACTCTGCGCCTGGCCACAGCCGAATACCGGCAAACAACGTGGCGTCCCAGGTTTCACGGCCTGAGCTGCCACCTGGGAGACTGTTGGTACCCTCATAGGGCGAACGGAACGCCGGATAACCCTGCCAAGTGAAAGTGGTCTGGCCGTGAAAATTGACGATATCCGGGTCCAGTGTGGACGACGGTACGGTTGACGAGGCCACGTCGTCGCCGAAACGATAATTCAGGCCGGCACGCAGTGCCTGCAGTGACAAATCCGAATTGAACCGCTGACCCGCATTGGCGAACAACACGCTGCTGTTGCCATAGTCTGTGAAAAGGTATTCCAGCCGCGCAGTCCAGTGCGGCGCCACTGGAGTCTCGACGCCGACACCGGCCGTCCATCCCAAGCGCCACAAAAACGGCATGTCAGTGGTGCCAGTGGCCAGTTGAGTCAGAGTCAGCCGATCATACGTCCAAGCAAAGCCCCCCGTCGCATAAAACAGCCAGTTCGCCGGCGCATAGCCGATGCGACCACGCACGGTACCGGAAGAAAGTACTGTCTCGCTGTAGCTCTCAGCACCAAATGGCGAAGACAATGTTGAGGTGCCGCCGATAGAAATGCCGTTGGGGTTTTCAATACTTGGAAACGACGCGTCGACCTCAGCACCGACGACGAACCGGTTCGGCAGCATGTAATTGTAGCCAGCTTGCAGTCCGGTGGAAAAACTTCCCGTCCCTTTGAAGAGATCGAACGGTTGAAACATGTCGAGTGCGCCGCTGAGGCTTGGCGCTGCCGTCCAGTTCGATCCGCCCGAGATGTAACCCATGTTCATGCCGGCATAGAAACCGCTCCAGTCATAGGCTGGAGACGATGATCCTGCCTTTACCGACAGGTCCGCTGCGACGGCTGTAGGCATCTGCGCCGCGGTAACAAACAGCATTACGCAAACTGCCAGCCAAATTGCCCGCACAACACGCCCCTTCACCCTCGCCAACTCACTCTCTACTATTTACCGGAAGATGTAGCATAGACTACAATCTAATGACCGTGCCAGTGTTGTCAATGGCTAGAGATGTAGCCGAGGCTCTATTTTGACATCAAAAGAAAAGCGTGCTCATTATGCAACACAATTGATCCAAGCAAGTGTGGCCGCCGAAATGAGATCAAACGCTTCGAGCGACGTGAGGCCAAAGCATCGCGGTGCCGCGACGGTGTTACCGGCAGAGCTAATCCAGGCGAGCCGTTTCGGTAAGACCCGATCGGCGCAATCGACCGCGCTGTTGGAAGACTATGTTGAGTTGATTGCGGACCTGCTGGCCAATGAAGGCGAGGCGCGGCCGACCGACATCGCGCGCCGGCTCGGCGTCTCCCATGCCACGGCAATCAAGACCGTTTCTCGCCTGAAGCGGGCGGGGTTGGCGACCGCTCGCCCATATCGCGGGGTTTTTTTGACGGAGAAGGGCGAGGCGCTGGCGCAAAAAGTCCGCACTCGTCATCGGCTCGTTGTCGACGTTCTTCGCGCGATTGGAGTGTCAGGAGAAGCCGCCGAGGCCGACGCGGAGGGTATCGAGCATTATGTGTCGGAAGCGACGCTCCAGGCGTTTGCCCGCTTCTTGCGTGGTCGATCTTGATATTTTCTGTGTTCGCCGAGGGCACCAAAACATAGCGCACGGGCTTTCCGCCCATCACGCGCGGTTGCAATCGGAGCGGCGTCAAGCGCGTGTGAATCCCGTCAAACGGCCGCAACGTCATACCGACACACCGGAATGTAGCCTATTGCATATTATTGATACATGGCTACTATATGGATCGGACACTGAGTAAAGGGGAGTGACGGCATGTCCGGTCTGAGCACCGCTCCGCGATCCAAATGGAGATTTTCGCGGCTGGACGATGAGAACGAACCAAGTCTGCCGGAAGTCTACAGCTCGATAGCGGTGCCGCAGTCCGTGGTCTGGTTTCGACGCATGTTCGCTTTCATGGGACCGGGCTACATGGTCTCGGTCGGCTACATGGACCCCGGCAATTGGGCGACTGACCTCGCCGGAGGCGCCTCGTTCGGCTACACGCTTCTTTTCATCATCATGCTGTCGAACCTGATGGCGATTCTGCTGCAGGCCCTGGCTGCGAGGCTCGGTATCGTCACCGGCCGCGATCTTGCGCAAGCCTGCCGCGCCTATTACCCGAGGTCGATCAATCTATTGCTGTGGATCGCCTGCGAGTTGGCGATCATCGCCTGTGACCTAGCCGAAGTGATCGGCACAGCAATCGCTCTTCAGCTTCTCTTCAATATCCCGCTGATCTCCGGTGCGGCAATTGCCGGGCTCGACGCCTTTTTGCTGTTGTTCCTGATGAACAACGGCTTCCGCTTCCTTGAAGCCTTCATCATCGCATTGCTGATCGTGATTTTTGCCTGCTTCACGATCCAGATCATCGCGGCGGCGCCCCCGGTGGGCGAACTGCTCAAAAATCTGTTCATTCCATCGCCGGAGATCGTGACCAATCCGGCCATGCTCTACGTAGCCATCGGCATCATCGGCGCTACCGTCATGCCGCACAATCTCTACCTGCATTCCTCGATCGTGCAGACCCGCGACTATGCCAAGACCGACGAAGGAAAGCGCGACGCCATCAAATGGGCGGTCACCGACTCAACCATTGCACTGATGCTGGCCCTGTTCGTGAATGCGGCGATCCTGATCGTCTCGGCGGTCGCCTTCCATGGCAGCGGCCATCAGGACATTGCCGACATCGGCCAGGCCTTCAAGTTGCTGTCGCCGTTGCTGGGGCTCGGCATCGCGTCCTTGCTGTTCGCAATCGCGCTGCTCGCTTCGGGGGTCAACTCGACCGTGACTGCAACGCTCGCCGGCCAGATCGTCATGGAAGGCTTCCTGCGCCTGCGCATTCCGCATTGGGTAAGACGACTGATTACGCGGGGCATTGCCATCGTTCCGGTAATCATCATAACCGCGCTCTATGGCGAGAAGGGCACTGGTAACCTGTTGATTTTCAGCCAAGTCGTCCTTTCGATGCAATTGCCGTTCGCGGTAATTCCGCTCGTGCAGTTCGTTTCGGACAAGAAGAAGATGGGCAGCCTTGCGATTTCGCGTAATGTTGCGGTTTTGTCGTGGATCGTCGCTGCGATTATTCTCATTCTTAACTTCAAGCTGCTTTATGATTCGATCTTCGGCAATTAAAGGGCGTCAGCACAATGCAGGCCTTAATGCTTGCTGGGTGGCCGAACATGAGCGCGCTCACCGAACACAAGCGGCGCATGGTCCGTCTTGAGCGGCAGCGACTCGTAATAGGCTTTGAGCGATCCCACATCGACCAGTGTGTGAGAATCAGCTTTTCGGGGCGGCGCGCTTCGCAATCAATGACGAATACCGAATCGATTTAGCTTCATTTTGTCTCAGGCGTTCAGCCGCCGCGGCCGTGATGGCCGGGCGCTGTGCTCCTCGGCCGGCTGCTCGGCGAACAGTTCGGCGAGTTTTTCGGTCATGACGCCGCCGAGCTCTTCGGCGTCGACGATCGTCACCGCGCGGCGGTAATAGCGCGTCACGTCGTGGCCGATGCCGATGGCGATCAGTTCGACCGGCGAGCGGGTCTCGATATCCTCGATGACCCAGCGCAGGTGGCGCTCCAGGTAATTGCCGGGATTGACCGACAGCGTCGAATCGTCGACCGGCGCGCCGTCGGAGATCATCATCAGGATCTTGCGGGTCTCGGTCCGCGCCAACAGCCGCCGATGCGCCCAATCGAGCGCCTCGCCGTCGATGTTCTCCTTGAGCAGGCCCTCGCGCATCATCAGGCCGAGGTTCTTGCGCGCCCGCCGCCATGGCGCGTCGGCCGATTTGTAGATGATGTGGCGCAGATCGTTGAGACGGCCGGGATTGGCCGGCTTGCCGGCGGCGAGCCAGGACTCGCGCGACTGGCCGCCCTTCCAGGCCCGCGTGGTGAAGCCGAGAATCTCGACCTTGACGCCGCAGCGCTCGAGCGTGCGGGCCAGAATGTCGGCGCAGGTCGCGGCGACCGTGATCGGGCGGCCGCGCATCGAGCCCGAATTGTCAAGGAGCAGCGTCACCACGGTGTCGCGGAAATCGGTGTCCTTTTCGCGCTTGAACGACAACGGATGCAGCGGATCGACGACGACGCGCGACAGCCGCGCCGGATCGAGCAGCCCCTCTTCGAGATCGAATTCCCAGGCGCGATTCTGCTGCGCCAGAAGGAGCCGCTGCAGCCGGTTGGCCAAGCGCGCCACCACGCCTTGCAGGTGCGACAGCTGCTTGTCGAGATAGCCGCGCAGGCGGTCAAGTTCTTCGGGCTCGCACAAATCCTCGGCGCCGACCATCTCGTCGTATTTTGCGGTGAACGGCCGATAGTCCGGGCCGCGCGGCTCGTTGGCGCGATGGCGCGGCCGCCATGGTTCGGTCGCCGTCTCCGAATCGCCCATCTCGGCGTCGTCGGCCATTTCGGCCGCCGGAGCATCGACTGCCTCGGAGGCGCTGTCGGGCATTTCGTCGGCGGAGGCTTCGGCCTCCATGCTCATGCGCTCGGCGTCGGCCGAATCGGCGGCGTCGCCATCCTGGCCCTGTTCGTCCTTGCGGCTGTCCTCGCCGCCCTCTTCGCCTTCGTCCTCGTCGGCCTCGCTGGAGCGATCCTCGCCCATGTCGAGAGATTCGAGCAGGTCGTGCACGACGTCGCCGAAGCGGCGCTGGTCGGTCAGCACGCGCTCGAGCCGGTCGAGACTTTTGCCGGCGCGATCCTCGATCAGCGGACGCCACAGATCGACCAGCTTGCGCGCCGCCGCCGGCGGCGCCTGGCCGGTGAGGCGCTCGCGCACCAGCATCGCCAGCGCGTCTTCGATCGGCGCATCGGCGCGGTCGGTGATCTCGTCGAACTTGCCGCGATGAAAGCGGTCGTCGAGCATGGCGGCGAGATTCTTGGCGACGCCGCCCATGCGCCGCGCGCCGATCGCCTCGACGCGGGCCTGTTCGACGGCTTCGAATACGGCGCGCGCCTGCTGGCCGCCGGGCGCGAGCTTGCGGTGCACGCCAGGGTCGTGACAGGCGAGTTTGAGTGCAATCGAATCGGCATGGCCGCGCACGATGGCGGCCTCGCGCTCGTTGAGCCGGCGCGGCGGCTCCGGCAGCCGCACCTTGCCGCCGGATAGTCCCGGCCGCTCCGCGGCGAACGACACGTCGAGATCGTCCTTGCCGGCAATGGCGCGCAGGCAGACGCCGACCGCGCGCTTGAACGGCTCGGTCGGCGCGTCCTTTCCGGCGGGCTTGGGTTTGATGTTGGAGGCCATTTTCAACCGTCATTCCGGGGCCGAGCGACGCGAGGAACCCGGAATCCATATTCACAGGACTTGCAAAACAATCTCGTCACTGGGGTTATGGGTCCCCGCTTTCGCGGGGACGACCTTTCTAGCTCAGCGCGACGTTCACCGCGCTTTCCGGCAATTCGTGACCGAAGCAACGCTGATAGAATTCGGCGACCAGCGGCCGCTCCAGCTCGTCGCACTTGTTGACGAAGGTGAGCCGGAACGCAAAGCCGATATCGCCGAAGATTTCCGCGTTCTCGGCCCAGGTGATCACCGTTCGCGGGCTCATCACCGTGGAGAGATCGCCGTTCATGAAGGCGTTGCGGGTCAGGTCGGCGACGCGCACCATCTTGGCGACGATGTTGCGGCCTTCCGCGCTCCGGTAGTGCCTGGCCTTGGCGAGCACGATGTCGACTTCGTTGTCGTGCGGCAGATAATTGAGCGTGGTGACGATCGACCAGCGGTCCATCTGGCCCTGGTTGATCTGCTGCGTGCCGTGATAAAGGCCCGACGTATCGCCGAGGCCGACGGTATTGGCGGTGGCGAACAGCCGGAACGCCGGGTGCGGCTTGATCACCTTGTTCTGGTCGAGCAACGTCAGCCGGCCGGAGGATTCCAGCACGCGCTGGATGACGAACATCACGTCGGGGCGGCCGGCGTCGTATTCGTCGAAACAGATGGCGACGTTGTTCTGCAGCGCCCAGGGCAGAATGCCGTCGCGGAATTCGGTGACCTGCATGCCCTCGCGGATCACGATGGCGTCCTTGCCGATCAGATCAACGCGGCTGATATGGCTGTCGAGATTGACCCGCACCAACGGCCAATTGAGCCGCGCGGCGATCTGCTCGATGTGGGTCGACTTGCCGGTGCCGTGGTAGCCGGTGACGATGACGCGGCGGTTGCGGGCGAAGCCGGCCAGGATGGCGAGCGTGGTCGGCTTGTCGAAGCGATAATCCGGATCGATGTCGGGGACGTACTCGTCCGGCTCCGAATAGGCCGGCACTTCGAGATCGCTCTCGATGCCGAACAGCTGGCGGATCGAAACTTTCATGTCCGGCAGGCCGGATTGCGTTTCCGTTGCGAGAGTCATTGCTCCTCCGTGACCGCGGCAACCTCCAAGGCAGTCTGCCTGCGCTCCCCCCTCGCTTGCAGGGCGGGTCAGGGCAGCCGGCGGTCGAATTGCGCCGTACATCTAGCAGAAAGGCGCGGCGCTGCGAAAGCCACCACCTACGGGCGGAAACTTTCCTGCTCACTTGCGGATTTGCATGGCAGCTGCCGATGCCAAAACCGCACCACATGGCGCTACCGGACCGCACCTCGCGACGACGGCCCCGCTTGGGGCACGACAGGCTCAGCAAAAACCGGCCGCCTTCAGGTAATTGTACGCCGCGATGATGTCCCGCAGCCGGTCCTCAGACCCGCGATCGCCACCATTGGCGTCGGGATGATGCTGTTTTACCAGCATTTTGAACTGTTTCTTAATATCGGTTCGCGCGGCATTGGCTTCAAGACCGAGGGTATCGAGGGCGCGCCGCTGGGCATTAAGGATCCTGCGCCCCTCGGATGTGGGCTTGGCGCGCGTGGCGCCGCCGGCGCCGAACAGGTCAAACGGGTCTTCGGCCGCCCAGCCGGCGGTACGGAAGCCGGCGCGGCCCGGCTGGCCGCGCTGGCCGCCCAGCGAACCCATCTTCCAGGTCGGGCGGTGGCCGGTGACATCTTCCTTCTGGTAGCGCGCAATGGCGTCGTCGCTCATCCCGGCGAAGAAATTGTACGAATTGTTGTATTCGCGCACGTGTTGGAGGCAGA
>JASHPU010000170.1 GCA_030037885.1 Xanthobacteraceae bacterium | reverse complement strand
AGAGGGTCGGGGTGAGGGGGCCTAGCCGCTAGCCTAAGAATTATTTGTTCGCTCGGACTCGTGGCAGCGCCCCCTCACCCGCCGCGCTCCGCGCGACGACCTCTCCCCGCGCGGCGGGGAGAGGTGATTCACTTCACCGGCGCGACCGCGACCGCGATGGTGCAGATCTCGTTGGAGCGGTTGACGATCTCGCGGCTCTCGTTGGGACCGATATAGACGCTGTCGCCGGCGCGCGCGACCGTTTCCCTGCCGCCCGCGATCACCGTCAGCTCGCCGGAAAGGATGTAATAAATCTTCTCCGGCGGCGAGGCGTCCGGGCCGGCGCCGCCGCCCGGCAGAAAATGCGAGATGCCGAACACCAACGCCTGCGAGCCGCCCATCTCGGCGCCGTAGACGCGGAAGGATTTGTAGCCGCGGTGGTTCGGCGCCTCGTAGGATTTCGCTTCGGAAAATTTCCGCACAATCATGCGAACTTCTCCCCTTTCTCGATCCGGTAGCTGCCCTTCGGATCGATGATCGCCACGAGCCGAATGATGCAGCCGTCGCCACGCTCCCAGTTCCAGGGAAACAGCGCAAAGGTGCAGCGCCGGCCGGTGACCTTGTCGATGTCGCCGCCGACGTTCTCGATGCCCAGTATGCCGCTCTTGAACAGGATGCGGTGCACCGGCTCCCAGTCGGGAAAATCGTCCTTCCAGTCGCGGCCGCCGGACCATTTCTTGTATTCGGCGGCGAGGTGCGGATGCAGCGGTCCGTTGCGCTGCGGCCCGATCGCGGTGGCGAGCGGGTGGTCGTTGGCCTGGGTGTCGTGGCCGACCACCTTCACCTTCTTCTCGACGAACCATTCGCCGGCCGACGGCACGAAGCCGGGCGCGTAGCAGAAATAGTCCTCGCTGTCCTCGTAGAGCTTGTGCCAGCCGGTGTTGACGATGACGACGTCGCGCGGCCGGACGATCTTGCCGGCCGCCTTTTCCAGATCGTCGTAGGTGATCTGCTCCCATTTCTTCTTCGGGATCGACACCACGATGCCGGAGCCGAAGAAATGCGGCAGCGGCACCTCGTCGATGAAGGGCAGCCCCTGCACCACGTGGGCCGGCGCGTCGATGTGGGTGGTGTTGTGCATCGAGGTGGTGATGCGCTGCGACAGCACGCCGGATTTGGCCATGTAATGGATGCGCTCGATCTTGACGTCCTCGAAATACGGCCAGTTCGGCGACTGATAGCCGAAGCGATGGGACAGGTTGTAGAACTCGAGCCCCATCGCATTGTCGAGGTTCTCTTCCATGGCGACGCCGCGGATTTTCTTGACCACCAAATCCTCCCTCGCAACTCGGCTGCTCGGCCCGGGCGCTTATAGCATTGCGCCGTATACCATTGCACCGGTTATCGGTTATAGATCCCAAGCCCCGTTTCCCGGGCCCGGCGCAGCACGGAGCGCGATAGCAAGAAGTGGTGCGACGCAGACCCGGGATCGTCATAAAACTCAGCGTTTGAGGCGGTCCCGGATCAGCGGTGCACCGCCATAGCGCGTCGAAGACGCGCGTAAACGCGCTTATGGCGCCGCACCGCATCCGGGAAACAAAAGATCGAGAGAACAGGCATGGTCAAAAAGATCGCACTCGAGGAGCACTTTCTGTCGCCCGGCCTGATCGAGTACTGGCGGCCGACGATGAGCGAGGTGCCGCCGGCGCACGGCGAATATCTTTTTCGCAACCTCACCGATTTCGGCGAGCTGCGCTTGCAGGCGATGGAGGGCGCCGGCATCGCCCGCGCGGTGCTGTCGATCGCCGGCCCTGGCGTGCAGGCCGAGCGCGACGCTGCGACGGCGACGCGCCGGGCGCGCGAATCGAACGATTTTTTGGCCGCCGAAATCGCGAAACGGCCGGATCGCTATTCGGGCTTCGCGCATCTGGCGATGCAAGACCCGGGCGGCGCGGCGGATGAATTGGAACGCTGCGTGCGCGAGCTGAAATTCTGCGGCGCCATGATCAACGGCCACACCCACGGCCAGTATCTCGATCACTCCTCGCTGCATCCCTTCTGGGAGCGCGCCGAGGCGCTCGGCGCGACGATCTACCTTCATCCGGCCGATCCGGTGGCGCAGCCGTCGGTGCTGTCCGGCTACAAGGTGCTGATGCGGCCGATGTGGGGCTGGGGTTTCGAGACCGGCTCGCACGCGCTCCGCCTGATCGTCGGCGGCCACTTCGACCGGTTTCCAAGGAGCCGCCTGATGATCGGCCATCTCGGCGAGACGTTGCCGTTCCTGCTGTGGCGTTTCGACAGCCGCGCCAAGTTTCACGGCGTCAAGCTCAACAAGCCGCCGTCGCAGTACATCCGCGACAACATCGTCGTGACGACGTCGGGCATGTGCTCGGCCGAGCCGCTCAACTGCTCGCTCGCCGCGCTCGGCGCCGACCGCGTCATGTTCGCCGCCGACCATCCGTTCGAGGACGCCACGGAGGCCGGCGCGTTCATGGACCATGTGCCGCTTGCGGAGGACCTCCGGCGGGACATCGCTTCCGGCAATGCGGCGCGCTATCTCGGGTTGCCGAAAACCTGAAAGTCTCGGTAATTCCGCGGTTCCCGCGACGCTCTGGAGAGTTTCCAAAGCCGCCGAAGTGTTGCACATTGCCGGCCGCGGAGCCGCCGTCCCGGACCACGCCGCCCGGCCCATATCTCGCGCCCGCATAAGATTTTGCAGGAGGAAGCCGATGTTCAAGAATCTGGCCCTCGCCCAGGTGAAATTGCCGGTCATCCTGTTCGGCGCTGCGCAACTCCTCAAACATGCGGCGCGGCGCAACGCCGATTTCCGGGCGCGCGTCAAAGAGCACAATGTCGTGGCGCAGATCATGACGCGCGACGAGGAGATCGGGCGCTGGTTTGCGTTCGACAACGGCCGGATCACCACCGGCGCCGGGCTGCACCAAAAGCCCGACATCAAGCTGATGTTCAAGAACGCCGCGGTCGGCGCGTCGCTGCTCATGCCGCCGATCAACTGGCTCGACCAGATCAACGCCCAGAAGGATTTCTTGCTCACGGTCGAGGGCCCCGACGCGCTCACCAACTGGTTCGCCCAGACCCTGATGCTGGCGCAATCCGCCGGCCTGAAATACGGCACCAGGATGCGCGACGGCACGATGCGCTATTGCAACATGACCAACGGCGGACCGGTCTTCGTCGACGTGCGTGACGGCAAGATCGTGCGCATGACGCCGATCGACTTCGCCGCGGCGGACGGCCCGTCGTGGACCATCGCCGCCAAAGGCCAGACACTGACGCCGCCGCGCAAAACCACGCTGGCGCCGCACGGCCAGAACGCCAAATCGATCGTCTATTCGCCGGACCGCCTGCTCTATCCGATGAAGCGCGTCGACTTCGACCCGAACGGCGAGCGCAATCCGCAGAACCGCGGCAAGTCCGGCTACGTGCGCATCTCCTGGGATGAGGCGATCAAGCTCGTCACCGACGAGATCAAGCGGCAAAAACGCGAATACGGTCCGGGCGCCATCACGTTCTCGCACGGCTCGCATCACACCTGGGGCAATGTCGGTTACTACCTTTCGGCGCTGTTCCGCTTCGCCAACGCGGTCGGCATGACGCGCATCCACCACAATCCGGATTCCTGGGAGGGCTGGTACTGGGGCGCCGTGCACCACTGGGGCTACACGTTGCGCGTCGGCCAGTCGGAGACCTACGGCACGGTCGAGGACTGCCTGCAGAACTGCGAGATGGTGGTGTTCTGGGCCGCCGACCCGGAATCGACCTCAGGCTCCTACGGCGCGCAGGAAGGCACGACGCGCCGGCAATGGCTTAAAGATCCGAAGCTCGGCATCAAGGTCGTCCACGTCGATCCGTACTACAACGCCTCGGCGCAATTCCTGCCCGGCAAATGGTTCGCGCCGAAGCCGACCACCTCGATCGCCATGGCGATGGCAATCGCCACCGTGTGGATCAAGGAGGACCTCTACGACAAGGACTACGTGAAGACCCACACGGTCGGCTTCGACAAGTGGAAGGCCTATCTGCTCGGCGACGACGACGGTATTCCGAAGACGCCGGAGTGGCAGGAGAAGGAAACCGGCGTGCCGGCCAAGGACGTGCGCGCGCTGGCCCGCGAATGGGGCAAGAAGCGCGTCTATCTCGCGCCCGGCGGCTGGGGCAACGGCCACGGCGGCGCCTGCCGCAACCAGACCGGAATCCAATGGGCGCGGGTGATGGTGTGCCTCGTTGCCATGCAGGGCCTGGGCAAGCCCGGCGTCAACATGGGCAACCTGCAATGGGGCACGCCGATCGATTTTAATTTCTATTTCCCCGGCTATGCCGACGGCGGCATGTCGGGCGATCTGGAAAACACCGCGATGCCGGTCGAGCTCTACCAGCGCATGCCGCAACTGCCGAGCATGAACTCGAACGGCCAGCGCATCCCGCGCATTTTCGTTCCCGAAGCGATCATCGACGGCAAAGCCGAAGGCTATCCGTGGGTCGGCAAGTCGATCGAGCACCAGTTCGCGCGCTTCGCCTATCCGGCGCCCGGCCATTCGCCGGTGCACATGCTGTACAAATACGGCGGCTCGATCCTCTCGACCATGAACAATACCAACCGCTGGGTGCGGATGTATCAGTCGGAGAACCTCGAATTCGTCGTCAACCAGTCGATCTGGTTCGAGGGCGAAGCCAAATTCGCCGACGTCCTGCTGCCGGCCTGCACCAATTTCGAGCGCACCGACATTTCCGAATGGGCCGGGCTCGGCGGCTACGGCCATCACGGCCAGCAGCAGCTCAATCATCGCGTCATCGTGTTCCAGGCGCCGGCCATCAAGCCGCTCGGCGAATCCAGATCCGACTTCTGGATCTTCAACGAGCTGTGCAAGCCGCTCGGGCTGGCCAATTATTTCTCCGAAGGCGTCAACGAGATCGACTGGGTCAAGCGGGTGTTTCTCGCCTCCGACCTGCCGAAGCGCATCGCGTGGAAAAAGTTCCTCAAGCGCGGCTATTACGTGGTGCCGGCCGAGAAGGAAAAGTTGCGCGCGCCGGTGGCGTTCCGCTGGTTCTTCGAGAACCGCAAGAAGGACGTGCCGGAGGCGCAGCCGCTGCCTTCGGATTACACCGAAGAATATCTGCGCGGGCTGCAGACCCAGTCCGGCAAGCTCGAATTCGAGTGCAATTCACTGTTGCGCTTCAAGGATCCGGAGCGGCCGCCGATCGTCAAATACCAGCCGTCCTGGGAAGGCGCGCATTCGGGCGAGTTGTTCCGGCGCTATCCGCTGCAACTGCTGACGCCGCACTCGAAATATTCGTTCCACACCCAGGGCGACGGCAAGGATTCGTTCCTGCTCAACATCGAGGACCACCGCGTCAAGGTCGACGGCTATTATTACTGGATCGTGCGCATCAACGCCGACGACGCCAAGGCGCGCGGCATCGCCAAGCACGATCTGGTCAAGGTGTTCAACGACCGCGGCGCCGTGATCTGCGCGGCGCTGCCGACGCAGCGCCTGCCGCGCGGCGTCGCCCACGGCTACGAATCCTCGGCGATCTACGATCCGCTGGGCGAGCCGGGCAAATCGGTCGACCGCGGCGGCTGCCTCAACCTGCTGACGCCGGAGCGCACCCAGACCAAGACCACGCACTCGCTCGCCGGCTCCAATTCGCTGGTGCAGATCGAGCCGTGGGATGGCCGCACTGAGCACTTGTCAGCGGCGTTCGCGGCGCTGGAGAAGGACAAGGAGATCAAGCGCACGCTCGAACAGGCGCATCTCGTGCCGGCGAAATAAATAGTTCACCTCATCCTGAGGTGGCCGCGAAGCGGCCCTCGAAGGATGTAGGCCACGGCGCACCGAAATCGGGCTTGCCCGATTTCGGCATATGTACTGTCCAAATCGGCTTTAGCCGATTTGGATGCCTCGCCCTTCGAGGCTCGGCGCTTTGCGCCGAGCACCTCAGGGTGAGGACCAGAGTTCGGAGTATACCGATGAAAAAATGGAACATGATCATCGACGTGGCCGAGTGCACCAACTGCAATCTGTGCACGCTCGCCGCCATGGACGAATACGTCGATAACGCGTGGCCCGGCTACTCGGCGCCGATGCCCAAGCACGGCCACAAGTGGATCAACATCCTGCAAAAAGAGCGCGGCCAGATGCCGATGATCGACATCGCCTACGTGCCGACCATGTGCAACCACTGCGACGACGCGCCCTGCATCAAGGCCGACAAGGCCGGCGCCATCCAGAAGCGCGGCGACGGCATCGTGCTGATCGATCCGGTCAAGGCCAAAGGCCGGAAAGATTTGGTCGAGGCCTGCCCGTACGGCCACATCTGGTGGAACGACGAGCTGGAGCTGCCGCAGCACTGGACGTTCGACGCTCATCTCATCGACCGCGGCTGGCAGCAGACCCGCGGCCAGCAATCCTGCCCGACCGGCGCGATGCGCGCCGTCAAGGTCGAGGACGACGAGATGGCGCGGCTCGCGCAGGACGAGAAGCTCGAAGTGCTGCGGCCGGAGCTCGGCACGCGCCCGCGCGTCTATTACCGCAACCTGTGGCGCTACTCGAAATGCTTCATCGGCGGCTCGGTGGCCGAGGAAAAAAACGGCGCGGTCGATTGCGTCGAAGGCGCGAGCGTACAGCTGCTCAAGGACGGCGTCGCGGTCGCGGTGACCACCACCGACAATTACGGCGATTTCAAATTCGACCGCCTCGACGAGAATTCCGGCCGCTACACGGTGCAGATTTTCTCGAGCGGCCGCTCCAGGACCGTCGAGGCCAATCTCGGCGCCAGCATCAATCTGGGCGAGATCAGGTTGTAGATCAGATTGTAGGATGGGTTGAGCGCAGCGAAACCCATCGTTTCCCGCGAATGCCCATGGTGGGTTTCGCTTCGCTCAACCCACCCTACGCGATCGTCGCCGCCGCGCGCCGGTCGCGCGCCTCGCCGGCGCATTTGGCGGCGTGGACGTCGCGATTGATCACCTGCAGGTTCGGCAGGCCCCAAAAATCGAGCAGCTTCGGCCACGGCATATCGCGGTAATCGCCCCAGACCCGGAACAACGGCACGCGATGATCGACCTCGGCGGTCTTCCACAAACGCCCGCCGCTCTGTGCGCAGCGCCGCGCCTGCAAGCGGCGCAGGAGCCGCGCTTCGCCGCTCGGCGCATGCCAAAACTGCCAGGCGATCACGCAAGCGCAGTGCCAGGCCGCGTTCTTGTTTGGGTCGGCGCCCCACAGATCGACATGCCAGCCGAAGCGATAGACCGGTTGCCCACATACGCAGCAAAAACCAGCTCCACGCGCAAAGGCGCGCTCGCGATACGGCGCCGGCGGCGCACGAAACGTCGTCGGCAGACCGTCGCGCCGATTTGCAGACAGCCGCCAGCGCCAGCCGTCCGGCGCACCGGTTTTGCCCGCCAGCGCCCGCGCCAGCCGATCGGCGCGCAACGGATGCGCCCGCCAGTATGAATCGATCGCAAGCCGCGGCGTCGGCGGCACGAACGGCCGACTGAGCGCGCGCGACAAAACCGCGGAGGGAAAAATATCGGGGAGCGCGCGATGCAGCCGCGCCAGCGCCTGCCGATTGCGTTCCGCCTTTTCGTCCTGCCAGCGCGACATGGCGCCCCCTCGGCCAGGGCGGAATCCTGACATACGGTGCCTAAGGCTTCGTCACCGCCCGTGGTAAGGTCGTCGCGCGCAGTGCGGAGGAGACAACATGACCGGATGGCTGGGCGCGCTTGCGGTGCTGTGCGGGCTTTGCGGCGCTGCTGCGGCGCAACCGCCAGCCTACCCGCAGCGGCCGATCACCATCATCGTCACCGCCGCGGCGGGCGGCGTAACCGACGTGGTGGCCCGCGCGCTCGGCCAGGGTATGACCAAGGACTGGGGCCGGCCGGTGGTGATCGAGAACCGCGGTGGCGGCGCGCATATTCTGGGCGCCGGGGCCGTCGCCAAGGCCGAGCCGGACGGCTACACGCTCCTGGTCGCCGAGGCCGGCACCTTCACCATCAATCCGGTCATTTATCCGAAGGGCAAGCTGCCGTACGACACCGACAGCGCGTTCGTGCCGATCAGCGGGCTCGTGCGCATCAATCAGGCGCTGCTCGCCGATAAAAAATTGCCGGTCGACAACGCGGCCCAACTGATCGCGCTCGCCAAGCAGAAACCCGGCCAACTGACCTACGGCACCGCCGGCATCGGCTCGGCGCCGCACATGAACATCGAATTGTTCGAGAACATGGCGGGCGTGAAATTCACGCCGGTGCATTATCGCGGCGCGACGCCGGCGCTCAACGATCTGCGCGCCGGCACCATCGATCTGATGTCGGTCAGCGTCAGCCTGGCGCTGCCGCCGTACCGCGCCGGCGCGATCAAGATACTCGGCATCGGCAGCGCCAAGCGCCTGCCGCAGGTGCCCGATATCCCGACCGTCGCCGAGACCGGATTGCCCGGCTATCAGGCGGTGACCTGGTTCGGCCTGTTCGGCCCGGCCGCCATGCCGCATGATCTCGTCGTCAAGCTCAACGGCGAGGTGCATCGGATTTTCGCCGACCCGGCCTTCCAAAAGCGTTTTCTCGAGCCGCAGATGTTCGAAGCGATGCCGGGTTCGCCGCAGGACTTCGCGACCTTCATCAGGACCGAGCAGGTCAAATGGGCCAAAGTCATTCGCGAGGGCCACATCAGCCTGCAATAATCCGATAAAGCCGGACCAGGGGTCTATGGCCGTGGCATGCAGCATACGTCCCGCACGGGACGGCGACGCCGGCGCGATCAGCCAAGTGATCGTGTCTGCGCTTCGCGAAACCAACGCCAAGGATTATGCTCCCGAGATCATCGCAAGGCTCGAAAACAATTTCAGCGCCGCTGCCGTGCGGGAACTGATAAGAAGACAAAAGATGTTTGTTGCAGTCTTGGGGCAGCAAATCGTCGGAACCGCGGGCCTCGACGGCAGCATGGTTCGCAATTTCTTCGTCGCTCCCGATGCTCAAGGGACCGGCATCGGCAGCCGGCTCATGGCGGAAGTCGAGAACGCGGCGCGGCAGGCGGGGATCATGACGCTTATGCTTCAGTCCTCGGTGACCGCGGAGCGGTTTTACGTTAAACGTGGGTTCAAGGCGCTGCGTGACAGCTATTACGACGACGAGCGCACCATCATCATGGAACGCGACTTGGATCGCGACTTGGATCATGGAACGCGACTTGGCCCAGGCATGGCGAGCATGGCCGCCACGCCGCTCTACATCCTTGTCAGACTGTGGATCCACGAGGGTCGCGAGGCGGAATTCGAGGCCTACGAGCGCAAAGTCTCGCGCATCATGGCCCGCTACCGCGGTGTCATCGAGCATGCCATCCGGACATCACGGACGGCGGACGACGGGTCGGACGAGCCGTTCGAGGTCCATGTGCTGAAATTTCCAAGCCGGGAGCTCTACGACGCGTACCGGGCCGATGCCGAGCGTCGTGCTCTGACGCGTGAACGCGACGGCATAATCACAAAGACCGATAGTCTCGTCGGCGCGCCTGGACCGACCTATGGGTCTGCGGCGGGTCCCGCTGCCCCGCGCCGCGGCTGAGGCC
>JASHPU010000169.1 GCA_030037885.1 Xanthobacteraceae bacterium | reverse complement strand
CAGATGGTCAATCCGGTATCGTCGCCGCCTGCTGCCGCTACGGCATCGGCCGACGGCGGTGAACCGCGCCCGGGCGTCGCGAGCGATCCGGGCGATTAGCTGTGCTGTCCCGCTTCTTCATTCATCGACCGAATTTCGCCATCGTCATTGCCGTCGTCATCACGCTGGCCGGCCTGTTGGCGCTTTCGATCATCGCGGTCTCGCAATACCCCAACATCACGCCGCCGACGGTGACCGTCTCCGCTACCTATCCCGGCGCCAGCGCCGAGACGATCGCCAAGACGGTAGGACAGCCGATCGAGGAGCAGGTCAACGGCGTTCCCGGCGAACTCTACATGCAGAGCACCAGTTCGAGTTCGGGCACCTATAACCTGACGATCAGCTTCGAGATCGGCACCGACCCCAATATCGATCAGGTTAACGTCCAGAACCGCGTGCAGCTCGCCGAGGCGCAATTGCCCACCGAGGTGCAGCAGGAAGGTCTGACGATCCGCGCCTCCTCCGCCAATTTCGTGCTTGCCGTCAATCTGTATTCTCCCGATCGCAAATACAGCCAAGTCTACATTTCGAACTACGTTTACATGCACGTCCAGCCGCAGATCGCGCGCATCTCGGGCGTCGGCAATACATTTATCTTCGGAGAACGCGATTACGCCATGCGGGTCTGGCTCAACCCGGTGCGCATGACCGCGCTCGGGATCGCGGCAAGCGATGTCGTCAACGCCGTCGAAGCCCAGAACCTTCAGGTCGCTGCCGGACAGATTGGGCAGCCGCCGGTAAGCGCCGCGCAACAGCAACAGCTTACCGTCCTGGCCACGGGGCGGCTCTCCAGCGTGAAGGAGTTCAGCGACATCGTCGTCCGCACCGATGTGAACGGCGGCGTGGTCCGGATCGGGGATCTCGGCCGGGTCGAGCTCGGCGCCCAGCAATATTCCACGTTCTCGACGATGGACGGTATCCCTTCGGTCGCCCTCGCTGCATTCGAGACTCCGACCGCCAATGGGCTCGCGGTGGCGCAGGCCGTCGAACAACAGATGCACACGATCGCCGCTCAATTTCCGCCTGGGCTCAAATACGCGATCGTCTACAACGCCACCAATTTTGTCAGCGCCGCCATCTCCGAGATCATGAAGACGTTGGTCATTACGCTGGTGCTGGTCGTGGCGGTGATCTACGTTTTCTTGCAGGACTGGCGCGCCACCCTGATCCCGACGATAGCGATCCCGGTATCGCTGATCGGCGTTTTCGCGGTTCTCTATCTGCTCGGCTATTCGGCGAATACCGTCGATCTGTTCGCGATCGTGCTGGCGATCACTCTCGTCGTTGACGACGCGATCGTCGTCGTCGAAAACGTCAGCCGCCATCTGGCCGAAAACCCGAGACAATCGCTCGCGACGGCGACCGAGCAGGCGATGGCCGAGATCACCGGCCCGGTCGTTGCGACCACTTTGGTCCTGGTGGCGGTGTTCGCCCCGGTCGGCTTCATTGCCGGCATCACCGGAGCGCTCTATCGGCAGTTTGCCGTCACCATCTCCGTATCGGTCGTGATTTCGGCGATCAACGCGCTGACCTTGAGCCCGGCCTTGTGCGCGCTGATCCTGCGGCCGCCGCGGCAGAGGCAGTTCTTCGCCTTCCGCTGGTTCAACCGCGGCTTTACCTTCGCCCGCGACCGCTACGGGCATGTCGTTGGCTTCCTGTCGCGCCGGCTCTCGTTTGCGGCCATCGGGATCATCGCGGTATTCGCTTTTGCCTATCTGGCCCTCGGGATCACACCCTCGGCCTTTCTGCCAAGCGAGGACCAGGGCTACTTCTTCATCAATGTGCAGATGCCGAACGGCGCCTCGATCGAGCGGACCCAGAATATGTTGCGCCGGGTCGGCGATATGGTGCTGAAGACGCCGGGCATTGCCCATACCCTAGAAATCGGCGGCTTCAGCCTGGTCACCGGCGCCCAGGAGCCGAACGCGGGCAGCGTGATCCCGATCATGGCGGCTTTCGACCAGCGCAGCCCCAGAGAGTCGGTCGCCGCGGCAATCGCCAAATTGCAGCCTCGCTTCAACGCCATGCCGGGCGCTGAAATCGTCAGCTTTGCGCCACCGGCGATTCCCGGTATCAGCAGGAGCGGCGGGATCAATTTCGCGCTGGAGGCGCGCGCCGGGCAGTCATACCAGAAGCTTGCCGCTGCCACCCGCGCTCTGATCTTCGCCGCCAACCAGAACCCGAACCTGCAGTCGGTCTTTACCAGCTTCTCGTCCGACGTGCCGCAGATCATGGTGCATGTTGATACGACGCGTGCCGCACTGATGGGGGTTACGCCGGCTGCGATCTACCAAACTCTGCAGGCCAATCTGGGCGGCCAGTTCGTCAACAATTTCAACTACCAGAACTTCGTCTTTCAGGTCATCGTCCAGGACGAAACGCAGTTCCGCAGCAAGGCAAGCGACATCGACCAGCTGTACGTGCGCAGCTCCAGCGGCGCCATGGTTCCGCTGCAAAGCTTCGTGCACCTCACCACGATCGAAGGCCCCGACACTGTAAACACCTACAACCTCTATCCCGCCGTGCTCATCAACGGCGCGGCCGCCTCCGGCAAGAGCACGGGGCAGGCGATGACGGGGATGGAGCAGGTCTCCAAGAAAAGCCTGCCGCCCGGCTTCGATTATGATTGGACGGGCATGTCGTACCAGGAATTGCAGGCTGCCGGACAGGAAATCTGGGCTTTCATTTCTGCCGTCGTCTTTTCTTATTTGTTCCTCGTCGCGCTCTACGAGAGTTGGACCTTGCCGCTGTCGGTGATGCTGCCGGTTGCGTTCGCCCTGCTGGGCGGATTGGCGGCATTGTGGCTGCGCGGCATGGCGCTCGACGTTTACGGGCAGATCGGACTTATCCTGCTGATCGGGCTGGCCGCCAAAAATGCCATCCTGATCGTCGAATTCGCCAAGGATCGGCTGGAGCGCGGCGACGTCACCATACGAGAGGCCGCCGAGGAAGGCGCGCGCATCCGCTATCGCCCGGTGATGATGACGGCGCTCGCCTTCATCATCGGCGTGATTCCGCTGGTCATCGCCACCGGCGCCGGGGCCGGTGCCCGCACCTCGATCGGCACGACGGTGTTTGGCGGCATGGTTTTGGCGAGCTTTGTCGGGGTGTTGTTCGTACCGGCACTCTTTGTCGGCTTCGAGCGCCTGAGAGAGGCCACACTGCGGCGAATTCGAGGAGCAAGCCAGGCTCCGGCTGAATAGACTCCAGTCCGCATACTACACACCTTGATACGATGTGGCGCGAGTGCGAAGTCTTTCCAAAAGTGAAATCGGCATCAGACCATTCCGTGACGACAATGCTTCTCGCATTTGAACCGCGGACGGCGTATCGTTTATCAATGTCGCGCAAATTCGCCTCAGTATATGCAATTCTCTTGTCGCTGCTGCCGGCCGTTGCGCTCGGCGCGCCAGCGCACAAACGACACGTCTATCATTGGCATGGCTACGGCTTTCTGCCCGGCTATCATCAGCCACCCAACAACAATGTTCCGATTTATGGGCCCAAAGGAGCAATCGGCAACGGTCCCGAGTATGCGCCGAGCTACTGGTATAACGGCGGCCGGTACTACTTCGGCCATCCTGGATTTTTCCGAGGCCGCTATAACGGCGGCAGTTTCGGCCCGTGCTGGACTTGGACGCCCATCGGGCTGATGTGGAATTGTGGATAGAACGTTCTGCTGGTGCTCACCGTGTTCTGGGCAAACGGGCCACGCATCCGCCACTTAGCGGTGCGTTCGTTAGTCTGTGCGGTCGAAAAGTCGCGCTCGCTCGGATGCCTAATACCAGGCCGCTCAAGGGTACTGGACCGCGCTGTGTTATCGCCCTGGGGCCACCTTGGCGGCAGGAGCCGCCGCTATCCCGTTATAAGCCGCACCGGGGCTCGCCTAGCCTCGGCGCCCGCTTTTTCGCAAAAAGCCGTCTGATGGCTTTCGTTGTCCATTTACTGGGAGCGCTCGGCTCGTTGGCCGTGTGACGACGGCGTAGTTCCGTAGTGTAGGCCCGATACTCGCGTTGGAAGCGGTTCACCGCATCCAAATGAAGCCGCATCAGCTTTGCCCTATATGCGCCGTCATCCGATGCAGCCATTGCGGCGTCCAATTCATGCCGCTGCTCAACGACCAGCGAGAGCGCCTGCGTATTTTCAGCGATGGCTCGCCATAACTCGTCCTCGGTCAGATTTACGCATTGCACGCGCCTACTCCCCAACGCTACTACGCTGCTCGGTGCACCGCGTTTGATTGTGAGGTGCATTCGCTAAAATCGGCTTAAGGCATTGAAACGCTCGCCATCGGTTTATCGCCCACCCGTCCGCTATCCCGCCGCCCGAGCCCGCCCGACCTGCGTCAACCGGCTCTTGTCCACCGCGCCGTCCGCCTGCGGCGTGCAAAAGCAGTGGCTGCCGCGGTCGGTATAGAGGCTCGACGGCAACGCCTTGGCGGTGAACACCTCAAGCAGCGCTCGCAATGTCGAGGCGGTGCCTTCCTCCTCGACCAGAAACATCGAATAGATCGTGCTGGTCGCGTCATCCATGGTCACGATCAGATCGAGCGGCGGCGCGCCGCAAAGCCAAGCCTCACGCGAGCCGTCCTGGTGCAGCATCATCCGGTTCATCGATTCGCCTCCACCCGGAGGCACAAACCGGACAACTTGTGTGCTACCTAACCCAGACAACTTGTGTGCTACCGACATCCAGTGTCCGGGCGCCTTGAAATTATTACGTCTTTGAGCGATAACTCAAGCATCGGCTGTCCGCAGCCGCGTCGGCTTGACCGATTCCGCGCCGCCGATGATCAAGAGCGGCCTTGCCCGTTGTTACACCGCTCCTCGGGCCACGAGGTATGAACATGATTGTCGGTAGGCATTTCGAAGCGGTATCGCGGCAAGGTCGGGGCCTCTGGCTGCGGCGTGCTTAGGATAGATATGGCCCGCCGCAAGCTCAAATTCGTCGTCGCCGGGACGCAGAAAGGGGGCACATGCACCCTCGACGCCCTGCTCCGACTGCATCCTCAAATCCAAATGGCGACGAGGAAAGAAACGCACTTTTTCGACGGCGACGAACACAATTGGGATGCTCCCGACTACGGAGTGCTCGACTCCTTCTATCTCGCTGACGATGATCGACTCCGCGGCGAGGCGACTCCGATCACGATGTATTGGCGCCCGGCGGTTCTCCGGCTTCACGCGTACAATCCCGATATCAAACTCATTCTGCTTCTGCGCAATCCGGCGACTCGTGCCTTCTCCAATTGGCGGAAGGAGTACGCGGCCTGCCACGAATCTCTGAACTTTCATGATGCTATTCGTGATGGCTGCGAACGGGTACGCAATAATCCCGTGCCGCCGGGGCTGCATCGTGTGTTCAGCTACGTCGACCGGGGACGATACGGTGAACAGTTGGATTTTTTGTTGCGCTACTTTCCCGCTGAGAACATCCACTGCGAAATCTCCGAGGAGTTCTTTCGCGATCGCTCTCCTGTTCTCGCGCGCGTAGCGAGTTTCCTCGGCGCAGATCCTTTTCCCAACCATATGCCGCGGCTGCATTTGAACCCAGGCCGTAAATTTGCTTATCCTTCAACCCTCACGACGGAGGACCTTGCTTACCTCAAGGAAATCTACCGGCCGGACGTCAAGGCGGTGGAATCGTTTCTTGGCCGCACTATAAGCGAATGGGCCGATCCGTGATATAATGTGCTCGTTTTCAGGTCCAGATCTCCTCAGCGAAGCCGGAAATCTTCCCCGAACTGAAGCTGCAACCTAAAGATCAGGGCGATCGCGACGCTTGATTACCTCTGCAATTCGACAATGTTCCCCTACGTACCGAGGATGTGAACGCGTGCGACTGGCTTATGCGAGCTGGCATTAACGCGACGTGGGCCACCGCCTGCGCAAAGATCAAGCCGCGCGGATATGGCAACACGGGAAACATGCTCTTCGCTCAATCCGTCCATGACTTCTTCTCGAGCGAACACCATCGACGTCGATGGTTACGAACCAGACTTCCTGTCGGCGGATGAAGTCGACGAAAGATACGACGCACTTATCCTGCCGCTTGCAAATGCATTCCGGCCGCAATTCGAAGACACGCTGCGACGTTATACGGCGTTTATCCGACGTCTCAAAATCCCCCCGCGTCTTAGAGGTAGATCCATTCATCTCCGCAGCTGCAATTGGTGCTCGTCTGCCCCGGACGGTGGCGCGGCCGTTTGATTTGCGCAGAGGTGCGGCGATGGCCGAACGTTCCCGGCAAGAGATTACCGCCGACACGCAAGCTTCGGTTCTCACTGGCCGCGCTATCTTCGCCGCGACTATCGGCAACATGCTCGAGTTCTACGATTTCATCACCTACAGCTTCTTCGCCATTGCGATCGGCCACGCCTTTTTCCCGACGCATAGCGCCTTTGCCAGCCTCATGCTCTCATTGGCGACGTTCGGGGCCGGATTTGTCACCCGTCCGATAGGTGGCCTTGTTATCGGCGCCTATTCCGACCGCGTCGGACGCCGGCCGGCGATGATCTTGAGCTTTGCCATGATGGGCGGCGCTATCGCCGTACTGGCGTTCACGCCGTCCTATGCCGCGATCGGCGCTGCCGCGCCGGTCGTGGCGATCCTGGCGCGCATGGTGCAGGGCTTCTCGCTTGGCGGCGAGGTGGGACCCACCACGGCCTATCTGATGGAGGCGGCCGCCACGCACCGGCGCGGCCTTTCCGTCTCGTGGCAGCCGGCCAGCCAGCAAATCGCCGCGACTGCAGGAGCCCTGGTCGGCCTCGTGCTTTCGGAAGTGATGAGCCGTTCGACGCTCGATGCCTATGGTTTTCGTATCGCCTTTCTCATCGGCGCGGCGACGTTGCCGCTCGGGCTTTGGTTGCGCTTAAGCCTTCCGGAGACATTGCACATACCGGAAGTCGGGCCAGAGAGGACCTACGCCTCTGATGGCCGGCGCATCGCACGCGCCAATGCACGGCTTCTGATCCTCGGCCTCCTCATTCTCGCGAGCGGCACCGTCATCACCTACGTCACCAACTATATGACGACGTTTGCCGAGCACACGCTGCATGTGGCCGCCGATCTCGCCTTCGCTACCACAGTGGTCAGCAACGCCGTCGGCATCGCCGCCGCGCTCTACGGCGGTTGGCTGGCCGACCGCGCCGGCCGATGGCCGGTCATGGTGTGGCCGCAGCTCGCCGCGCTGTTGTTGACCTATCCGGTCTTCCTTTGGATCGTGGAGGCGCGCAACGCTTGGGCGCTCCTCGGCGGGCTCGGCATTCTCTCGCTGGTCGGCAGCATTCCCTACAGCGCCTTCTATGTGGCGCTTGCGGAAGGATTGCCGAAGAGCATTCGGGGCCGCGCCTTTGCCACCATCTATGCCGTCGCCATCGCCGGCTTCGGCGGCACCGCGCAGCTTGTCGTCACTTGGCTCATTGACGCGACCGGAAGTGCGCTGGCGCCGGCCTGGTATATGCTGTTCGCGACGGCGGTCGGTCTTGTGGCCATGACCATGATGCGCGAAACGGCGCCAGCGAAGCTGCTTGGCGATTGTGTTCACACCGGGTAATCATTCCGGCGACGAAGAAGCGATCCCGGGTGCGGTCGAACCAAGGAGAGCGCGTGCCGGATTTAGGGGCGTTCGATTTCATCATCGTGGGTGCAGGCAGCGCCGGGTGCGTTCTGGCCAATCGGCTGACGGAGTCGGGCCGGCACCGCGTGCTTCTGCTCGAGGCGGGGCCGAGCAACAGGCACCCATGGCTCCATATCCCGCTCGGCTTCGGCAGGCTTTTCAACGATCAGCGCTACAATTGGTGCTACCAGACCGAGCCGCAACCGGGTTGCCATAACCGCAACGTCATCGCGCCACGCGGCAAGGTGCTCGGCGGCTCCAGTTCGATCAACGGGCTCGTCTACATCCGTGGTCAAGCGGAGGACTTCAACCATTGGCGCCAACTGGGCAATGCCGGCTGGAGCTTCGATGACGTGCTGCCCTATTTCCGCAAAGCGGAAGACAACGAACGCGGCGGCGACGAATTTCACGGCATCGGCGGCCCGCTCGGCGTTTCCGATCTGCGCGACCGCCATCCTCTCGCGGTCGCTTACGTCGAGGCGGCCGTGCAGTGCGGCTATCCGCGCAACGACGATTTCAACGGCGCAGTACAGGAAGGCGCGGGGTATTATCAGACCACGATGCGGCGCGGCGTGCGGTCCTCGACCGCGGCCGGCTATCTGAAGCAGGCGCGCCGCCGCGCCAATCTCAAGGTGGTTCGTGAAGCGCTGGCGACGCGCATAGTCTTCGACGGCCGCCGCGCGAGCGGCATCGAATGCCTCGTCGGCACCGAGAAACGCAGCGCCCGCGCCAACGTCGAAGTGATCCTCGCATCCGGAGCGTTCAATTCACCGCAGCTCCTGCAGCTCTCGGGCGTCGGACCGGCGGCGCTGCTTCGCTCGCACGGCATTCCCGTCGTCGCCGACGCTCCAGGCGTCGGCGAGGATCTCAATGACCATATTTCAGGGCGCATCGTGTTCCGTTGCAAGAACACGATCACGCTCAACGATGCGGTCCGCACCTGGAGCGGAAGGCTCAGGCATGGCCTGCACTACATCCTCACGCGCCGCGGTTATCTCGCCATTCCGGCGGTCTCCTCCGCGGTCTTCGTGCGCGCGCTGGCTACCTCGGCGACGCCCGATTCGCAGTGCTCGATTTCTCTGTTCTCGGCGCCAACCATAGGCGGTGAACTGCATCCGTTCCCCGGCGTAACCGGCAATTGCGTGTTGCTGCGGCCGGAGAGCCGCGGCTATGTGCGTATCAAATCCACCGATCCGCGACAGGCTCCGGCCATTCATCCGAACTATCTTTCGACGCAGCGGGACTGCGAGACCATCGTGGCCGGCGTCAATGTGATGCGCCGTATCTTCAAGGCGCCCGCGATGGCACGTTACATCGCCGAGGAGATCGAGCCGGGAGCGCGATGCGACAATGACGATGCGCTGCTCGATTTCATCCGCCGCCGCGGCTCGACCACCTATCATCCCGTGGGCACTTGCCGCATGGGCCAGGATCAGAAGGCCGTGGTCGATGAGCGGCTGCGCGTGCGCGGCCTCTCCGGCCTGCGCGTCGTCGACGCCTCGATCATGCCGGCGGTCGTTTCCGGCAATACCAACGCCGCCACGATCATGATCGGCGAGAAAGGTGCGGAGATGATCCTCGAGGACGCGAAGGCCGGAGTGTCGGCCGCCCGCCGCGTTCAGGCGGGGTAAGGCTCCAGACCCGCCTCACGACTTGTCCATCGCATTATCGGCGACGAGCTCGGCGCCGTTGACGTAGCTTGCCGCATCCGACACCGCGAAAACGATGAGGTTGGCGATTTCCTCGGGGGCGCCCCAGCGGGTATCGCGCGCGCCCTGATTGCTCGACCATTGCGATCGTTCGCGCGCGGCATCCTCGGCACTGAGCGCGCGCTTTGCCATTTCCCGCTCCCACTTGGCGAAGCGCTCCGGCGTGTTGATGAAGCCCGGTATCACGCAGTTGACCCGGATGTTGTGCGGCGCAAGTTCGTTGGCGAGCACCTTGGAGAATCGGATCTCGGCCGCTTTCGCCGGTCCCGTGCAGGAGGACAAGAACGGCGGGTTGAGCGTCATGATCCCGGTTTCGCCGCTCACGTTGACGATGCGGCCGCCGCCCTGCGCGATCATCATCGGCACGATGCGCTGACAGATGCGGAATTGCGCGAAGAAATTGATCGCCATGCCCTCGACAAGCTCGGCATCGGTCACATCGAGAAACGGCTTGTAGGTGCCGGTGCCGGCATTGTTGACGAGGATGTCGATGCGGCCGAGTTTTTCGCGCACAATGGCCGGAATCGTTTCGACCTGTTCGATCTTGGTCACGTCGAGCGGTTGGGTCTCGATTTTACTTCGCGTCGTCCGCGCGATGTCATACGCAGCTTCCGCAAGCGCCGCCTCACGGCGCGCGCAGATCAGAACTTTCACCCCCTCGCGCGCCAGCGCGCGCGCAGTTTCAAAGCCTATTCCCTTGCTCCCGCCGGTGACGAGCGCCGTCTTGCCTGCAAGTCCGAGTTCCATTTGCCCATACCTCCTTGCGCTTGCCTTGCGTTGCCCGATCCCGGATCGCCGCGCGTGCCGACACGCAGGATAAAATCCCGATTCCCCAGCGGGTCGCATCCCAATTGGAAAAGCCGCATCGCACGGCAGAGCTTCCCGGCCTATCCAACCGGCGATATAGTACGCGGCAAGGGGAGCATGACAAATGTCGGCAACGACCTGAGCAACCGTAGGGAGGAATTCAGATGTCGCTCACTCGTCGTCAAGCGTTGAAATCCGCCGCTGCCGTCGCTGCCAGCGGCTTCGCCAAACCCGCGATCGCCGCGAACGAACCGATCCGCGTCGGCTATCTGCCGGCGCTGACCGGCCCCTCGTCCTCGACCGGCATCGGCATCACCCGCGGCGCCGAACTGGCCGTGAAGGAGATCAACGACGCCGGCGGCGTCAACGGCCGGATGATCGAATTGGTCACCCGCGACACCCAGAGCGATCCGACCAAGGCGGTGAATGCGGCCGCCGAGCTGGTGAACCAGCAGCACGTTGACGTGATATTCGGGCCGCTCAATTCCGGCGAGTCGCTCGCCGTCGTGCCACAACTTGCGCGCATGAAGATGCCGCAAATGCATCCGTGCTGGGTCGACAGCCTGACCGACCCCAAGAAATATCCGATGTGCTTCCGCGACGCGCCGACCAACCAGCAGATCGGCGGGGCGGCGAACCGCTATGTGGTCAAGGTGCTCAACAAGAAGAAGGTCGCGGTCATCAGCGACACCACCGGCTACGGCACTGCCTCGGTCAACGCCTATGTGCCGATGCTCAAGAGCATGGGCGCCGAAGTCGTCTATCAGGGCAACATCGACGCTGCCAATCCGGACCTCAAGCCCGAGCTCTTGCGCATGCAATCCGCGGGCGCGGAAGCGATCATGCCGTGGAGCGTCAATGCCGGCTTTCTCTCCCGCATTATCAATACGCGCGGCGACATGGGATGGGACGTGCCGATCGTCGGCCAGACCACGCTCGGCTCCGGCCAAACCCAGGCACTCCTGGAAAATGCCGAATACTGGGCCAAGGTCTATCCCAACAATTTCCGGTCATGCTGCTTCGACGCGCATGGCAAGCTGCCTGAGCGCACGACCGCCTTCGTCGAACGCCTGCAGAAAGCTAAAATCGACATGGGAGATACGCTGTTGTGGTGGATCGCGCTCGGCTATGACGGACCCCGGATGGTCGCCGACGCCGTGAAGAACGGCGGCGGCACCAAGCCCGAGGAGCTTGTCGCCTACTGGAATCATCTCAAGAATTTTCCAGGCGTCTATGGCGACATCTCTTTCACACCGGATCAGCACAACGGCTATCCGGACGATGAGGTGGTGATGTGCAAGGCCAATTCGCTCAAGGGCGGGGCGTTCAACCTGGCTCCCGGCTACAGCGCCTAGGCCGATGGCCATCTCGATCGTCTTGTCAGGGGTGGCGATCGGTTGCATCTACGCACTGATCGGCATCACCTACAACGTGATGTTCTCAGCCTCGCGCGTGTTCAGCTTCACGGCCGGCACGCTCGGGATGCTCGGCGGCGTGCTCGGCTCCCTGTTCATCGCCCGGATCGGCATGCCGTTCGCCGCCGGATTCCTCCTTGCGCTGGCCGGCGGTGCTGTACTCGGTATCGTCACCGAGATCGTTGCCGTGCGGCCGGTGCTCAAAAGGCTGGACCAGCATCTTTACGTGCTCTCCACGCTCGCGCTGGCGCTTATGGTCCAGCAATTCACCGCAATCAAATGGGGCACGGACGCGCGCCCCTTTCCGCGACTCTTCGATCTTGCCCGCGGCGGATTCGATCAGCAATTCTGGCTGCCGATGGTCGCCTGTGCGGCCGTGATCGTCGGCCTGGAATTGCTCTATCGCCGTACGTTGATCGGCCGCGCCTTCGTGGCGATAGCCGAGGACACTTATGCGGCGCGCGCGCTCGGCCTGCCGGAGCGCAGCTTGCGCATGACGAGCTTTGCGCTTGCCGGCCTGATCGGCGCGCTGGCCGGCTTTGCCGGCGGCGAGATGCTGCTTGCGTTCTTTGGTAATGCGCCGCTGCTGACTTTCTATGGCTTCATTCCGGTCGCTTTGGGCGGGATGGGGAACAACCGCGGCGCGGTGGTCGCCGGCCTTCTGCTCGGGCTGTTTCAGCAGACCGCGAACTTCCTGGTCGGCGGCATCTTCGCCTCGGTGGCGGTCTTCACGGTCTTCATTGTCGTGCTGCTGGTCCATCCGGAGGGTCTTGTCGGCGCCACTCTGCAACGTCGTGTTTGATGGAAATGCCGGCAGCACAATTGCACACGAGCCGCGCCAACGTGCTCGGTTCGATGAGCGCGATCGGCACGGCACTGCCTTTTCTGCTGCTGCTGGTTTTGGGCGCCGTTTTTCCGTTCTTCGGCGGCGGTTACTGGAGCCTGATTGCGACTCGCGCCTGCGTCTACTGGGTGCTCGTGTCCGGCCTCAATCTCGTGGTTGGTTTCGCCGGCCAGATCGCGATCGGCTGGGTGGCGCTGCTGACGCTGGGCGCCTACACCACGAGCGTCCTTGTCGCCGGCAATGCCACGCCGCCGTTGCCACCCTATCTGGCGTTGGCGATTGCCGGCGCGGTTGGTGCGATCTCCGGCCTGATCGTCGGGCTGCCGGCGCTGCGGCTGCGCACCTTCTATTTCGCCATCACCACGCTGGGCTTCGCCACTATCGTCACCCAGGTGGCGCTGGCCTGGCAAAGCGTGACCGGCGGCGGCGTGGGCGTTGCCGGGCCGATCTTTCCGGAACCGTTCTCCTCGCCGACCGGCTTCTATTATTTCTGCTTCGGCCTTGCGGCGATCTGTACCTGGATGACGGCGAACGTCGCGGCAAGCCGTTTCGGCCGCGCGCTCACCGCGATCCGTGACGCCGAGGTCGCGGCCGAGGCCTGCGGCATCGGCAAACCCGTCCTGCTGACGACCGTCTTTCTATTCAGCGGCGCTGTCGCGGCGGTCGCCGGCGGGCTGTTCGCTGCATTGCAATCCTACATCACGCCTGATGCTTTCACGCTCGATCTGTCGGTGCTGTTCTTCATCGCCATCCTCATCGGCGGCCGCAGTTCCATTCTCGGGCCGCTCTTGGGCACAATTCTGTTGACGGTGCTGCCGGAATTCGCGGCGCCGTTGGTGGCGTGGTCCACGTTCCTTTATGCGGCGCTCTTGCTCGCCATCGTGCTCGCGATCCCGGGTGGAATTGCCGAGCTTCTGGATTTCAAGAACCGCCGTCCGATCGAGAGCGACCGCGCTATCATCCCAAGGCCCGAGCTGCTTGCCCGCCTCTTCGACGCGCCAGGCCATGTCGGTGCTTTGACGCTCGAAGCGGTGTCGCTGAGCTTTGGCGGCGTGCACGCGATCGACAGTCTCGACCTGGAGATCCGCCCCGGCCAGGTCCACGGCCTCATCGGCCCCAACGGCAGCGGCAAGACCACGACGCTGAACGTCATCTCCGGCTATTACGCTCAGCAGCGCGGCGCAGTCAGGCTCGACGGCACGACGCTGCCGGTATTCGCGCGCGAGCGGCGCGCCCACATGCGCATTGCCCGAACGTTCCAAACCCCGCGTATCGTCGGCTCCGCCTCGGTGCTGCAGAACGTCATGATCGGCGGCACGATCGACGGCAAGGGCACGTTCGTCGAGGCATTGCTGTCGCTGCCGCGCCATCGGCGCGACGAAGCCAAGCTGCGCGACACCGCGATGCTGGCGCTGGCGACGGTCGGGCTGGAGCGGCTTGCCGCGGTGCGCGCCGACCGGCTGCAGCACAGCGAGCTGCGCTTCATCGAGATCGCCAGGGCCTTGATGCTGCGCCCGGCCTATCTCTTGCTCGACGAGCCGGCGGCCGGACTCTCGGCCGAAGAGATCAAGCGCCTGGGCGCATTCCTGCTGGCTATCGCCGAGGCCGGCACCGGCGTGCTCGTGGTCGAGCATCACCCCGATCTGATTTTCGATATTTGTCACCAGATCACTGTGCTCAATCTCGGCAGGAAGCTCGCGGCCGGCACCCCGGCCGAAATCCGGTCGCACCGCGAGGTGGTCAATGCCTATCTCGGCGGCTGAGCCCTTACTCGACGTGGCCGGCCTTTCGACCGGCTACGGCAAGATCGGCGTCTTGCGCGGCGTCGACCTCGCGGTCGGCGCGGGCGAAGTGGTGGCGCTGCTTGGCCCGAACGGCGCTGGGAAGACGACGCTGCTGCGCGCGGTATCGGGGCTCTTGCCGTGGTCCGGCCGCGTGCACTTTGCCGGCCGCGATCTTGCCGGCTTGGGCCCGCGAGAGACAGCGCAAGCAGGGTTGGTCCACGTCATCGAAGGCCATCGGGTGTTCACCCAGCTTGCGGTGCAGGACAACCTTCTGCTTGCCGCCTACGACCTTCCCCGCGGCGAGCGCGCCGCGCGCGTCGAGGAAGTGTTCGCGCTGTTTCCCGAGATCGCCACTAAGCGCCACGAGCGCGCCGCCGCGCTCTCTGGCGGCCAGCAACAAATCCTGGCGGTGGCGCAGGGCTTGGTGCGGCGGCCGCTTCTGCTCATGCTCGACGAGCCTTCCGCCGGCCTGTCGCCGGTCCTGGTGGATCGCGTGCTTGTCATGGCGCGACGACTGCGCGAAACCGGAACCGCGGTGCTGCTGGTCGAGCAGTTGATCGAGAAAGCGCTGGCGCTCGCCGACCGCGTCTATGCGCTGGCGCGCGGCTCGATCGTGCTCGAAGCCAAGGCCGGCGAGCCCGATCTGCCGCTACGCCTGGAGCAAGCCTACATGGCGATCGCCCCGCGCGCGTCTCAGCCAGGTCAAATTTAATCCCAAACGTCGCGCGAATTCCTGGGCGCATCCAGAACGTCGAACAATAACTCCGTACGGACTTTCAGGTGCCGCTAAGATCCAAGCTTGACAATTCAAGGACACGTCGGCTCGTTGCCGGGCCTGGATGATGCGGATAACGTCGGCCAGCAATCCAGGAGACTGAACGTGCGCGCCAATCGTATCGTCATTGATAGTCCGGGGCCGCCGTCGGTTCTGCGTTACAAGCAATACGACATCGCCGCGCCGGCGATGCGTGAAGTGCTCATCCGGCAGACGGCAATTGGGCTCAATTACATCGACATCCAGCACCGCACCGGCCGCTATCCGCTCCCGGATTATCCGTCGCCCATCGGTATGGAGGGCGCTGGCACCGTCGAAGCGGTCGGTGGCGAGGTCCACGAGGTCAAACGCGGCGATCGCGTCGTTTATTCGGGAATGCCGATCGGAGCCTATGCCGATCTGCGCCTGATGCCGGCACATCGTTTGGTGCCGGTGCCGCCGTCCATTTCGGATTCGGTCGCGGCGGGAATTTTCACCAAGGGGATTACCGCCCACTATTTGATATTCACCACCGCCGCGCTGAAAGCCGGGGACACCATCCTGGTTCACGCCGCCGCGGGCGGCGTCGGCCTCATTCTTTGCCAATGGGCTAAGCACCTTGGCGCAACGGTGATCGGCACCGTCGGGACCGCGCAAAAAGCCGAACTCGCTCGCGCGCACGGTTGCGATGCGACGATCGTCTACACCACGGAAGATTTTGTCGACGCGGTGCGGCGGCTGACGCAGGGCAAGGGCGTCGGCGCCGTGTTTGATTCGGTCGGCAAGGATACATTTGAAAAGTCGCTCCGTTGCCTGGCGCCGCGCGGATTATTGGCATCGTTCGGTACCGCGTCTGGACCGATCGCCCCCTTCGACGTGTTCGAACTCAACCGGCTCGATTCCCTTTACGTCACCAGCCCTGCCTTCGTCACGCACACGCGGGACCGCAGCGAATTGCTGCGCCGCGCCGATGCGCTGTTCAATGCCGTCGCCTCGGGTATTGTCAAGATCAGCGTCGACCGTACCTATCCGTTGGCCGAGGCGGCACGGGCGCATGAAGATCTGCAAGCGCGACGTACCACCGGAATCAGCATTTTAATTCCGTGAGCCAACCAGCGCTTCGCCACCCTACACTATTCCCGCGGCCCGCGCGATCAAGCGCGCGCCAATAAGCGTCGGCGATCGAGCGCTGTTGCGCTCGCATAATTGACGCTGCCGTTGTGATACGGATACGGTGCTAGTACGACGTTGTTGCCCAATGCAGCCATGCTGCGTCTTCGCCTGCGAGCCGTGCGATCAGCAGTTCGCGGACGCGCGCGTGATAGGCGTTGAGCCATTTCAGCTCAGGTGCTGTCAGCAGGTCGACGTCGATGAGTTGGCGGTCGAACGGAGCGAGCGACACCGTCTCGAATTCCAAATAGGTATCCTCGGCGTGGCCGGCTCCGCTATCCACGACCAGCACGCTGTTTTCGAGGCGAATTCCGAACCTGTCGGTCAAGTAAGCGCCCGGCTCGTTAGACATCAACATGCCGGTGTCGAGCGGCAGGTTCGCGCCGGGTGCAATCCGAACCGGGCCCTCGTGGACGCCGAGGAATGCTCCGATGCCGTGTCCGGTGCCGTGATCGTAGTTTAGTCCGATGCGCCACAGCGGGGCGCGCGCAATGCCATCGAGCTGGCTGCCCAACGCTCCTTTCGGAAAGCGCGTGCAGGCAAGCGCAATATGGCTCTTCAACACGGTCGTATAGATCGTCCGATGGACCGTGCTCGGTTGGCTGTGAACCAGGGTGCGCGTAATGTCCGTGGTGCCGGTCAAGAACTGGCCGCCGCTATCGATGAGAACCAAGATGCCGGGTTCGAGCCGCCGATTGGTCTTCGCCGTCGGATGGTAGTGAACCACGGCGCCGTTGCCGGCGATTCCGACAATCGACGGAAAACTCGGCCCCCGATACGTCGTGTCGGCAGCGCGAAACTCCTCCAGCGCGGCGACGATTTCCAGCTCATCGGGCAATGCATCCGCCGGTCTCGATTGCAGCCATCGCAGGAAACGCGCCATGCAGGCGCCATCTCTGGCCATCGCCTCCTTCAGGTTGACGATTTCCACATCGTTCTTGCGGATGCGTTTTGCTAGGGTGGGATCTTCGAGCGGCTGAACCGAGCCGCCTGCAGCCGTAATCCGGTCCCGTATGCGGTTGGTCACCCTCGACGGGTCGATGCCGACCGTGAGATGATGCTGGCCCATATCGCGCAGGGCGTCGTCAAATTCCACGATTCGACGCACGATCACGTGATTGGCGAGGTGTTGCCTCGCCTGCGGCGTGATCTTTTCGCCCTCGATGAACAGGTCGGAATGTCCGCTGGCGTAGACGACGGCGAAGCAATCCGCGACCGGCGTACTGGCCACGTCGCCGCCGCGGACGTTATACAGCCAGGCGATCGAATCGAGCTGATTGAGCACCGTGGCGTCGATCTTCTTGGCTTCAAGCTCCGCTGCTGCGTCGTTGATTTTTTCGGGCAAGGATCGGCCGCTCAATGCCGTTGGATAAGCAACCAGCGGAGAAAACGCGGCAGCGGGACGGTCGCTCCAGAGCGCATCGATGGGATTGCCGTCGACCGCGACCAGTTCGATGCGCGTCTTGGCCAGCTGCTTTTGCACCATTTCGATGTCGGTTACCGAGTGCAGCGCCGGATCGTAGCCGAGCAGGCTCGCCGGACTGAGAACGCCGGCGAGAAATTGCCACGTCGGAGGTTTTTGAAAATGTCGCACTTCGATGTAGGAAACGTCGACTTGCCTCTTGGCCTGCTCGATATAGCGACCGTCGACAAACAGCCATGCTTTGTCCATGGCGATCACGGCGATGCCTGCGGAGCCGGTGAAGCCGGTGAGCCACGCCAGCCGTTGATTGCGCGCAGGAATAAATTCGCCCTGGTGCTCGTCGCTCTGCGGCACGATAAAGCCGTCCGCCGAGAGCTTGGCCAATTGATTGCGCAGCGCGATAAGCCGCTCGGGAACGAAATGCTGCAACGGCGGCTGCCGCTCTTCGATCGATGCGAGCAGCACCGCCTTGTCGCCTTCGGCAATCCCGGGAAACAATTCGGCGATCCAATCCAGACGCCACCGGTTGGACGGCGTTTGAACGAGACGCCGCAGGCGCGGCCCAACTTCGTCCGGATCGTTCGAGAACGTGGCCAGGCGGCTCAGTCTCGCTATAAGGTCGTCGGAAAGCATGGCCGGCACTCCCATCTGGGCCGCCGCCAATTTTACGGACAATCACGCGCATGATCCATCGAAAGATGACCGGTTGCGGGCGGCGCGCACCCCGAGAGCTGCTGCCGGCGTCGCATTGCTATCGATCCCGCAATTGCCGCGGCGGTTGCACGTAACGAAATCCCCGGATTAACTGAAAGACGGCGATTTATCGCCGCGTGCTACGGGCCCGTGCGCGCGCGCCAAACGCCGGGTGCGCGACAGCCCGGCCTGCAGCGTTGCGATTTCGCTGCGCGGTGTGTGCGGCTATTGCCAAGGATGTGATCAGGCCGAAACCGGCGTGCGAAATTCCCGCGACGAGCCGCCCGATTGTTCGGGCCGGCGACTCTACGCCTGCAGCGCATATTGCAGGCTTTGCGCGCGTATCAGCGGGCGGCTTTCTCCCTGGGCGGCATAGATGGTCAAGTCGAACAGATAAGAACCATGCGGAGGCAGGGGTGCGTGCTGAGCAGTCCAGGCGTCAAGGGCATTTTCGATCTGGGCGACGAAGCTTGCCGGATTCGTCCAATCGCCGTCGCTTGACGGATTGAAGTCGTAGGTCGGTACCAGCAGGATGGGAACCCCGGCGTCGAGACTGGAAGGCTTTGACCCGGCGGCTCGACTTGTCGCCAAGTCGAACGAATAGCTCGCGGTGAAGCGGATCGTGAGTCTATCCGTTTCCTGCCATGGATTGTGGGACAGCAGTTCCTGGAAGAATTCGCCCAAGGCCTGTCCCGCATTCTGCGCCGATGCGAGAGCAATCGTGTCCGTCGCCAGCACGGACGCCATGGCGGTGCTCGGAAAGTTGGTCAGTGGCGTGCAGTACACGAATGCGGCGTTGGTGGACGAGCCGCTCACAAGGGAGAGATTGCGCGAGATCGACACCGCGGAATGCGCGGTTTGCCAGGTAAAGATGTCGGGGTTCCTGAACTCGAAAGTCTGCTGCACATTTCCGGCTGGCGGGGGCTGCGGCGGCTCCGTCGGTTCTTTTTCGGCGAACACGAAATATTGTGCGAGCGGCTGGTCCGCCTTGATCCCGGAGGGGTAGTCATAAATCAGTTGCTGCGTTGGCACGCCCGGCCTTTCCGCAGTGAGTTCAACAAAGGCGCCGCTGTCCAACGCATAGGCGTACGGCCATAGCGCCGGCGCGATCTTAACCGGCTCGCCGTTTTCATCGAGCGAAGTGATCGTCAACGTGGTCAGCTCGTTTTGCGAGTCCGCATCTTTTTGCATCTGATAGCGGTACGTCTCCTGCGGAGGAGAAAATGCCAACGCATCCGCCCGGGGCTGCCACGCGTCGGCCACCTGATGGACCAGGATGGCGAATGTACTGACCGCGGTGCTGATTGTCGGATTGGGATTCGTCGCCGCCGCGCCGGGGGCAACCTGCGCCAACGCGGCAAGATCGTCCTTGAGCGTGCCGTACGCCGACATGAACTTCGCCAACGCGGCGAAGACCTGGTTCACATCGTAGGTCGACGCGGCAAACAGCGACTCTTGAGGGCTCACCGGCGCGTTGAAGCTGAACACGACCAGCGGCGTGTCCTGTTCGGCATCACTGTGTTGGTACACGAACTTGAAATTCCAGGGCAAAAGATCGTCGGCATTCTCAGGGGACTGCATTGCCTGCCGCGCGGTTTGCGAGACCAGCGTTACCGGGCTCGGATAGGCTCGCAGCGGGACCGGGATATCGACGTTGCCGATCGTCGAATTGGCCGGGTCCAGCGGCAGGACGAACTTGAGCCAGGATGAGCCTTCGTAATCGCCGATCACCTCGTTGGGGTCGGGAAGTTCCAGCTCGTTTGCGATATATTGAAGGTTGAGCTGAGCATCTTTGTGCTGCGCCGGCGCCTTGACGCTGAACAGGAAGTTCGCTGTCGGAGTTGGCGCGGGAGCAGTCGAGTCGGTAAGCGAGACCTTGGCGGTCGAGAAGCTGAACGCGTTGGGCAGCTCGGTCTGTTGACCGTTCATGACGATCTTGCCGGAAAGCCGCGGTGCGCTCTTTGGATCGGTAAGCTTCTTGCCGTCCGGCAGCGTCGAACTAACGGCGACCGGCACTTGCACGATCGTATCGACCGTGAAGGCGCTGGACAGGGTTTGCAGCATCGCCTGGTACAGCGCCTCTTTGGCTTCGCCGAGCGAGCCCTGGCCTTGCTGGTCGGCCAAAACAAGCTGCAGCCGCTCCTTGAGCGCGCCGGCAATACGCCTCTTGTCCTCGATGATCTGAACGGTGTTCGTGGGATCGACGGCATAGGCGGGCACCGCCAACGCCGGCGACAGAAACAGATCGACCGCGCCCAAAAACGTATTGAGCCATACGTCCAGATCGATGGCCTGGAACGTCTGGTTCTGCGCGTCTCCGACAAATCCCTGGCCGCTCACATATTTCCTGATCGGCACCGAGCCGCTCATCAAAGCAGTAGAAAGCGGCGGCAGGGCAAAATAGACGGTATCGTTTCCGGAGAATTGATACGAGATGTAAGGCCCCAAATTCTGATTGAAATTGACGCCCCAGATGGTGCCGGCGCTCGCCGGGTCGCCCTCAGCAACTGCTGCGCCGGTGGCGATTTGCAGGCCCGGAACGGCGGCTTGAAACGCTTTGGCGAAGTGAGTGAGCGAGAACGTTGCTTGGCCGGTCTGCGCCGGATCGGGCTCCGGAGGCACCCCATAGGTCGACGTTGCGACGCTCGTCGAACTGACGAAGTCGGGGTCGATCCAATTCGGATTGCGGCTGGCGACCACGTTGACGACGATCTGAAATACCTGGTTGGGGAAGTTCGGCTTGATGGCGACAGCGTTTCCGGCCGGTGAGGGTGGTGGCACCGGCAGCACCAGCGCATTGGGCGCGATGAGCTTCGCGACGCCAGCCACGGCGGTAATGACGTCGGCCAGCGCCAGCGTAACGCCGGCCGCTGCTGCCCGGTTCACCAGCGAATTCAAGGTGTCGTAGTCATTGGTCGTGATCGTGGCGCCGCCGAGCACGACCGTCTGACCCGCAGCGAGGAAGCCGATCACCGCCGAATTGGCCAATGCGAGCGTCGCCGGGTCGGCATTGTAAATTTGCGCCAAAGAGCCAAGCGAAAGGTTGGCATTCAATCCATAGGCGTCGCCGCGCATTGCCGGACAGATCCAAAGGCCGCCTTGCAGCAACAGCCCATTCTGATTGGCGACGTCGCCGGCAAGCTGCGCAAGCGTCACGGTTATGTGGTGGATCGCAGCAAAGCGGGCGATCACGCTGTCGAACGAGTCGTTTGCCTCGGTTTGGACCGATTGGCCGCTGGTGCTGTCGGTGATCGTCTGCCCGCCGGCGAGCAGTCCCGGGATGTCGCTGTTAAGGGTCGCGACAGCGGCTGGCTGGGTGCCGAACTTTTGCGCGATGCCGGCGAGCTTGTCGCTGCTTTGGGCGCTGTAGGTGCAGTAGCCGCTGGCCGCCGGATTTTGCGCCGTGGCCGGAATATCGATGACGGCCGCGTTCCGCAGCAGCGCGGACGGATTGGCGCCCGCGAGGGCGTCGAGCGTCACGGCGTTGCTTTGCGCAAAGCTCGCCAAGGTGTCGCCGGGGACCGGCGGTTTCGGATTTTGCGCCGTTCCGATCGTGATTGCGGTGCCGGTCGCAAACAGGTCCTGCACGGATTCATTGCCGGAATACGCCACGAAGTCGGCGAGCGACCGTCCGGCCACGGCCGCGACGGTGGTCAGCGTGTCGCTGCTGCCAGTCACGACGTCGTCGACGCCGAGCGTGACACCCGGAATGAGCAGGCCGCGCAGCCACTGGTTGGCCTCGCCGAGCACGTCGACCGAGACGTCAAGAGCTGCAGCGGCGGCAGTCAACGAGTCGTTCTGCTTGGTCTGATAGGATTGCGTGCCGACGGTGACAAAGACGTTGGCCTGCAGGATGTCGGTGCGCATCGCATTGGCCAGCGCCAGTGCTCCCACTGCGGCACGTGCGCGCGCCGCGATGGCGTTGAGCGTGCCTGGTCCGGCCGCCGTGCCGTTTCCGCTGGTTGCATTCGCCGGACCCTGCTGAGCGTACGTGAAGTGGGTGGCATCGGGCACGCTTGCCACCGCGACGGTGCCGTTGAAGGACGCATCGGTGACGCCGGCCACGGCGACCGTATCGCCGACCGCGAAGCCATGCGGCGCCGTTGTCAGAATCGTCACGATGCCGGCGCTGCGAACCGCGCCGGTCGCCGGGGCGGCGATCGGCACTGCCGTGGCGAACGAGCGCGCAGGGGCGGCGAAATCGATCCCGGCCGCAAGCGGCACGTCGTCGTTGAGCTGCGCCAGCTGGGCGGGCGTGAGCTGGTAGGAGGACCATTTCGTGACGATCGAAGTCAGCGAGTCGCCGTGGATGCAAGAGTACATCTGCGGGACGTTGAGCGTGGCGGCGCCGAACAGCGCCTCGTAAAGCTGATTGCTGTTCTCGGTAAACAGTTCGGCCGCCGTCACCCCGAAACGGGCGCTGATCGCGTCGAGGTGCGTCTGGTTATTGCTGACCGTGAATTGGACGCGCTGCAGTGCCGACAGCGCGGCGAGATAGATGTAGGCACCGTACGCGAAGCTCAAAAACGGCGTTCTCGCCAGCGCATAGGTCGGCTGCGGCGCCGTCATGGAGGCTGCA
>JASHPU010000168.1 GCA_030037885.1 Xanthobacteraceae bacterium | reverse complement strand
ACCGCCTCGACAAACAGCCGGTTGTCCTTGGCGGTCACTCCAACGTGACCCTGCCGCCCCGGCAGCACATCCTTGATCCTGTCCCATTGATCATCCCGAAGGGCATAGCGGCGCATCTGTCAGCTCCGAATCAGCTGACACCCTAGGAATCACGCCGTAATGTCCTTGGGAATCCTCTAATTGAGGACAGGCCCTAGACAGATTTAACCAGCGGCAATTATTGTTGACCTCTTCCTGAGGCGGCCGCGATGCAGCCTCGAAGGAATGAGGCCGTGGCGCCGCGACCTCACCCTTCGAAGCTTGGCGTGGAGTCTGGCGTCGGGCCGCCTAAGGCCGGGACCCGTTGGGTCTGAAAATAACGTTGTTGGCATGATATGGGATCGCAGCTGGTCTCACATTTCAGATTATTCTCGGCTCGTTTTTTTGGGAAAGCCAACCACGATTCGAATCTGCATGATGAATGGCTGTGACACCTAAAAGAATAGCTGTGAGTCCAATGGCGGCTATCCAGGTGAGTGCTTCTCCCATGAACGTGCAGCCGATCAATACACCGACAGCGGGCTTGAGGTAACCGACACTGGCGGTGCCCGTGCTACCGATTGTTCGAATGAGTCGGAAGT
The DNA here is from genome assembly GCA_030037885.1 of Xanthobacteraceae bacterium. Classification (GTDB taxonomy): domain Bacteria; phylum Pseudomonadota; class Alphaproteobacteria; order Rhizobiales; family Xanthobacteraceae; genus BOG-931. The sequence goes on along the minus strand of JASHPU010000168.1, from coordinate 10,912 downwards.
AGACAATAAATCCGATCGCGGTCGCGGCAATCGCGTTGACCAGCAATGCCACAATAGCGCCGGCCGTGGGTCTGCTACTCAACGGCGACTCGACCAGGAAACAGAGTGGAATTAGCACTACAGCTCCCCATGTCAGCGTTCCGGCAGCCGCTACCTCGGGTGCGATTGCTGCGAACCGGCGACCATGGATGACAGCGACCGCCGACGAAAAAGTCGCCGCGATGATTGCCAATTGACCGATGGTCGTGCGGCCCAAATCGAGCAGAGCGCTCGCGCCGGAGATCAAGATAACTCCGGCAAGTCCGATCCCGACGCCTATCAGGCGTCCGAAGGTCTGCGGTTCCCGCCGCATCCAAACCAGATTAATAAGGCAAACGAATAGCGGCCCGGTGGAATTTAGTATGGCCGCGAGCGCGCTGTGCACCGATTGCTGTCCAAAAGTAATGAGCGTGTATGGGACCACACAGCCGATGCAGCCCTGCACGAATAACCGTCCGACCAAAGATCGTTGCCCCGGGACTTTGAGCCCCTGGGAGAAGGCGATGAGCCACAGTGCGAGGGCTGCGATCGCTACTCGAGCCGCCACCAGGGTCAGTGGCGGAATCGTCGCAAGGGAAATTTTGGTGAGCGCATAGGGAATACCCCAAAGCACCCCCAGCAGCAGCAGCAATACTAATTCCAAGAAACCAGACGTTTTATCCGGCATATCGATCTTAGCCTTAGGACGGCAAGACCGCAGCGTCAACCAATAGGGCACGAAATCTTTTCGGGTTCACCGGCTTATGCAAAAGGCGGTATCCGTTGCCGCCATCCTCGTCGCCGGGCAAACTCGCATCGGCGCTGATCAGAAAGGCCGGAATTTTGGAGGCGCCGCGCAGCATTCTAATGGCATCGACGCCATTCGATCCCCGCGGAAGCCGATAGTCGCACACAATCAGGTCTGGACGCTCACCGAGCTCGCGCAGCTTCGCGATCGCGTCACCGCAACATTCGGCCGCGACCACCCGGCAACCCCAGGAACGCAAGAGACTCCTCGTTGCCTCAAGCACAAGACGATCATCCTCGACGACGACAACAAGCTTGCCCTTGCGCGATGCTTTCATGGAACCAATCCGCGGAAATTACAAAGAGAGACTGCAAGAGAATGTGCTGGTTCGGACGTGAAATAAACTGACCGGAAGTCGCGATTGATAAGGTCTTTTAGTCCAAGGCATCAGCGCGCGGTCCCAAGACTTCAGCTTAGCGGAAGAGATACTTCTGTGCGATTGCGCATGGCCGGTTCACTCCTAGTAGGCTGCGAGTCGCAGTCAGTAGAAGCGTTAACAGAAGCGACTGATAACAGGAGATGGATAGCCATGATCAAGCTTGGCGATAAAGTGATTCGCGATACCGCGACCGTGAACCAAGGCAAAGTGCAGCTCGGCGATGCCGCCCCGGCCTTTCGCGTCGGCGCCAAGGTGATCCGCGACAGCGCGACCGTATACCAAGGCAAAGTGCAGCTCGGCGATGCCGCCCCGGCCTTTCGTGCGGGTGACAAGGTCGTCCGTGACGCCGCGACCGCGGATCAAGGTAAAGTGCGTCTCGGCGATAGCGCTCCCGCCTTCGTCCGCTAGCATCCCCCGGTCCTTGAAGCCGCGGGATCGCAACGCGCTCCCGCGGATTCGTACATTCGGCCGGCGCGTTCGTCTGACACTACGCAGCGAGGAGTATCCCCATGCCCGCACCAAATCCCCCCGCTCCGCTGGTCGAATTCTTCCAACTGGTGCCGAACGCCAATCCGCCGCGGCGGGCGGATAAGGCGGTCGGCGGCGTCATTCCGGCGCGGGCGCTACGCTATTGCGAGGCCATCACCAGCGCCTCGGCGTTCGGCTGGTACGTGTTTTTACCGTTGAGTTTCAAGGTGGTATGGGACGGCCACGACATGCTCTGGACCTATCCGGGCGTGGACGAATGGCTGCCGCTCACCCGCGACGCCGTGCAATATCCGAACTTCAGCAAACAGTTCGACGCGGCGGCGCCGGCGGAAAGCCGCGGCTTTTCGCCGACCTTTCTGGCGCCGTCGATTCAGCCGGGCCAGCTGCAGATCTGGACCGGCGCCATCGCGCGCACCGCGCCGGGCTGGAGCCTCCTGGTGCGCGGCGTCGCCAACCTGCCGCACAGCCAGTCGTTCCAAACGCTCGAGGGCATCATCGAGACCGACCATTGGTTCGGCCCGCTGTTCGACAACGTGCGCATCCTCAAGACCGACGTGCCGATCGAGTTCCGCAGCGACATTCCGTTCCTGCAGGTGCAGCCGGTGCGCAAGGAGATCTATGCCGAAAAATTCCTGCAGAATTTTACCGTCAAGGACATGGCCGACCTGTCGGCCGAAGAGTGGCAAGCGTTTCACCGCACCGTGGTCGTGCCCAACACCACCCCGGAGCGCAAGCGCGGCCAATATGCGGTGAACGTGCGCAAAGCCGCTGCGCATGCGGCTCACGCCGCGGCAGCGGCGCCGGCTGCCGAGTAGTCGGCGGGATGCAACTTTTTGCCTCTTCCGGCATTTTGGAGAGGCAGAGTCCATACCAAAGGATGAGCGAGGGCCATACCTATTGCCCTCGCGCCGGATACGTTCGCACGATTTTCCCAGCGCGCTGTTGGTGGCTTAATGCCGCGGTCGAGAGTCCAAGCGCATAAGAACAAGACGTAATTCGCCGTGCGGGAGCGGCAGAGATCGACGAACTGATCCAAACGTACGGCCGGGACGATCGACCGGGCAACGCGGCGTCCAGGCCGGGGAAACCGAAAACTTAACGTCACGAGCTGGCGCGATGATCGTCACGTTGTCAGAGCCGGCCGGATCGATGCGAACGCGATAGGGGCGGGGACGGTACCTTGCGGGCGGGATGCCCGTGCGACTCAAAGCGCGTGTGAGCGAAGTCGAGTACGGGGGTAAGATGAAAAGCGTCACTATGGAACGGCCGGCGGTCGATACAATCATTGCCGCCCAGGAGCGTGGTACGCTCATCGCATATCTGTCCTACGTCTTGAAAGACCTGCGCAAGCTGGACTCCAGGGCGTACCAGTTGCTGCAGCTGACCATCGAGTCGCTGGGCGGCTTCGACGAGGACCTGACCCAAACGCATTGATCGCCGCCGGATCGCCTCGACAAGACGATCCGCGGCGCCCATGCGCGCCGCTGCTGTCGCGGCGGCGACTCATGACGTCTGGTTGCAGCCAGACGGGTTCGGCGTCATGGTGCGCGACATTGGCGCCGTGATGCGGCCAGCCCGTAACGGCGCATCTCATTCGCGCCCTCTGGTTCGGTCCGCGCCATGAAGCTGCCGCGCAATTTCTTCAGGCCGCTGGCGACCGGCGCACCGCCGCCGCCGCGCGAGTTGCCGCTGCGGCTCGAACGCATGATCCATTTCGTGCCGTCGCACATCGAGAAGGTGCGCAGCCGCGTTCCGCAGCTCGTCCGCGACGTCGACGTGGTGCTCGGCAATCTCGAGGACGCGGTGCCGGCGGACGCCAAGGAAGCGGCGCGCACCGGCTTCATCGCCCTGGCGCAGATGTGCGATTTCGGCGGCACCGGACTGTGGACGCGCATCAATGCGCTGGCCTCGCCCTGGATGCTCGACGACATTTTTCAGATCGTCGGCGCCGTCGGCAACAAGCTCGACGTGGTCATGCTGCCGAAGGTCGAGGGGCCATGGGACATTCATTATCTCGATCAGCTCCTGGCCCAGCTCGAAGCCAAACACGCGGTGCAAAAGCCGATCCTGATCCACGCCATTCTGGAGACCGCGGAAGGCGTCAACAATGTCGAGGCGATCGCCGCCGCCTCGCCGCGCATGCACGGCATCAGCCTCGGCCCCGCCGATCTCGCGGCGTCGCGGGCGATGAAGACAACGCGTGTCGGCGGCGGTCATCCCGACTACAAGGTGCTGGCCGATGCCGCAGCCGACGACCCGCGCGCTGCCTATCAACAGGACCTCTGGCATTACACGATCGCCAAAATGGTCGATGCCTGCGCGGCGGCCGGCATAAAACCGTTCTACGGGCCGTTCGGCGATTTCGCCGACCCGGCGGCTTGCGAAGCGCAGTTCCGCAACGCATTCCTGATGGGCTGCATCGGCGCCTGGACCTTGCATCCGAGTCAGGTCCCGATCGCCAAGCGCGTGTTTTCGCCTGACCCGGCCGAGGTCGCGTTCGCCAAAAAGATCGTCGCCGCCATGCCGGACGGCAGCGGCGCGGTGATGATCGACGGCAAGATGCAGGACGACGCCACCTGGAAACAGGCCAAAATCTTGCTCGATCTTGCCCGTCTCGTCGCCGCCAAGGATCCCGACCTGGCGTCGCGCTATGGACTATGAGCGCGTTCTGCGCGAAGAACGCTGTAATCTGTTAGGCGACATGACTATTGCAGGGTGATGGAAAGCCGAGGCATCGCTTTCCGCTCGTCCCCGAGAAAGCGGGGACCCAGTCTGGATTCCCGCTTTCGCGGGAATGAGCGGTTTGATCAATAGAGCGAGCGGATGAAAAAGATTCGCACCGCGAAATTTCAGATCGGGCAGGTCGTGCGCCACCGCGTCTATCCGTTTCGCGGCGTGGTGTTCGACATCGATCCGGTGTTTGCCAATACCGAGGAATGGTATCAATCGATCCCGGCGGAGGTGCGCCCGCACAAGAACCAGCCGTTCTATCATCTGTTCGCCGAGAACGATGAGACCGAATACATCGCCTATGTGTCGGAGCAGAATCTGCTGGCGGACACCAGCGGCGAGCCGGTGCGCCATCCGCAGGTCGCCGAAGCTTTTGTCAGAGACGGCAAAAACTATCGGCCGCGCGCCGCGACGCGGCATTGAACCCTTTGTTTCCCGGACGCGGTGCAGCGCCATCAGCGCGTTTATGCACGTCTTCGACGCGCTATGGCGGTGCACCGCTGATCCGGGATCGTTTCAGACTCGGCAGTTTATGACTATCCCGGATCTGCAGCGCACCACTTCGTGCTGCGCTGCGCCCGGAACACGGCTGGGTCGCCGTTACTGCGTCTTGCCCTGCGGCGCGGCGGCGGCGCCGGGGCCGGGCGGCGGATTGGCCTGCTCCAGCTTCTTGCGGGCTTCCTCGGCGCGCTTCTGCAGCTCTTGCTGCAGCTTGTCCTGCTGCTCCTTGAAGACCTTCGGATCGGTCGGCGGGCCGTCATAGGCTTTGGCGAAATCGGCCAGCGGCAGCGGCACGGTGAGCGGCTGGCCGTCCACCTTGATGGCCTGAATGTAGAGGCCCTTGCCCTTTTTCAGATTGCCGATGGTTTCGGGCGTGATCTCATAATCCGCCATGCAGCCTGCCGGAACGCAGAACGCAAACGGCGCGGTGAGCGGCTGGTTCTGGTCGATCAAGACGCGGGTGCCGTTGGCGATCGCCATGCCGAGCGGCACGGTCACGCGGAAGATCTTTTTCGGCTCGCCTTCCGGCTCGATCAGCACCGCAGACGCCACCAGCATGCCGGATTCGATGCGGGCGTCCTTGCCGGTGAAGCAGACTTTCTTGCCGCCGGCCTCGTTGCCGCTCAGGCAGAATTTGGTCCACGGCGAATAGATCAGCTGCACCTGCTGTTGCTGCGGCGGCTGCTGCGCCTGCGGCGCGGGCGCGGCCGGCTGGGCCGCTTGTGCCGGCGCCGGCTTCTTGGCCGGCGGCTTTTTCGGCGCTTGAGCGAACGCGAGCGAACCCGACGCGACGGCAAGCGCGACGGTCAAGGCTGCTGTCTTGGCGATGGCACCGGGCGTGCGGCCGGTCGGCCGCGCCGATGCCCACGCGTTACGATAAATCATGAAAAGCAGTCCTTCTTCGTGCTGCCGGCCGCAAATCGACCTTACTTAGTCGATTGTTTCGGTCCGACTGTGATGACTGGTCTTAAAGCGGGCGCGGGTGCCCCTCGATCGTCGCCGCGCTGGCCCGCGCCTATCCCCGGTTGGACGGTCAATCGACGCAGATTGCGGCAACAGCGTGACACCACCATTAGCCAGATAGCGCAACTGGCGGGCGCCATAAAGCCGGCGTAAGCGCCGGCGCCCGTGTGTTACATTCGCGGGCGTCATCAAGCCAATGGCGAAACATCGCGACCGCAAAAGGTTCGATTCGTTGTCGGGCGCCAATCCGCGGCCGGGCATGCTGAGACTGTCGCGCCGCGCCGTCCTGCGCGCCGCTTGCGGCGGCTCCCTGGTGCTCACCGCGGCCGCCCTGCGAGCGGCCGACTCGGTCCATGCGATTGCCATGCACGGCGCACCGGCGCTGCCGCCGGACTTTGCCGCCGCGCCCTACGTCAATCCCGATGCGCCGAAAGGCGGCCGTCTGGTCGAAGGCACTCTCGGCACCTTCGACAGCCTCAACCCGTTGATCGTGCTTGGCCTGCCGGTGCAGGCCGTGCGCGGCTTCGTGATCGAAAGCCTGATGGCGCGCGGCTACGACGAGCCGTTCACGCTCTACGGCCTGCTCGCGCGCCGCGTCGAGACCGACGACGCCCGCGATTTCGTCACTTTCAGCCTCGATCCCGCCGCGCATTTTTCCGACGGCGTGCCGGTCACCGCCGCGGACGTGGTGTTTTCCTGGCGGCTGTTGCGCGACCACGGTATGCCGAACCACCGCACCTATTATTCCAAGGTCAAGCGCGCCGCCATTTTGGATCAGCGCACCGTGCGTTTCGATCTTGCCGGCAGCAACGACCGCGAATTGCCGCTGATCCTCGGCTTGATGGCGATTCTGCCCAAGCACGCGGTCGACGCTGCGCACTTCGAGCAGACCAGCTTGCGGAAGCCGATCGGCAGCGGCCCCTATCTGGTCGCGAACCTCGACGTCGGTAAAAGCGTCACCTTCAGGCGCGATCCGAATTATTGGGGCCGCGCGCTGCCGATCCATCGCGGAATGTACAATTTCGATGAAGTGCGCATCGACTATTACCGCGACGCCAACGCCTATTTCGAAGCCTTCAAGGCCGGGCTCTACGACGTGCGCAGCGAGGAGGATCCGACGCGCTGGCAGACCGGTTACGATTTTCCGGCGGTGCGCGACGGCCGCATCGTTAAGGAAACGTTTGCCGATGGCCTGCCGAAGCCGGCGTTCGATTTCGTGTTCAACACGCGCCGGCCGATCTTTGCCGATATCCGCGCGCGCCAGGCGATTGCGCTGTTGTTCGACTTCGAATGGATCAACCGCAATTTCTTTTTCAATCTCTACAGGCGCAGCGCCAGCTTTTTCGACGATTCCGAATTGTCCGCCTATCGCCGGCCGGCGGACGCGCGCGAGCGCGCCCTGCTCGCGCGGTTTCCCGGCGCGGTGCAGGCCGACGTGCTGGACGGCACCTGGTCGCCGCCGGTGACCGACGGCTCGGGCCACGACCGCGCCACCCTGCGGCAAGCGCTCACGCTGCTGCAGGCCGCGGGCTACGCGCTCCAAGGCACGACGCTGCGTGAGCGCCGCGGCGGCCGGCCGCTTGCCTTCGAGATCATGGTGGCGAGCCGCGACCAGGAGCGCCTGGCGTTGGCATTTTCCCACAACCTGCAACGTGCCGGCATTGACGCGCAGGTGCGGCTGGTCGATGACGTGCAGTATCAGCAGCGGCTGTTGTCGTACGATTTCGACATGATCGAGTACCGCTGGGAGCAATCGCTGTCGCCGGGCAACGAGCAGAGCTTTTATTTCGGCTCGGCTGCCGCCAACGAACCGGGAACGCGGAACTATATGGGCGTGCGCAGTCCGGCAGCCGACGCCATGATCGCGGCGCTTCTTTCCGCCCGCGACCGTGCTGTATTCGTCGCTGCCGTACGCGCGCTCGACCGCGTGCTGATCTCGGGCAGCTATGTGGTGCCGCTGTTCTATCTGCCGCGGCAATGGGTGGCGCATGCGGCCTCCGTGCAGCATCCGGAACATACCTCGTTGTTCGGCTACCTGCTGGAAACCTGGTGGCATGGCGGCGCCGGAGCGCCGCCATGATTCTGGGCGATCCGGCGGCCGCCGCCGCGCCACAGCAAGGTCCGCGCCGCCTCACCGTCGACGAGGTGTTTCACCGCATCGCGCTGAAATATCCGGACCGACCGGCTTTGCTCGATGCGCCGAATCGCCAGACGTTTACCGATGGCGCGCCGCGGCGGCTGACTTACGCCGAGGCCGACCGCGTGGTCGCGGCGATCGCCGGTCGGCTGCACCATATGGGCATCGCTGCCGACTCGATCGTCGCCATCCAGTTGCCCAACACGGTCGAAAACATCCTCATGCTGCTCGGCGCGCTGCGCGCCAGATTGATCGCGGCGCCGTTGCCGCTGTTGTGGCGCCGGGCCGAGACCGTGGCAGCGCTGGCGCGCATCGGCGCCAAGGCGCTCATCACCTGCGGGCGCGTCGGCGGCTTCAATCACTGCCAATTGGCCATGCGGGTCGCCTCGGAACTGTTTTCGATCCGCTATGTCTGCACCTTCGGCGACAGGCTGCCCGATGGCGTGGTGCCGTTCGACGACCTGTTCGGCGCCGAACGGCTTGATCCGGTGCCGCCGCTCGAACGCGAACGGCAGCACAATGCGGCGTCGCACCTCGCCTTCATCACCTTCGACGTCGGCGCCAGCGGCATCGTGCCGGTGGCGCGCAATCATCTGGAGGCGATAGCCGGCGGGCTCGGCGTCGCGCTGGAAGGCCGTCTCGCCCAGGACGCGCGCATCGTCTCGACCATGGCGCCGGCCTCGTTTGCCGGCCTGAGCCTCACCTTCATGCCTTGGCTGCTCTCGGCCGGCACGCTGTCGCTGCACCACCCGTTCGACGCCGCGATCTTGGCGCGGCAGCGCCGCGACGACGGCTGTCGGACGCTGGTCGTGCCGGGTCTGGTGGCGCTGCGCCTCGCCGAAGCCGGCGCGTTCGCCGGCGCTGGCGGTGGTGCTGGCAGCGTCATCGCCGCATGGCGCGCGCCCGAGCAGCTTGCGGCAAGCCCGGCTTGGCGCGAGCGCGACACCGCTTTGGTCGACGTCTCGATCTTCAGCGAAGCCGGCCTGGTCGCGGCGCGGCGCGGCGCCGATGGCCGCGCCACGCCGATCCCGTTCGGGCCGGTCGTAGCGCCGCGCGGCAACCCGAGCGCCGTTCCAGTGGCCGAACTCGTTCGTACCGCGTCGGGCACCGTGGCATTGCGCGGGCCGATGGTGCCGCGCCACGCTTTTCCGCCGGGTATCGAGCGCTCCGGGCTCGCCCATTTCGAGATCGACCGTTTCGGCCTGGTCGATACCGGCTATACCTGTCGCATCGATCCAACGAGCAAAGCCATGGTCGTCACCGGCCCGCCGTCGGGCATTGTCAGCGTCGGCGGCTATCGCTTCCCGCTGCATGAGCTGCAGGAGGCGGTCGGCCAGATCGACAGCGTCGCCCATGTCGCCGCCCTGCCCGATCCGCTGGTCGGCCAGCGGCTCATGGGCCACGCCGAGCAGCGCGACGCTGTTCAGGCGGCGCTCAACGCGGTCGGCATCAATCCGCTGGTCGCTGCGGCCTTCCGCGAGCGCGGCGACCGCGCCGAGCGGGCCGGCGCGTAACGGCCGCGGCGCCGCGATAGCGGGTCAGCGATGCCGTTGACGCGCCATTAACAGCGCTTTGGCATTTTGCCGAGACCGTATCGCGGTTTCTCCGCCGGCATTTCCCATGGCGCTGCAAGGTTCGTTTGTCGTTGTCGCTGACAGCCCGGCGCCCGATGTGGTCGGGGCGCTGCGCGCCGCCGGCGGCTGTCCCATTGTCGAGGCCCATTGGGCCGACGCGCCGGCCGCCTTGGCCTCGGTCGAGCCCGAGGCCGTAGTGCTGGCCGACACTTGCACCGATCCAAGCCGCGCTACGGCCTTCGCCACGGCACTGGCAGAGCGTTTGAAGGCCGATGAGCGGGCGTTCACGCCGGTCCTGGCCCGCGCCCGCGAGGACGGCGGCGCGGTTCCGGCCGATGCGCTGACCATCGCCGCCAGCGCGTCGGCCGAACGCATCGTCAATCGGCTCGGCTCGGCGTTACGCATCCGCACGCTCCATTCCACCGTGCTGCGCCGCACCCGCATGCTGGCGGCGCGTGGCGAGCTGCCGCCCGAACTGCCGCAAAGCGACCCGCTCGACGAGGCCGTGGTGCTGCTCGCCGGCCGTGGCCGTTCGTACCCGGCGCTGTCGGTCGCCATTGGCGAGCGGGTCGGCGTCATTGGCGCGCTGAGCGTCGAAAACGCCGCGCGCGCGCTGCACGCCCGCGACATCCACGGCATGGTGATCGGCGACGGCTTTGGGCCGCGTATCGTCGAGGCGCTGCTGACCGTGCTCGCCGGCGACGTGCGTTTCCGCGACCTGCCGGTCGCCATGCTGGGCGGCAATCCCGGCGCAGTCGAGCAGTTCGCGCCGCATCTGCCGAACCTCGACCGCATCGCCGAAGGACCGCAGCGCTTGGTGGAACGGTTTCTGCCGCTGGTGCGGCTGCACGCCTTCGCCGGGCGGCTGCGCCGCATGCTCAAATCGCTCGACGCCAAGGGCATGATCGATCCCGATACCGGGCTCCTTGCCCACGAGGCGTTCTGGCGCGACCTCAACCGCGCCATCGACGACGCGGAAAAACGCGGCATCGGGCTTTCCATCGCGCGGTTCTCGTTCGACGGCAGCGACCGGCGCTCGAGCCTCGATGCGGCGCGGCTGCTGGCCCGGCTGATGCGCGCGGTCGATTTCGCCTGCCGCGAGGCCGACAACTCGATCTTCGCGGTGTTCACCGAGACCGATCTGCGCGCCGCCCATGTGGTGGCGCGCCGCATCGCCAGCGTGCTGAAGAACACCACCATGGCACCGGATAGGAAACGCATCGGCATCGAGGCCGCGGTCACGCTCGCCACCTTGCGGCCGACCGACAGCGTCGATTCGCTCCTCGCCCGCGTCGTCGGCGGCGCGGCGTAGC
>JASHPU010000167.1 GCA_030037885.1 Xanthobacteraceae bacterium | reverse complement strand
ACACATCTGGGCACGGGGCTACTGGGTCGCGAGCAGCGGTAACGTCACCGATGAGGTCTGGATGGAGTACATCAAAAATCAGGCTCCACCAGAGCCTGACGATAACTTCAAGGTGACCTGAGTCCGCCGAATGGCGGACCAAATCCGGCTTTAAGCCGTAACCTGAAGCCACCGCCTTTAGGCGGTGGAGTGTTCACGCGGTGGAGTGTTCACGCAACCCCCGCCATGCGATTTCAGTTCTAATTTGCGCTCTACTTCTCGGCGGCGTGCCAGTTCGGCTCGGGCGGCGGTTGTTGCGGCGCAAAGCCGAAGCTGCGCTCGAACCGCTTGGCGTAAGCCGGCCAAACCTGCGGATTGATGATGCGCGGCACCGGCTTGCCGTCGAGCGCGTCGAGCATTTGCTCGGCGGCGATCCGGCCCATTTTGGCACGCGCCTCGCGGGTGACGCCGGCCATGTGCGGCGTGACCATGACGTTGTCGTATTGCAGCAGCGGGTGCTGCGCCGGCGGCGGCTCCTTGTCCCAGACATCGAGACCGGCGCCGGCGATTTTCTTGTCGCGCAGCGCCAGTTCCAGCGCCTCCTCGTCGTGGATCGAGCCGCGCGCGGTGGTGATGAAATAGGCGGTCGGCTGCATCAAGGCGTATTCGCGCGCGCCGATCAGCTTGCGGGTTTCCGCAGTCAACGGGCAATTGATCGAGACGAAATCGGAGCGCCGAAGGAGCTCGTCGAGCGCGACCTTGGTGGCGCCGCGGGCGCGCACGACGTCGGCGTCGAGATACGGGTCGTAGGCCAGCACTGTCATGCGAAACAATGTGCCGGCGAGCTCGGCGACGCGCCGGCCGACATGGCCGAGCCCGACGATGCCGATGGTCCTGCCAAACGCCTCGCCGCCGATATAGTCGATGCGGCGCTCGATCTTGCCGGCGCGCATCGCGCGGTCGCTCTCGCCGACGCGCTTGACGAGGCACAGCATCATGCCGATGACGTGCTCGGCGACCGCTTCGGCGTTGCCGCCCGATTGGTTGACGACGAGGATGCCGCGCGCGGTGCAGGATTTCACGTCGACGGTGTCGTAGCCGGCGCCGTTGGTCGAGACGAGCAGCAGATTGGGCGTCCTGTCCAGCAGCTCATTGCCGGCGTGATAGTGTTTCACCAATTCATCGCGCGCCGAGCCGGTCTGATAGGCGTGTGCGGCGCTGAGAATTTCGAGCGCGGCAGCATCGAAAATTCTTTGCTCCAGCATGTCGAGCCGTATGTCGTTGCGCTTGCCGAGCATTTCGGCAAAGCCCTGCGGCCGATGCGGCGCGACGTAAAACACCCGCTTGCTGTTGACTGCCGCGTTCATTGACGCTTGTCCCCCGTGCTGATCGATCCCGGCCGATCCTCGCGCACTAACGTGGTACGATGCCGGACTGTTGTCAAAAGCCGTTCGGCCGAACCGGAGGGAGCAATGGCAAGGAGCGGTCTAATACCGCCGCGGCTCAACGTCCGCTCGTCTCCGCGAAAGCGGGGACCCGGTGAGCTTACCCCGAACTATCGGCCAGCCGCCCTGGATTCCCGCTTGCGCGGGAATGAGCGGAATTTCGGATGCCGCATGACGCGGCGCGTGCTGTTCGCCGGCATGGCGGCGATGCCGCTCGCAGGCGGGGCGCAGGCGCAAACCGCCTGGCCGGAACGGCCGGTGCGCGTCATAGTGCCTTATCCGCCGGCCGGCGGCGCCGACACCACGGCGCGCATTCTCTATGCCAAAGCCAGCGCGGAACTCGGTCAGCAATTCGCAGTGGAAAATCGCGGCGGCGCCGGCGGCACGATCGGCGAAGCGATCGTCGCCAAAGCCGCGCCCGACGGCTACACGATCCTGCACGATGGCACCGGATTTTCGGTGAACGGCTCGCTCTATCGCAACCTGCCGTTCGACTACCGCAAGGATTTCGACCCGGTCTTCCTCGTGTCGCTGGTGCCGAACATTTTGGTCGTGACGCCGTCGGTGCCGGCGCATACCGCCGCCGACATCATCGCGTTGGCCAAGGCATCGCCGAACGGCATCACCATGGCGTCGTCCGGCAACGGCACGCTGCAGCATCTGTGTCTGGAAATGTTCCGGCAGCGTACCGGCATCAAGGTCACGCACGTGCCGTATCGCGGCGGCGGCCCGGCGTTGACCGACGTGATGGCCGGCCAGGTCAAATTCTTCTTCGCCAACGGATCTTCGGTGGTCGGCCTGATCAAGGCCGGCAAGGTCAAGGCGATCGCCCATACCGGCAAGGGCCGGCTCCTAAGCCTGCCCGACATCCCGCCGCTTTCCGATACGCTGCCCGGATTTGAAGCCTACGAGTGGAACGGCGTGTTCGTGCCGCACGGCACGCCGGCCGCCATGGTGCGGAAGCTCAATGCCGCGCTGAACAAAGCGCTGGTGTCGCCGCAGGTTGCCGCGCGGTTCGCCGAGCTCAACATCGAGTCGCGGCAGAACATGCCGGAGGAATTTCGCGCCTACGTTGAAGCGCAGATGGAATTGTGGGGCCGCGTGGTGAAGCAAGCCAACATCAGGCTCGGCTGAGCCGACATCCTTTCATCGCCTGGCCTATGACCGTGTCACGATGATGCCGTCGTCGCCTCGACCAAGCTGTTCGTGTTGTCGACGCTGTCGTAAACCGACACCTGCACGATCGGATAGCTGTTTTTTATGACCAAGGCCGCCGCCTGAGCGGCTTCGGATGTCGTGTAGGAACCCTTCGTTTGTCGATCGACCTGGAGCAAAAATCGGCTTCGCTCCGGCCGCTTGCGTTGCGAGAACACCTCGTCCCTGTCCTTTTCGGAATCGTCCTTTACGGCCATTTTGATTGGGCGTGTAGCCATTTGCTGCTCCTTTTCGGGCCATCTTTTGAGAGGATGCCCATGTTATGTAGAGAATCCGGATGTCGGCCGCCATTCCATTCGCGGCGTAAAGGTTAAATCGCATCACATAAAGTTAAATCGCGTCACCGGCTCATTTCGCTCGCCAGTGCCAGCAAGCGAACAGCGAATGCGCCGCTCCGTTCAGTGTTTGCGCGCGTCGACGCGCAGCCGACGATTGTCTTCTCACCGAGCGCCTTGGCCGCCTCCAGTCGATGCAGACCCTCGATGAGTACGAAACGCGCGCCGTCCGGCCGCACCAGGATTGGCAACTGCTGCCCATCTTCGAGCATGCTGGCGGCGATTTCATCGACGCGTTTCTGCTCCCGCGTGGCGCGGCGCTTGACCGGTACGTAAATGTCGGCAATGGCGAAAACTTCGCGCTTCATCGGCTCCGAACTCAAGTTCAGGAGCGGAAGATTAGCAAGGTTTACCGGCGACGTCAGCCAGGGAATTCGCTCAGCAGCAGGCCGAGCGCCGCATTTCCCGCGCGATCAGCCTCGGTCGCGGTCTCGAAAAAAGCTTTCGAGCGCTCGATCGGGCTGTTCCTGCCGGCGCGATAGATTTCCCATTGCCAAGGTTTTGGCGGAACTGCTCTGTTCTTTACGACGACAGAGAAGTCGGCATGGCTGGTCCTGGAAATCATATCGCTGCCGACAAGAAATCGGCCCGATGGCGAGGTCTCGGCGGCGCTTTGGGGGTCATATCGCCTGAATGTTACCGACGGCGATCTTGCCGGTGCGGCGGTCTTCCTGGGTGTCGAAAGAAACCTTCTGGCCCTCCACCAGCCCACGCATGCCGGCGCGCTCCAGCGCAGTGGCATGGACGAAGACATCCTTGCTGCCATCATCCGGTTGAATGAAGCCGAAGCCTTTTTGATCGTTGTAGAATTTAACGGTGCCATTAGTCATGGAGATATCCTTTCGCGGGTCTGGATGCGCACTCGATCCCAAGCCGCGCAACGGCGCGACTCGAGGTTTAACTTCGATGTTTGGAGGGGTCTGAACGTGCGCCTGGCAGTCAGCGAAGGCGAAACGGCCCGATTGTCCGGCCAAATGTCGATAGCAAATATATTAGCATATAAGCGTGGGCTTTGCAAGGGATTCACGAACCAGTTTTCGGGCAGGCAGCTTGCACAACGATCGCGGCGCGGGCTCATGTCAAAGTCAAATCCGAATGCTTGTCACTTAGCGGCGACCGCGGCGACACATTCCACCGCATCGAACTGGCCGGCGCGCAGCCTTGTTCGCAGCTCGCGAAACGAAATGAGCCGACGCGTTCGTTTCGTCCCAAAGCACGAGACGAACGCACGCTAGGCTCTGGCGCAGCGTGAGCCGGCCGACATTCGCCAGTTGCGGATGATGGCGAAGCACAAGCGGCAACCGGTAAGAGGGGATTCGGCTGCACAGGTGGTGGACATGGTGCACGCCGATATTGGCGCCCAATCGCTCTGTCCTTGACAAAGCATCCTATAGCGCGCCGGCCTGCGCGTCCATGGCGCAAAAGCCGCGGAATTTGCCCGGCGTCTGATTTCGACCGTAATCTTGTTTGCCGGACTGGTAACCCTGTATTTTGATCTTATATGCGTTCTGACCTTATACCGGAGCATGATATCCGCCCGGACGATCTTTATGCCTTATGGCGAGCACCGGCTGATGGCCGATTTCGATTACAATGCTGCGGCCGAGCTGTTTCCGACCCGTAGGCGGCTGCCGCGCCGCGAGCCGTTCAAATACAAGCGATTTTCGCAAGCCGCGGCGGCCATTCGCTTCGCTATCGAGGATCTGCCGCCGGAATGTCTTGCCGGCGCATTCCTCGAAGTCGACGAAAAGCGATATGGCGGCGCCGATATCCGCCGCTTGTACGAAAGCGCCGACTATCCGTTGGCGCGCCGCGCTGTACGGTCATGACCGACAAAACGCTCGACCTCGATCACCACCGCGGGATGGCGGCGCAAAAGGCGACGGAACTGCGCCGGCTCCTGGCGGATGTGGCGGCGAACGAGAAAGCGCTGCGCATCCGCCGAGACGAATTGGAAACCCACTTTGCTGCAGGCCCCGGCAGCGAACTGGCATGAAGCTGCGGAAAAAGCCGGATATCTCCTCAATTTCTTTGCAGCGACAGTTACGGCGCAGGATACGCGCCGGCAAAAGCTGATTGCCGCCGTACTCGCCGACTTCAAACGACTGTTAGACGAAACCTAGAGCATGTTCCGCTGTAATCGAATCGAGCTCCTTCATTCGTCATTGCCGGGCTTGACCCGGCAATCCATGCTGCGTTGAGGCCGCATGGATGCCCGGGTCAAGCCCGGGCATGACGAGAACGTGGTGCTATCTGAGCGGGATATGCCCTAGCCGCTGTTTAACGTTCACCCCCGAGAAGAGCGAGCACAACATGGCGAAGGGCCAATTGAGAAGCAATCGCGAGAAGAAGAAGCCGAAAGCAGACAAGGACAAGAAGAAAAAGGGCGCCCCGCCGATCTCGCCGTTCGCCACGGCGCCGATGAATGGCAAAGCGCCCGGCGGTCGGAAATTCTCCTGATTATCCCTGTGCGCCGGCCTCGCCGCGACCTGCCGCCGAGACGGCAGCATCGCTGAATGCACAAGACACGCTCGTTCGGCGTCACTCGTCCTGCGCTTCGCCGGCGGCACCGCGGCGCGAAAAATCAGCTAAAGCGAAATTCCGCGCCGCGATCCTAAAGGGAAAGGTTACGAATGGCGCGCACTATCCGGCGGCCGCAAGCGCGATCGCGGGAGATCGCGGCTTCAGCGGCAGCGACGCCTCTCCGAGCGGCTGGAACCCGGTCGAAGCGCGGCGATAAGCCGGACTTTATCGCTTGAGACAAGGAAGAAGCCTGTGCGGAAATCTCTACCGGACACGATGTTCACAGACCCCGAGCGAAGCCGGCTCACCATGCTGCGCACTTGGGTGCTTGACAACGAGGTCACCGAGATCGAAATGAAAGAGCGGCAGTTTTGGAATTTTGCCCAGCTGCAGCCGATCGCCGAGAAGCCGTGGACGACGTTCATGGGGCGCATCATCAGCGTGCCGGACATGCCTATCGAAGCGCAAAAATATCTCGGGATTTTCGATAAACGCCGTCCCGGAGCCATCTGAAAGCGTCGCCGTGCGTTCGACGCGGCGTCAGAAATCCTTCGAGGCGAGTTCATAGGAAGCCTTTCGCTCCCGCTGATACGCCTTCATCGCTGCCGCATGGATCGCAGTCCGATTGGCATCAAAGGCGAGAAGCAGGCTCGCCTCGTCGCCCTCCACATTCGGCTGCAACCGCTTGAGCGCTTCTTCCGTCACAAAGAAGGACCACTCCATCGCACTGTCATGACCCCAGAACCGGACCGCACGTCGGGTCGGATCAAAAATTCGGCTCTGGTTCGGGAAGTTAAGCATCGACCGCAACGCTTTCTTCGCGGGCCAACGGCATCGCGTGCCCTCGGCTTCCTGGCGCCCTCAGGTTCAACGCGCCGCGGCGCTGTTGCGGCCGCGACCAGCCATTGCTGACGCGTGCCCGGCAGCGTCGCTTACGTTCGCATAGCTCAGAAGCGGGGCGTGCGCGGCGGCGCGCTTCTGCCAGGCACCCCCGGTTTGAGCCGCGGCTTCATCGGCAGCAGACCCTCGCGCTGCAGCTTTTTGCGAGCGAGCTTGCGCGCGCGGCGGATGGCTTCGGCCTTCTCCCGGACTTTTCGCTCGGAGGGTTTTTCGTAATGGCTGCGGAGCTTCATCTCGCGGAACACGCCCTCGCGCTGCATCTTCTTCTTCAGCACCTTGAGGGCTTGGTCGACGTTGTTGTCACGGACGAGAACTTGCACGTGGTGTTCCTCTTCGGTTGAGCGATCGGTTGACGGGGCAGTTGTATCGTCAAGCGCGGACCAGCGGCGGCCGCACACGCAGTCGAAGGCGAGGCCGATATTTGAAAGGCGCGCCTGCCGATAGGCACCAAGACCGCCAATTCGAGGAACGGAGACTTCGGTACGTCACCGCTTTTTCGGCAGTTCTTCGGATCAGTCAGCTGCTTGGCTAATAGGTATGGTGAGATTTGTCAAAGGCTCTAGGCGAGATAATAGGCGGACGGCGCGGCTGCTGGCAGCGGTATTTACTGGATCATCAGCATGCGCGGATGATGACATTTGAGGCCAAATTTGCCGCACTTTGGCGCGGTGGCATCGCATTGACAAACAGTCGGTGCGGTGACGCAATTGCTATCCCTATTGGTCTTCATCGTGCATTTGTTCTGTTGCCACCAAAACCCGGAGAGAGCGATGAGCTTCATACAATCTGGAATCCGCCGGCGCGAGTTGCTTGCCGGCGCCGCGTCGGCGCTGGCGCTGCCGGCGGCATTCACCGCGGCACGAGCGCAGGACAACAAGACCTACGTGATGAAGCTCGGCACCGCCACCATCAACGAAGCCCAGCATCAGTGGTGCAAATGGTTCGCCGCCATGGTGGAGAAGGATTCCGGCGGCCGTATCAAGGGCGAAATTTATCCGGCCAGCCAGCTCGGCCCGATCCCGCGCGAGATCGAGGGCGTGCAGCTCGGCAGCATTCAGGGCTATATCGGCCCGGTCGATTTCTTCGTCGGTGTCGACCCGCGCTTCGGCGTGTTCAGCGCGCCGATGCTCTTCCGCGACGACGCCAATGCTGCGGCGACGGTTGAGGATCCGGCGGTGCAGAAGGCGATGTTCGCGCTGCTGACGCCGAAGCGGATGACCGGCATCGCCACTTTGAGCCTCGGCGCTTCCGATTATGGCGCCAAAAAGCCGATCATGCGCCTGTCCG
>JASHPU010000166.1 GCA_030037885.1 Xanthobacteraceae bacterium | reverse complement strand
TACAGCCGCTTCTTCACCCGCGCCATGCAACAGACCGGCCACGTCGGGCTCGACGAGCCGTTCGCCGGCCTGTTCACCCAAGGCATGGTGGTGCACGAGACGTTCCGCCGCCAGAACGGCGAGTGGGCGGCGCCGGCGGAAATCAAGATCGAGAGCAATGGCGACGCGCGACGCGCGGTTCTGATCGCGACCGGCGAGGAGGTCGAGATCGGCCCGGTCGAGAAAATGTCGAAGTCGAAGCGCAACACGGTCGACCCCGACGACATCATCGGCGAATACGGCGCCGACGTCGCGCGCTGGTTCATGCTGTCGGACTCGCCGCCGGAGCGCGACGTGGAGTGGACCGAACGCGGCGTGCAGGGCGCGGCGCGCTTCGTGCAGCGGCTGTGGCGGCTCATTGGCGAGGCTGGCGCAATCGGCCGCAGTGCGCCGGCCAGACGCCCGGCGCAGTTTTCTCAGGCGGCGATGGCGCTGCGTAAGGCGACTCACAAGGCGCTGGCCGCGGTCGGCGACGATGTCGAGAAGCTGCACTTCAACGTGTGCGTCGCGCATATCTACGAATTCGCCAATGCGCTCACCGCCGCGATCGGCGACGTCGACGCGCAAGAGATCGCGCCCGACCTGCGCTGGGCGATGCGCGAGGCCGCCGACATTCTGGTGCAGCTGTTTGCCCCGATGATGCCGCACCTTGCCGAGGAGTGCTGGGCTGCGCTCGGCCAAAGTACCGGTCGTGACACGCTGGTGGCGCAGGCGCCGTGGCCTGCGGTCGAGCGCGACCTGTTGATCGAGGACACCATTGCGCTGCCGGTGCAGGTCAACGGCAAGAAGCGCGCCGAAGTCACGGTGCCGCGCGATGCCGGCGACGCCGAAATCGAAGCCGCGGTCCTGGCGCTCGACGCGGTGAAAAAAGTGCTCGACGGCAAGACGCCCAAAAAGGTGATCATCGTGCCCAAGCGCATCGTCAACGTGGTGGCGTGATCGCAGTCTCACCCGCTCGTCCCCGCGAAAGCGGGGACCCAGTGGGCTTTTCTGACGCCTCAATAATCCCCGCTGGATTCCCGCTTTCGCGAGAATGAGCGGAATAGGAACTGAAACCCGCTCATGGTCGCCATCAAACCGTCTGAGATCGATGCGTTCGTCGCCCGCCCCGATCGGGCGCGGCCGGTGGTGCTGGTGTTCGGTCCGGACGCCGGCCTGGTCAGCGAAAGGGTCAGCGCGTTGATCAAGAGCGCGGTCGACGATCCGAACGATCCGTTCGCGTTGGCGCGGCTCGAAGGCGAGGAGCTGACGGCGGAGCCGTCGCGCCTCGTCGAGGAGGCGCAGACCGTGCCGCTGTTCGGCGGCAAGCGCGCGGTGTGGGTCAAGGCCGGCAGCCGCAACATCGCGGCCGCGGTCGAGGCGCTGCTCGCGCTCCCCGACAACGACTGCCGCGTCGTCATCGAAGCCGGCGATCTGCGGCGCAACGCGCCGCTGCGCGCGCTGGTCGAGCGCGCCAAGAACGCGGCGGCGCTGCCCTGCTATACCGACGATGAGCGGTCGCGCGCGCGCCTGATCGACGACGAAATGCGCGGCGCCGGGCTCACGTTGGCGCCCGATGCGCGCGCCATGCTGCTGCCGCTCCTCGGCGGCGACCGCGCCGCCTCGCGCAACGAGGTGCGCAAGCTCGCGCTCTACGCGCGCGGCGCAAAGCGGGTGACCGTCGCGGACGTCGCCGCGGTGGTCGCCGATGCGTCGGCGCTCGCGATCGACGACATCGTCGATGCGGCCTTTGCCGGCAGGCCGACAGAGCTCGAAAGAGAGCTCGCCAAGGCGCGCACTGCCGGCACGCCGGCCGGATCGATCTTCTTTGCCGCGCAGCGCCAACTCGCGCAGCTGCACCGCTGGCGCACCGCGATCGAAGCGGGCGAGAATTTTTCGATCGACAGCGCGGTGCCGCCGGCGCAGTTCCGCCGCAAAAGGTCGGTGGAGGCGGCGCTCAATCTGTGGACCGCGCGGCATCTGGTCGCCGCCATGGCGGAGCTGGCCGAAGCGGTTCTCGAATCGCGGCGCAACAACGCGCTCGGCGACACCATTGCCGAGCGCGCACTGCTGTCGATCGCGGTCAAGGCGCGGCGCAGCGGGGAATGATCAATTCGTCATTCCGGATCGCCGCGAAGCGGCGAGTCCGGAATCCATAACCTCTGCGCTGGGATTATGGATTCCGGGTTCCTCGCGGAGCTTGTCATCGGGCCGGCCACTTCGGGCCGGACCCGTTGGCTCGGCCCCGGAATGACAGCGCCTACTGCCCCTTGATGCCGGCGGCCTTGATGATCGGCCACCATTTGTCGGTCTCGGCCTTGGTGTACGCCGCGAGAGCCGCCGGGTTTTGCTGCGCGGGCGGGAAGATCACCTGACCCAGCGCATCGAGCCGCGCCCGCACGCCGGGATCGGCAAGTGCGAACTTCACCGCGGCATCAAGTTTATCGACCACGGCTTTGGGCGTGCCCGCGGTGGTCCACAGCCCGTGCCAGAACGGCAGGCTGACGCCGGGCGCGCCGGCTTCGATCGCGGTCGGTGTCGCCGGCGATTTCGGCCAGCGCTTTTCGGCCACGACCGCATAGGCCTTCATCTTGCCGGCCTGCACGTAGGGCAGCGTCGACGATGTCTCCAGGCACGAGAGGTCGATCTGGCCGCCGAGCAGGTCCTGGACCGCCGGCCCGGCGCCGCGATACGGCACGTATTGGAATTTGACGCCGATGGCGTTGGCGAACGACACCGCCGCAAGCTGCGCGGCGCTGCCGGTGCCGACCGTGCCGAAAGTGGTCGGCGTCTTGCGCGCCTTGAGCCAGGAGATCAGCTCGGCCGCATTGGCGGGCGGCAAGGCCTCTTTGCCGAGTATCCACAGCGGCGAGTAGGCCAACAGCGAGATCGGCTGCAGATCCTTCTGCACGTCGTAATCGAGTGTGTAGATCGCCGGCGAGCCGATATGGCTCGTCCAGTTGCCGATGCCGATCGTATAGCCGTCGGCGGCGGCGTGGACGACGCGCCCGGTCGCGATCGTGCCGGAGGCACCGCTGACCGTCTCGACCACGACCGCCTGACCGAGCGTGCGGCTCATCGCATCGGCGAGAAGCCGCGCCAGCGCGTCGGTCGGACCACCGGGCGGGAAGCCGACCAGGAGCGTGATCGGCCGCGACGGATAGGTCTGCGCCTGCGCCATGGCGCCGCCGCAAATGCTCACGATCAACGCCAGCGCGACCATCAGTTTTCGCATGGGCGTTCCCCTTGGCTTGCCTTCCCTTAAGTCGAACGATGACATGCGACATGCCGGGCGAAAAGGTCAGAAACGCTGCCGCGACACCGCGTCCCGCTTCTGCCGCACGCCGCCCCAACGCGCGATTGACGCCGCCTGCCGGACCCCTGTACCCATCCGAAAATGTTTGCACTTTTCGAACGATTCCTGACGCCCACGGCAACGCCGGAAAACCCGGAACCGCCGGCTTCGCTGATCGGCTTCCTGTGGCACTTTGCCCGCCAGGCGAAGTGGCTGTTCGCGGCTTTATTCATCGTCGAGCTGCTGGTCGCGCTCTCCGACAGCGCCGTGCCATGGTTCATGGGCCGCGTCGTCACCCTGGTGACGAAGCTGCCGCCGGAGCGCTTTCTCGCCGCCGGCTGGCCGTGGCTTGTCGGCATGGCGGTCGTGGTTCTCTTGGTGCGCCCGGCGGTGACGCTGACGCGCTACCTGATTACCAACCAGGCCATCGCGGCGCCGTTCACCGGACTCATTCGCTGGCAGGCGCACTGGCACGTGGTGCGCCAGAGCTGGGCGTTCTTTCAGAACGATTTCGCCGGCCGCATCTCCAACCGCGTCATGCAGACCGGTCCGTCGGTGCGCTCGACGCTGACCGCGACGATCACCACGGTCTGGTACATCATGGTGTACGGCACCTCGGCGGTCGCGCTCACCGCCAGCGCCGATCGCTGGCTGGCGGTACCGATCCTGCTGTGGTTTTCCGGTTATGCGGCACTGCTCGTTTATTTCGTGCCGCGCATGCGCGAGCGCTCCAAAGAGAGCTCGATCGCCCGCTCGACGCTGATGGGCCGCATCGTCGACAGCTACACCAACATCATCACGGTCAAACTGTTCGCCCGCGCGCGCGAGGAAGACGAGTACGTGCGCAACGCGCTCGATCGCCACGTCGGCCTGTTCCAGGCGTCGCAGCGGCTGCTCACGACATTCGGCGCGCTGCTCGACGTGCTCAACGCGCTGTTGATCGCCGGCTCCGGCGGTCTGGCGCTGCTGCTCTGGCGTTACGGCGCCGTCGAGGTCGGCGCCATCGCCATGGTGCTGCCGCTGAGCCTGCAGCTCACCAACATGTCGCGGCAGATCGCCATGCGCATCACCGAGATCTTCGAGGACCTCGGCGTGGTGCAGGAGGGCATGATCACCATCGCCCAGCCGCTGCAGCTGCCGGACTCAGCCGACGCGCAGCCGCTTGCCGTGCGCGCCGGCCGCATCGAGTTCAAGAACGTCAGCTTCGGTTATGGCCGCGAGGTCGGCGTGCTGCAAAACTTCAACCTGACCATCCAGCCCGGCGAGAAGATCGGGCTGGTCGGCCGTTCCGGCGCCGGTAAATCGACCGTGGTCAACCTGCTGCTGCGCTTCTTTCAGCTCGAAAGCGGCGCCATCCTGATCGACGGCCAGGACGTTTCGAGGCTGACCCAGGAATCGCTGCGGGCGCAGATCTCGGTGGTGACGCAGGACACCTCGCTGTTACACCGTTCGATCCGCGCCAATATCCGCTACGGCCGCCCGCAGGCGAGCGACGAGGAGATCGTGCGCGCCGCCAAGCTCGCTCACGCCCACGATTTTGTTCTCGACCTGGAGGATTGGCAGGGCCAGCGCGGCTACGACGCCCATGTCGGCGAACGCGGCGTCAAGCTGTCCGGCGGCCAGCGCCAGCGGGTCGCCATTGCGCGGGTCATTCTCAAGGACGCGCCGATCCTGGTGTTCGACGAAGCCACCTCGGCGCTGGACAGCGAAGTGGAAGCCGCCATCCAGTCGAGCCTCGACATGCTGATGGGCGGCAAGACCGTGATCGCCGTCGCCCACCGGCTATCCACCATCGCGCAGATGGACCGCCTGGTCGTGCTCGAGCACGGCCGCATCGTCGAGCAGGGCAGCCACCGCGAACTGATCGCGCATGGCGGCCACTACGCGGCGCTATGGCGGCGCCAGGCCGGCGGCTTCCTCGACGCCGCCGACATGCAGGCCGCGGAGTAATACCAATCGCACTTAATGGTGATCCTCATCCTGAGGTGCTCGGCGCCAACGGGTCCGCGCAAAGCGCGGCCCGATGACAAGCTCCGCGCCGAGCCTCGAAGGATGCAGGCCTCCGCGCCGTGGCCTCATCCTTCGAGGCTCGCTTCGCTCGCACCTCAGGATGAGGTAAATGATATGAGTCATCGTCAAAATAACAACGCCTGCAGCTTGAACAGCCGCTCGGCATTGCCGTGGGCGATGCGCTCGCGGTTGGCGGCGCTCACCGGAAGCTGCTCCAAGACGCGGCCCGGCGCCATCGAGCCGTACGGATAGTCGACCGAAAACATGATGCGCTCGACGCCGACTTCGAGCAGCAGGTCGAGGAAGGTCGCCGGGAAGAAGAAGCCGGCGAACGTGTAGTGCACGTTCTGCCGCAGATAGTCGCCGAACGAACGCTGCAGCTTGGTCAGGCCCGGCGTGGCATGCGGGCTCGGATGTGTACGGAGCCCGAAAGGGGGATGACAGAGCGCCAATCTGCGGCTAATCGCAGATCATGTCGTTGCCGTTCTTCCGCATCGGCCGTTCGACGACCGGCCTCGGGCTGTTTGCCGTGAAGCGGATCGCGCGCGGCGCCTACATCGCCACCTATCGGGGACCGCGCCTTCCTAATGAGGAAGCCGACCGCCGCGAAGCCCGCGGCGCGCGCTACATGTTCGCGCTGAACAGCAAGTTTACGATCGACGGCTCCTCGCGCTCGAACGTGGCGCGCTACATCAACCATTCGTGCTGGCCGAACGCCACGCCGATCTTCGGCGGCGGCAAGATCGTCATCCGGGCGCTGCGCACCATCTCGCCGGGCGAGGAAATCACCTACGATTACGGCGAAGAATATCTCGCCTATTTCATGGAGAGCGGCGGCTGCCAGTGCGCCGGTTGCCGCGTGCGGAAGGCAGCGCGCCGCGATCAGCGAAGATCGGCCCGCAAACGCCGTTGATGCCGCCCGCACCTCAGTGATTCATCTCGTCGGGCGGCAGGATGCCCCAAAGATTCGAGGCCGATGGATCCTTGGCCCAGACTTTCGGGCGCTGCGGATTGTCACGGTGCCACGGCCGCGGCTCGAAATAGCCGAGCTCCTCGTTCATGCGGTCGAGCTCGGCGAAGGTTTCGGTGATCAGACCGTTCGGCCCGCGGTGATAGGCAAACAGATTGTGCCCGATGCCGTGGCGGCCCGGTCCCCATAACAGCTTATAGCCGTGGCGGCTGAGGAAGTCGCACGCCGTCTGCATGTGCGCCCAGTCGCGCAGCTCGAACGCGGTGTGGAAGTGCCGGTTCGATCCGGTCTGCATCAGATTGATGGTGTGATGATCCGGCCCGCAGCGCAGGAACGAGAAGAAGTCGCCCATCCAATCGGATTCGCGGAAGCCGAGCACGTCGCAATAGAATTTCGTCGTGTGCTTCACGTCGGTGACGTGGAAGGCGACGTGGCCGAGCTTGTACGGCACGATGCCCTTCTCGGCGAATTTCTGGTGCGAAAAGGCGTCGCGCTTGAACACCTCCATGACGGTGCCCTTGGGGTCGGCGAACACCAGCATGTCCGAGATCGACGGCTCCGGATCCTTCCTGCGCTCGGCCTTGATGCCGTGGCCGGCGACCTCTCTCTCGAACGCGCCGAGATCGGCATCGGGCGCAAGCTGAAAGCCGACGCGCGTACATTGCGCGCTGGCGCCCTTGCGTAGCACCACCGCATGATGATCGACCGTCGAGGCAAGATAGACGGTGTCCTTTTCCCTGGCCGCGACGGTAAGCCCGAGAATCTCGGTGTAGTACTCGGTCTGCTTGTCGAGATCGGGCGTCTCGTAGCTGGCGTGGGCGATCTTGCTGACGCGGATCATTGGGTTCTCCTATGTCTCGGATGGCTTCGTGCGCGGCAGCGCGGCGATGACGTCGACCATTTTGGCGACGTCATAGTCGCCGAAGCCCATGGCGACGAAGCGGTCGTAGAGGGCTATCGCGCGCTCCAGCATCGGCGTCGCCACGCCGACGGCCTCGGCGAAGTCGCCGATCATGTCGAAATAATGCTGCAGCGCCGGCACCGTGCCTTGCGCCGGGGTGAAACGCCGTTCCGCCATCCAGGGCGCGCGGATGCCGAACTGCGTCGAGCCGCCGCTGCCGCTGGCGATCGCCTTGATCATCAGCGGCACGTCGACGCCGGCTTTGAGCCCGAGCGCCATCGCCTCGGCGGTCGCGGCGATGTTGAGCGCAACCAGAAGATTGTTGACCAGCTTGACCCGGCTTGCGGCGCCGAACTTGCCGAAATAGAGGCAGGTTTCGGCAAATGCCGAGACCACCGGCTCGATCTTTTTGCAGGACGCGGCATCGCCGGCGAGGTAGATCACGCCCTTTCGGGCCGCCACCATGCCGGGGGTGCCGGACACTTCGCCGTCGATGAAGATCGCGCCCTTTTCGGCGAGCGCCGCGACCTGGCGCTCCTTGTCGGGCACCGGATGCGAGCCGAGTTCGACCACGATCTGGCCGCGCCGCGCACTATTCACGAGCCCACGCGCCCCCTGCACCACGTCGTCGAGCGCTTCGGTGGAAGGCAGGCACGAGAACACGATGTCGGCCGCGGCGGCGACCTCGGCCGCCGAGCGCGCCGGCACGCCGCCGATCTTTTCGAATTCGGCAAGCGACGAGCGGCGAAAGCCGACCACGCGTCGGCCGCTTTTGATCAGGTGCTCGGAAATCGGCAGCCCGATCTTGCCCGGGCCGACAAAGCCGATGGTTTCCATGAACGCCTCCCGAGCCCGCTACGCCACGTCGATGGTCTGATCGGAGAAATTGACGCGCAGGCCGAGCATGCCCTCCATCAACGTCCACTCTTTCAGCTCGAAGGTGCGTAACCCGTTCTTGAAGAACGGATCGCCTTCGGCGATGGCACGCGCTTCAGCCGCACTCGCCGCGCGCAAAATGGTCAAGCCCTCGCCGTGGGGCGGGCGCTCCGTGTCGGCGAGCGGCCCGGACGCAAAGATGATGCCGCGCTTCTCCAAATCGATCATGTAATCGAGATGCGCGGCCAAAACCGGCTTCAATCGTTCGGCCGCGACCAACGGCCTCGACAGCAGCACGTAAAGTTTTTTGCGCAGCATTTTCCGTGTGAGCGCCGCTATGCGGGCGTCGTCGATCATGGATTCCACTCCCGCGCTCCGCGTGCCGGCTCAGATCAGACGCGAATTGACCGGCAAGCCCAAAAAGTGCCGGCCGACCGCCTCGTAGATCGAGAATTGTGACTGCGCCTGCTGCGACACCGCATGGATGTCGCGAAACCGGCGCTCGAACGGATTGCTTTCAAAAATCGCGGTGGCGCCGGCGGCGAGATAAACGGTTTCGACAATTTGCCGGGCCTGTTGGGTGGCGTGGATCGAGCCCATACGCAGGCGCACGCGCTGATCGAGCGAAATCTCGCCGCTCTGCGCCGCCTGCCAAATCTCGTCGAGCGCATCGTAGAAGAACGACCGCGCCGCGGCGAGCGCCGACTGGGCGACGCCGACCTGCGACTGCACCACAGCGTTGTCGCGCAGCACCGTACTCTGGCCCATCGGCGTCTTGGTCTGCGCCAGCGCGCAGAACGCATCGAGCGTCGTCCGCGCAATGCCGAGCGCGACGGCCGGAAAACTGCAGCCGAACAGCTGATAGATCGTGAACGCATAAAGCGGTCCGCCTTCGCGCCGCGCCGCCGGATTGAGCGCATGATAGGCGACGGCGCGTTCTTCGGGCACGAACACGTTGTCGAACGAATAGGTATCGCTGCCGGTGCCGCGCAGCCCGATCACGTGCCAAACATCCTTGATGGTGGCGGCCTCGCGCGGCAGCACCAGAGTGCGCTGCATCGGATTGCCGGTATCGGGATCGCGGCGCGGCTCGCCGTCCGCTTCGTAGATGATGCAATGGGCGGCGAGCCAGGTGGCCTGACGGCTGCCGCTCGCGAACGGCCACACGCCGCTGACCCGGAAGCCGCCCTTGTCGACGACGGCCTTGCCGTTGCCGGAGGGGCCCCAGGCCAATACGCCGCGCGGATTCTTCTTGAAGATCTCCTCGGCGACTTGCGGGTTCATGGCTTTGGCGATGGTCGAGCAGACCGAGGTCTGGCCGATGCACCAGGCCGTGGAGGCGTCGGCCTTGGCGATCTCCTCGATCGCCTGGACGTATTCGACCGGCGAGATTTCCTCGCCGCCGAGCGAGCGCGGCACCAGCATGCGATAGAGCCGCGCCTCGTGCAGCGCGTCGACCAGATCGGGCGGCAGCTCGCGGCTGGCCTCGATCCGCGGCGCCGCTTCGAGAATCATCGGCGCCAGCGCCCGGGCATTGGCAACGCAATCGACTTTCACCGCTCGTCCATCCCGGCATGCTCCAAATCTCATCCACGCAACGATCCGCGCCGTCATTCTTACCCATAGGGACTGAGGCGGTCCATCGGGCGCGGCGCGGCGAGGCCTCGATGCCGCGCAGGCAGCGAATCATACTGCACCGCCGCCACATACTGGCGTGCATCGGGCCGGGGGAGGACATGCGGCTTCTCTCCGCCCCTTACTCCTCGCCGAGCATTTCCTGCCGCCGCCGCTCCAGCGCCGCCGAATAACGGCGCAGCACGTAGGCTTCGGTCAACAGCCCGATGACGCGGCGGTCGAGATACGAATCGACCACCGCCAGCGCCTCGGCCTCGGCGCGGTCGAACGCCAGCACCGCTTCCTTGACCGCCATGCCGGGCAGCAGCATCTCGTCGGTGTAGAGCAGAAAATCCTTGAGCGGCCGGTCCGGCGCGACCTCGTTGGGATGGACGTCCGCCACATGGATCAGCCCGACATAGCAGTCGGCCTCGTCGACCGCCACCACATAGGCGGTCGAGCCGAGCGGAAAAGCCTCACGGAACGCCGCGACATTGGTCGAGGCGTGCGCGGTCTGCACGTCCTGGCGCATCATCCTGCCGACCGTGAGATCGCGCATCCAACCGACATCGGCGGCGCTGCGGATGGTTTCGCCGCGCAAATGGAAGCGCCACGTCGCGAACGAATAGCCGAACGCTTCCCGCGTCACCTGCGCCGAAATGATCACCGCGATCAGCACCAGCGTCGTCAGCCACAGGTCGCCGGTGGTTTCGAGCGCGATGAAAATCATGGTCAGCGGTCCGCCGATCACCGAAGCGGCAAGCGAACTCATGCCGATCACCGCATAGGCGTTCGGATCGAAGTAGATCGTCGGGAACATCATGGTGAGCGCCACCGCCAGGAGATGTCCGCCCAGCGCGCCGATCAACAGCGAGGAAAAGAACATGCCGCCGCGGAAGCCGGAACCCAGCGACGCAATCGAGGCGACGATTTTCAGGACGAACAGCAGCCCCACGAAGCCGAACGACAGATCGAGCATGCCGGCAATGCGCAGCGCGCCGTGGCCGGACGACATCACCTGCGGCGACACCATCGCGCACAAGCCGACGACGAGCCCGCCCAGCGCGGTGCGCAGTGCCGGCCGCAGCGCCAGCCGCCGGAACAGGGTTTCGCTCACCGCGACGCCGCGCATCAGCGTCATGCCGAGCAGCGCCGCGAGCAGGCCGAGCACGGCGGCGATCACGAGATCATGGCTTACGATCGCCATCTTCTCGGGCGCGACGACGCCGATCTCCGCCGGCGACAGCTTGTCGGCGACTTCGAAGCCGATCAGCGCCGCGATGGCGACCGGCGCCAGGCTGACCGGCGAATAGCTGCCGATGATCAGCTCGAAGCCATAGAACGCGCCGGCAAGCGGCGCACCGAAAGCCCCGGCGATCCCGGCGGCGGCGCCGCAGCCGACCAGGATGCGCAGATCGCCGCGGCGCAGACGAAACGCCGAACCGATGCGCGAAGCGATGCCGCTCGCCGCCTGGGTATAGCCGGCCTCCAGTCCGACCGCGGCGCCGACGCCGCTCGACCAGATGGTCTGCGCCGCCACGATCATGCTGCCGAGCAGCGACATGCGGCCGCCGTGCAGCGCGTTGGCCTCGATCGGGTCGACCTCGCGCTCCGGCCGCCAGCGTCTGATCATCTCGGTCGCCGCGCCGAACAGAAGGCCGCCGAGCAACGGTACGCACAGCGCCAATATCGGGTTAAGCGAGAGCCGGGCCGACAGGCGTTCACTGTGCTGCAGGTTGAAGAAAGTCACGTGCAGCAGGTCGACCATGGTGCCCATGGCGGCGACGACCAGGCCCGCTATGGTGCCCACCAGCATCGCCAGCGCGATCAGGCTTGATTCCCGCGCCCTGACCAGCGCGCGCAGCCGCCGCGGAATCTCCAAGCGGCCGGCAAGCCGCATCAGCGTAGACCAGGGCCATCGGCCGGGCGATCGGAGGGGAGAGGCTACCGGGTCAACGTGCGTCTGAGCCATGTCGCACTCGCCGGAGGCAAACCTGAATTAAGGTCGGTGCCGCAATCCTGCCGGAGAGGCACTCACGCGCGTTGCTGCCGTTTGTACTCGCTATGCGTCTATCGATGCGTGCTGTCATTGCGACTTCCGTCGCAGGGTTAACGCCGCTCGTCATCATGGCGCTTTCGCTCAGGCGGGCTCGGCTGCCTTCAGGGCGCCACCGTGGCGAGTGGCGCATCGCGCGTCTTTGCGGCACGCGATCGCTCGTCCGGCGATAGACTGCCGACGCCATCCCCGCCGCCGCGGATTTTTCATCCCCGTCGGGATAACACTGCACCGATCAGGGTTAAGCCAATCGTCCCAAACGGATTTGAAGTCAACCCGACGCGTCAACGGTCGCATGGCCGGTCCGGGACGATGCGCCGGAACGGCCATCCGGGCGGGGCGTTGACCAACGGGGCAGCGCTGGTCGGGCAGCATTGCACAATGGTTTCAGCTGCTGGCAATCGATTGCCGCATCCGGACTCCGCGCAGGCTGCGCCCCCGCCTCCGCACGACACGCCGGCGGCGGCGCCAGCCGCCGTCCGTTCCGGCAGCATCGTGGAAACCGACATTCCGGCACGCCTCGACGCACTGCCGTTCGGCCGCTTTCATGTTCTGGTCATCGTCGCGCTGGGCATCACCTGGATCCTCGACGGCCTCGAAGTCACGCTGGCCGGTTCGCTGTCCGGCGAGCTGAAGCAAGGCTCAGGGCTGAGCCTGAGCAATACCGAGGTCGGACTTGCCGGCAGCTGCTATCTCGCCGGTGCGGTGCTCGGCGCGTTTTTCTTCGGCTGGCTCACCGACCGTCTCGGCCGGAAAAAACTCTTCACCGTGACGCTGGTCGTCTATCTCCTGGCGACCGCCGCAACCGGCCTGTCGTGGAACTTTTCGAGCTTTGCGCTGTTCCGCTTTCTCACCGGCGCCGGGATCGGCGGCGAGTACACTGCCATCAATTCGACAATCCAGGAGCTTATCCCGGCCCGGCTGCGCGGCTGGACTGATCTCGTGATCAACGGCAGTTTTTGGCTGGGCGCGGCATTGGGCGCCGGCGGCTCTATCGTCCTGCTCGATCCGGCATTCATAAACCCGGCGATCGGCTGGCGGCTCGCATTTCTGATCGGCGCGACAATCGGACTTGTGATTGTAATGATGAGGTTATGGATTCCGGAAAGCCCGCGCTGGCTCGTGACACATGGCAGGGCGCAGGCGGCTGAGCGCATCGTCAGCGGCATCGAAGCGAAGTTTTTCAGCTCGCCGCGCGCTGGCGCCGGCATCGGCACGAACGAAGCTGCCGCGGCGCCCAAGCGCGTACGGCTGCGCACGCGCGATCACACGCCGCTGCGCGAGGTTGCGCGTGCGCTGTTCGTAACGTTTCGCCGGCGCACGCTTGTGGGCTTGAGCCTGATGATCGCGCAGGCGTTCTTCTATAATGCGATATTCTTCACCTACGCGCTGATCCTGATCGATTTCTACGGCGCTCCGGCCGAACAGGTCGGCTGGTACATCCTGCCGTTCGCGGCCGGCAATGTGCTCGGACCGCTGTTGCTCGGGCGCCTGTTCGACACGATCGGAAGGCGGATTATGATCGCTTCAACCTATGCGGTGTCGGGGGCGCTGCTCGCCGTCACGGCCTGTCTGTTCAGCAAGAACCTGCTTTCGGCGCAGCAACTCACCGCCGCATGGATGATCGTGTTCTTCTTCGCCTCGGCCGCGGCCAGCTCGGCCTACCTGACGGTGAGCGAAATATTTCCTCTCGAATTGCGGGCCCTCGCCATCGCGTTCTTCTATGCCATCGGCACCGGCGCAGGCGGCATAGCCGGGCCGTTTCTGTTCGGCATGCTGATCAACAGCGGTTCGCGGTCAAGCGTCGCCGTAGGCTACTGGATCGGCGCGACGCTGATGATCGTGGCCGCGGCCGTGCAGGCAGTCTGGGGCGTTGCCGCCGAGCGCAAGCCGCTTGAAGCGGTCAGCCGGCCCCTGGCATTCATCGATTGAAAAGTGGGGACCGGACGTGCCAAGGGGATTGCGCATTTCGAATCGCGCCATTGAGGCCATGGACATTGCTGCGCCCCCACCGCTGGTAGCAGACCTGCGCGACCGCGCCTTCCTGCTCGATATCGACGGTACTCTCTTGGACCTTGCGCCATCGCCGCGGCAGGTCTGGGTTCCAATCGGGCTGCGGCGAACGCTGTCGCGGCTTGCTGACCTGACCGGGGGGGCGGTGGCGCTGGTCAGCGGCCGCTCGCTCAACGAGATCGACCTGATCTTTTCGCCCCTGCAGCTCGCGGCGATCGGCGTTCACGGCGCCGAAATGCGCACCAGCGGCGACGGCGAAGTGCAACCGCGCACGCCGCCGCTCGGCAAAGCGCTCAAGCGCCGACTGGCGACCGTCGCGGAACTCGGCCCCGGCATTTTGGTCGAGGACAAGGGCTACTCGCTGGCGCTGCATTACCGGCTGGCGCCCGACAAGGGTCCTGAAGTCGTGGCGGCGGTCCGCAAGATTTGCGCCGATGCCGCCGGCGAGGCGGTCGAAATCCTGCCCGGCAAGCTGGCGGTCGACATCAAACCGGCGGCGACCACCAAGGGCAAAGCGGTATACGATCTGATGCAATGCCCGCCGTTCATCGGCCGCCGCCCGATCTTCATCGGCGACGACACCACCGACCTGACGGTGTTCGGCGTCATTCCGAAATTCGGCGGCCAATCCTATTCGGTCGGCGGCATCGACGCCGCGGTGGACGGCCACTTCGACACACCGGAGAGCGTTCGCGCCTGGCTGGCACAGGTCGCAGCTGAAGGCTTGGGCGAGGCGCAATGATCGATCATGGACTCGATCTAGCCGTGATCGGCAACGGCCGCACGGCCGCATTGGTTGATCCGTGCGCGCGGCTCGTCTGGTGGTGCTATCCGCGCTTCGACGGCGATCCGATCTTTTGCCGGCTGCTGTCCGGCGACCAGGAAAAGGGATTCTCCGACGTCGTGCTCGACGACATGGCCGAGTTTCACTCCGAATACGTGCGCAACACCGCCATCGTCAGCACGGTCTTGACCGATCGTCATGGCGCCAAGGTGCGC
The DNA here is from genome assembly GCA_030037885.1 of Xanthobacteraceae bacterium. Lineage (GTDB taxonomy): Bacteria > Pseudomonadota > Alphaproteobacteria > Rhizobiales > Xanthobacteraceae > BOG-931. Next base: position 7,417 of record JASHPU010000166.1, on the reverse strand, counting down.
ATCACCGATTTCGCCCCGCGCTTTCGCCAGTTCGAGCGCGTGTTCCGGCCGCCGCAGCTTTACCGCATCATCGAACCGATCGGCGGGCTGCCGCGCATCACCCTCCGCGTGCGTCCGACCTGTGAATACGGCAAGCCGCTGCCGCATCGCTCGCTCGGCAGCAACCATATCCGTTATTCCAACGATTCCACCGTCATCCGGTTGACCGCCGATGCGCCGTTGTCGCTGATCGACAGCGAAGCACCGTTCATGCTGACACGCCCGCTGCATCTGGTATTCGGTCCCGACGAGCCATTCACCGGCGACCTGCAAAAAAGCTGCCGTGATTTTGTCGAGCGCACCCATGATTATTGGATGGACTGGGTGCGCCGTCTGTCGATCTCCTACGATTGGCAGGAAGCGATCATCCGCGCCGCCATCACGCTCAAATTGTCGAATTTCGACGAAACCGGCGGGGTGATCGCCGCGCACACCACCTCGATCCCGGAGGCGCCGTCGTCCGGCCGGACCTGGGACTACCGCTACTGCTGGCTGCGCGACGCCTATTTTGTCGTGCAGGCGCTCAACCGCATCGGCGCGACCCGCACCATGGAGGAGTTCATCTCCTTCACGCTCAGCATTGCGTCGAAGCCCGATCAAGAGCTGCGCCCGCTCTACAGCGTGGTGCCGACCACCTCGATCGAGGAACGCACCGCGCCGCACCTCGCCGGCTATCGCGGCGACGGCCCGGTGCGCATCGGCAACGCCGCGGTGGATCAGTTGCAGAACGATTCCTACGGCAGCGTCATTCTGGCGGCGATGCCGTTGTTCTTCGACCGCCGGCTGCCGCGGCCCGGCGACGAGGGATTGTTCAAGCTTTTGGAATCGCTCGGCCACCGCGCCGCCCAGAAGGCGTTCGAGCCCGACGCCGGAATCTGGGAATATCGCGGGCGGCAACGCATCCACACCCACTCGGCCGCCATGTGCTGGGCCGGTTGCCAGCGGCTCGCCGCCATCGCGGCGCGGCTTGGGCTCGAGCCGCGCGCCAAATACTGGAACTCGATCGCCGAGCCGATCCATGCCGAACTGCTCGACCGCGCCTGGAATCAGAAGCGCGGCGCCTTCACGGCGGCGTTCGGCTCCGACGATCTCGACGCCAGCGTGCTCTTGCTCGCCGATCTCGGCGTCGTCGAGGTGGACGACCCGCGCTTCAGCTCGACCGTCGCCGCCATGGAGCGCGAGCTGGTGCGCGAGAAGCACGTCATGCGCTACGCCAGCGCCGACGATTTCGGCATGCCGGTCACCGCGTTCCTGATCTGCCGGTTCTGGCTGATCGACGCCTTGTGGTCGCTGCGCCGGCGCGACGCCGCGCGCGATCTGTTCAATGACGCGCTCAAGCATCGCAACCGTTACGGACTGTTGTCCGAGGATGTCGACCCGCAGACCGGCGTACTATGGGGCAATTTCCCGCAGACCTACTCGATGGCCGGGCTCATCCTGTCGGCGATGCGGCTGTCGCGGAGCTGGGAGGATCGCTATTGGCGCGGGTGAAGCGTCGCCAAGCGCATCCGGAATGACAATCGAAATAATGCGTTTAATCCCGATTCCGGGGCCGTAAATTGCCTCGCGTATGGCCCGACTATATGATTGCGCCGATGAATGATGTCTCGGCCAGCTTCCCCGTAAGCCGCGAACACGTCCACGCCTTTCGCCGGACTATTTTTTCCCCGGAACGGACCTATCGGCTGGCTGCGGACGGCCTTCAATGGCGCGACGATGGAGCCGCCGGCGCTGTTGCTTATGGCGACATCGTTGCGGTCGACGAGTACAAATCCAAGGTCTGGGGCGCGCTGGCGGCCGAATTGCCGCGGCGCTTCGACTACGTGCTGTACTGCCGCGACGGCGCTCGGATTTTTCTCAATTCGACGCACGTCGTGCGGTTTCGCGTGGCCGAGAATCGCGCGGCGAGTTGCATGGCCTTCGTGACCGAGCTGAAGGCGCGCATTGCGGCCGCCAATCCGAACGTCAAGGTCTTCAACAAGCTGAGCTGGTCGTATCGCCTCGCCATGGCGGCCGGCCGCGCCTGGTACAGCGTCGGACATTTGTTGTTCAAGCTGATCCGGCGCCTCGATATCGACCGCACAGCGAATTTCGCCGGCTGGGCGCTGCGCAGGATCGGCCCGCGGCTGCGCGGCCATCGCACCGCGCGCCTCAACCTGACGGCAGCCTATCCGGACAAATCTGCGGCCGAGATCGAGCGCATTCTCGCCGGGATGTGGGACAATGTCGGCCGCCTTGGCGTCGAATACGTCAATCTCGATCGGCTGATCGGACCCGATCCGAACGCGGGCCGCATGATCGTGCCCGATAAAACATTGCAGACGCTGGTGCGGCTGCGCGACGACGGCCGGCCCTCGGTGTTCTTCACGTCGCATCTTGCCACTTACGAAGTCGGCGCGATCTGGGGCAAGCGCAACGGGCTTGATCTCGCGATCTTGTACAATGCACTGGACTTTGGCCCGCTGTCGGAAGAATTGCTGGCGATGCGCCGGCAGTGCATGGGGCGCCTCATTGCCTCGGGTCCTGACCTGCCGTGGAAGGTCCGCGAGGCGATGAAAGAAGGCTTGCATCTGACGCTGTTTGTCGATCGGCATCAGCATCAAGGCGTCGAGGTCACGTTTTTCGGCCGGCGCTGCAAGGCCAATCCGATTGCGGCCCGCTTTGCCCGGCTGTTCGAGTGTCCGGTGCACGGATTTCGCGCCGTTCGCTTGCCGGATAATCGCATCGCGATCGAGTTCACCGACGACATCCAAATGCCGCGCGGCCCCGACGGCAAAATCGACGTCGCAGCCGGAACGCAGACGATTACGGACGTCGTCGAAGGCTGGATCCGCGAGCGTCCCGAACAATGGCTGTGGCTGCAGCGGCGCTGGCGCTGAACAAAACACCCGTCCGCTCATTCCCGCGAAAGCGGGAATCCAGCTCTGGGTCCCCGCTTTCGCGTCGCTTTCGCGGGGATGAGCGCAATCTGAACCGCCTCGTTCGATTTCAGATCACCCGGTCGGCGGCGCGATTTCGTCGAGGCTCCTTTGCCGCGCCTCGGGGCCAAGCTGCGTCACCGCGATCGCAGCAATGAACAGCAGCGCGGCGAGACACGCAAACACGGTCATCAGGCCGAATCCCGTTTGAATCCACAGGATCGTCGGCATGATGAAGGCGGTGGCGAACCGGCCCACGCCCGAGGCCCAGCCGAAGCCTGACGCGCGCGCATTGGTCGGAAACACCTCGGATGCGAAAATCTGCATCGCATTGCCGGCGACCTGCACGAAGAACGTCATGATGAATCCGATAACCATGAGTTCGATCGCGGTCTGGGCATTGGCGAACAGAATCGCCATCACGCCGGCGCCGATAAAGGTGTAAATCGACGTGATCTTGCGGCCGAACTTGTCGAGCGTGTACATCATGAAGATGCTCGCGCACGGCACCGCGAAGTTCATCGCCAGCAAGTATTGCAGCGATTTGGTGATGGAAAAGCCCTTCGCATTCATGATGTTCGGCAGCCAGGCGCCGAGCCCGATGGCGATCCCGAAGAACGCCGTGAAGCAAATCATGCCGGCGATGACGCGCTTGGGGAACATCTGGAACACGACGCCGAACGGATCGCTCCTCGTGTCGCTTGCTGCACCGGTCGACAGCGGGTGCGTCGGTTGGGCGATGCCCATCCGCCCAAGGATGTCGAGGGCTTCGCTGCCGCGGCCGTGGGTCGCCAGATAGCGCGGCGATTCCGGCAGCGTGAAGCGGAACACCCACACGATCAGGGCAAGCACGCCGACCAGGATCCACACCCCGCGCCAGACATGACCGGCCGCGACCGGGTCGGTTCCCGATGCCGCAAACATGCCGCCGAACAAGAGCACCAGTCCGGTTCCGATCGGCCACACGCAGGCGCCGCCGATGAAATGCACGATGGCGAGTGCGCGGCCGCGGATGCGTTTGGGCGACCATTCGCCCGCATAGGCGAACGCCAGCGGTTGCTCGGCGCCGAGGAAAATTCCGGCGAGGAAACGGCAGATCACCAGCAAGATGACGCTGCCGGCCAGCGCACCGAGGATCGTGAAGATGCCGAAGAACAAGAGATTGAACTGATAAACGAATCTGCGGCCGAACCGGTCGGAGAATTCGCCCTGGCCGGCGGTGCCGAGCGCCAAGCCGAAGATCGTGGCGCTGCCGATCAGGGCCGCGCCGGCGGCGCTGAAGCCGGATTTGATGATGAAAGGAACGAGCGAACCGTAAATCGTGTAATCGATGACGTCGCAGAAATATCCGGCGGCGATGAGCACGATGACGCGCCGGTACAGCGGCGAGACTTTCGCGTTGTCCAGCGCTTCGTTGACGAAGCCCTCGATGGTCTGGGCGCCGCGTGTCGCCTGCGCGGCCGTGACCGTGGCCATGTGATCCTCCCCATGCCGTCGGAAATTCGACCGCCGAGCGCGGCTCTTGTAAGGGCACTGTGACGGCGCGAACCCCGCACTGTCAATGCGCCATGCACCCGCGCACGGGTGCCGCGATCGCTTCAAGTCAACGGCACCGCGGCGACATGGTCCTTGAAGGCCTGCCGTGCCGAGATCGCCGCATACCAGCGCTCGAAATTTTTCAGCGCCGGGCGCCCGGGCACCAGCTGCCGGTAGCGATACGCCATGATGCCGACCGGGATGTCGCCGTAGGAGAATGCGTCGCCGGCGAGGTAGGCGGTTTTCGCAAGCTGCGCGTCCACCATGATCATGGCGGCCGTGGTATTCTTTTTGCCGGCCTCGATGGCGGCGTGGTCGCGCTTTTCCGGCGATGTGCGAATGAGGCCCCAAAACACTGGCGTGATGGCCGGGCCGCAGACCGACAATTGCCAATCCATCCATTGGCTGGCGCGCCCCCGCGCGTGCGGATCGGCCGGCTCCAGCACGGTCGATTGATGCTTGGCGGCGAGATAGCGCACGATCGAGTTGGATTCCCACAGCAGGAAGCCGTCCTCTTCCTCGAGCGTCGGCACCAAGCCGTTGGGGTTCATCGCCAGGTAAGCAGGCTCGCGGTTTTGGCCGAACGGGCCGCCGATATCGATGCGCTCGTGCGGCAGGCCGATCTCGCCGACCGCCCACATGACCTTTTGCACGTTCGACGATGTTTTCCGGCCCCAGATTTTGATCATTGTCACTCTCCTCGCGCGTCCCTCAAGTTAGTGACCTCATCCTGAGGCGGCCGCGAAGCGGCCCTCGAAGGATGTAGGCCAAGGCGCCGCGGCCTCATCCTTCGAGGCTCGGCGCGTCGCGCCGAGCACCTCAGGATGAGGAGGCTGGGTCCTTGCTAAAGTCAATCGAGGCGGCGCGCCTCTTCGGGCAGCATGATCGGGATGCCGTCACGGATCGGATAGGCGAGCTTGGCGGCGCGCGAGATCAGCTCCTGCTTCTCGGCGTCGTATTCGAGCGGGCACTTGGTCAGCGGGCAGACCAGGATCTCCAGAAGCTTCGGATCGACAGTGTCGGCGGGACGGTCGGCGGGCGGATTGGACATATCGGACTCCATATATAAAGGAACCTTATCACCTCGTCATTGCTCGCGACCCGCCTACGCTCGCTGCGCGAGCTACGGCGCGGTTTGAGTCACGCCGAAGCGCGTAGCGCGAAGGCGGAAGCGAAGCAATCCAGTCGGCGGCACGGGCTGATTGCTTCATCGCTTCGTCGCAACGACGTGTCACTGCAGCGGCGTTTCGCCCGGCGTCTTGCTCTTGGCCAGTTCGATCTCGGTGACGGCGATCAAGATCTCGGCGCGGGTCTTCAAGTCCGGCGCTTCCAGCATAGCTTGCTTCTCCGCCGTGTCGTAGGGCGACATCATGGCGAGCGCATTGACCAGCGCCTCGTTGGGCGCATTCTCGATGCCCTGCCAATCGGCTTTCAGATTGTTGGCCTTGAGAAAATCGGTAAGCGCGCGCAACAGCGCCTTGCGATCGACCTCATCCTCGCCTTTGCGCGCGACAAAATCGTCAGCGAACGGCCGGAACGTCACGCGGCATTGCCGATACGGCGTGTCGATCGGCAGCTCCTCCTCGATGCGAAAGCGCGCAACGCCGGTGAGCTGGATCAGATAGCGGCCATCGCCGCTCTCGGCGAACTGCGTGATGCGGCCGACGCAGCCGACCTGGAACAGATTCGGCTTGTTGGGGTCCGGCCCCGGATGCGCCGGGTCGGGCTGGATCATGCCGATCAGGCGATGGCCCGAGCGCAGCGCGTCGTCGGTCATGGCGAGATAGCGCGGCTCGAAAATGTTGAGCGGCATCTGACCGCGCGGCAAGAGCAGCGCGCCGGGCAACGGAAACACCGGAATGTGCTGCGGCAGCGCCTCGGGCCCGGAATAGGTGGTGTTGATCGGCATGTCGCACTCCACGACGCGACGGCACCGAATGCGGGGCCTTGTGCGCCTCCCCCCGGAGGACCCTTAAAGCAAGCGGCCCGAGTGCTTACGCGAACAAGATCGAAGACAGCCGCTTGCGGCCTTCGACCGTGGCTTCGTCGGTCGGCCCCCAGGCATCGAACAGCTGAATCAGCTGCTTGCGGGCACCGTCCTCGTTCCATTTGCGGTCGCGCTTGACGATGGCGAGCAGGTGCTCGAGCGCGTCGATGCGGCGGCCCGTGCCGTTGAGCGCCACCGCAAGATCGAAGCGCGCCTGGTGGTCGAGCGGATTGTTGGCCACTTTCTGCTCCAGATCGGCGACCGGCCCGAGCGTTTTCGCCTGCTCGACAACATCGAGCGCGGCTCGCGCCGCGACAACCGATGCATCGTTGCGTTTTGCCTCGGGCACCATGGCGAGCGTCTGCCGCGCCTGGTCGAGCGCGCCGGTCTCGACGTAGCAGCGCGCCAGCCCGCCGAGCGCGTGCGCGTTGGTTGCGTCCTCGGCAAGAAGTTGCGCATAGAGATCGGCCGCGCCGGCTGTATCGCCCTCGGCCAAGGCGGCGTCGGCTGCCTTGAGCAGATCCTGGGCCTCGCCGCCGATGCGGTCCTTGGTCAGCCGTTCCAGGAACGCGACCACCTGGCTCTCCGGCAGCGCTCCCATGAAGCCGTCGGCCGGCTGGCCGTTGGCGAAGGCGATCACCGCCGGGATCGACTGGATGCCCATTTGGCCGGGGATGGCCGGATGCTCGTCGATGTTCATCTTGACGAGCTTCACCTTGCCCTTGGCGGCCTTGACGGCCTTCTCCAGGATCGGGGTGAGCTGCTTGCAGGGGCCGCACCAGGGCGCCCAGAAATCGACCAGCACCGGCTGGCGCTTGGATTCCTCGATGACATCCTTGACGAAGGTTTGCGTCGTCGTGTCCTTGACCGACGCGTCCGCGCCGGCGGCTTGGGCTTGCTGCAACATGTTCTTGAGTGCCTGGCCTTTGGGCCCCGA
>JASHPU010000165.1 GCA_030037885.1 Xanthobacteraceae bacterium | reverse complement strand
CCCGCCTTCGCGGGTGACGACAATGAGTCCATGTTTTGGACAGCTGATGTAGATTAGCCTTGACCTGCGAAATGGCCTCACGCATGAGTTCCGACCCCCGAGACGCGCGCGAATTGCTTGCCTTTTATATGGCTGCCGGCGTCGATGCGATGCTCGGCGAGGCGCCGGTCGATCGCATGGCGGATGAGCCGATTGCGGTACCGCCTGCGCAAACGGACAAGCCACCCGCCACGCCCCGCGAAGACTCCGCCGGCGACGGGCCGGTCCGCGAATATTTCCAGGAGCGGCGGCGGCCCGATCCTGCGGTTCAAAGCGAGCGGAAAGCGGCCCCCCCTCTGCCCGCGCCGGACGTCGCCGCGACGGCGGCGCGCGAGGCGGCAAAGAGCGCCGCGACGCTCGACGACCTGCGCGCACTGCTCGAAGGCTTTACCGGCTGCGCGCTCCGCGCCACCGCGACGCGGCTCGTGTTCGCCGACGGCAATCCGGCCGCGCGCGTCATGTTCGTCGGCGAAGCGCCCGGCTACGAGGAGGATTTATCGGGCCGGCCGTTCGTCGGCCCCTCGGGTAAACTGCTCGACCGCATGATGGAGGCGATCGGGCTCGACCGCGCCAGCGCCTATATCGCCAACGTGGTGCCGTGGCGGCCGCCCGGCAACCGCACGCCGACGCCGCAGGAAACCGCAATCTGCCTGCCGTTCATCCGCCGCCAGATCGAACTCGCCGATCCCGATATTCTGGTCTGCCTCGGCCAGCCGTCGACCCAGACATTGCTCGGCACCCGGGAAGGCATCACCCGCACGCGCGGGCGCTGGTTCAAATACGACACCGGCAGCCGCGAAATCCGCGCGCTCGCCACGCTGCATCCGGCTTATCTGTTGCGCCAGCCGCTGCAGAAGCGGCTCGCCTGGCGCGACTTTCTGGCGCTCAAGAAAGCGCTGGCGGGGTGATCGTTACACGCGGAGTCATATTCACTTCGCCTTCATATAATTCGGCGTGCCGCCGGCCAAGAAATCCTCGCGCCGCGGCGAGAATACGTCGATCACTTCAGTATCCTCGGGGAAGGCGCCCATCAGGGCACTTTCGTCGATCTAGGTCTCAACTTTTTGGTGGAAGCGGTGCCGATTGAACGGCGCTAAACCCCTTCTGCGGGGTTCCAAAGGTAACTTCAAATATCAATTGGCAGATTCGCATTCCGTAACGAAGGCGGATCGGCGTATGGCCGTGATTTATAAGTTCAAGTCGAATGGGGTATCTAAATCCAGAATGTATTGTCGGGGCGGTAATATGAATCCCCAGACCCACGCGCGCCAAAGAGCTTTTTCCCTCAACTCGTGCCGCGATTCTTGAATGCTCGGGTAGTTCTACCTTCTCTATTGTCCAACCTAAAACGAGCTTCTTCGGAACTAGCGGATACCCATCCTCAGGAATGTCTACTGGATCAGTAATTCGCGCCAGCGCGCGTTCCGCGACAAAATCCTTATGACTAGGGTCGATAATTGGCGGTTCGACCCCGCGGCCCTCAGTCAAATCCTCTTTAAATACAGAAAGGTGCTTATCAAGTCGCAGGTCTACACTCGTCGAACTATAAGCAATGACCTCGGGACTTGGTTCTATGCGGATCTGACCATGAGCGAGAGAAATCTGTATCTCTCGATCAGTCAGTATCATTCAGCAGCCTCCAAGGTATTCCCCTCTGTTTCTGTGCGATTCATCCACACACGCCAGGCGCCTTTGGCCGTCTCTGACGGAAGCTCCACCAAATAATTGCCATCGTTGATAGCAATCGGATAACCAACGTCAATCGAACCAATGCTTCCCGAGGGGGCAAAAACAACTAGTTCCTCTGGCCCGGTGAGTGTGCTTATGATTGCCACAACCTCTTTCGGGTGTAGCCCCTGCACATTGCGCTTAATTTCACTCACCTTAATGCGCATATCGACCCTCCCTGGTCTATCCAACACGCAGGATTACGCTCGGAAACGAGTGATTCGCATTTGCCAAAAATAGTGGTTGACAGAATTTCGTTAGCGGTGGGTTTCTGGTCACACCGAACATATAGGGAACGAATATGGCTGTACAGCGTTCCCTAAATACTTTTCCCCGCCCTCGACTACCCGGAACCGTCACCGACGATCGGTAACCGTCTGATGTGCTGAAGACGCTCAGCGCGCCGGCGCCGCGGTCGCCGCCGCGGCCTCATCCGCCGGCCGGATCACGCCCCAGTCTATTCGCAACAGCGGCAGCCGGCCCTGCACGCGGCGCTCGAAGGCGCGCGGCACTTCGGCGACGAGACCGGGAAAGCGCGCCTTGATGTCGGCCGGCGGCGTCGGCGTCGTGTCGGCGGTCAGCCAGACCACGACGGCGCCCTTGGCGCGGATATCGGCGGCAGTGACCGACGGCGAGCGCGCCGGATCGTCGTCGAAGTAAACGCTCGGGCGGCTTGGTGCGCCGATCGCCACCACGGTTGCGGGACCGATCTCGCCGGTGACCAGCGCCAGCGGGTGCCCGGTCCTGCTCGCAAAGCTGTCGGCGAAGAATTTTCCCATCGCCGCGGCCGGCTCGGCGACGGTGAGATCGGTGCCGAGCGTCCACGGCAGAAGCACGATCGCCGCCGGCACCATGATCGCCGGCACCACCAGCAGGCCGGCCCAGGCGACGCCGAGAATGCGCTGATGATAAAGCGCGATGCTTGCGCCGGCGAGAAGAACGATGGCGAGCGGCGAGAGCACGACGAGCGGCGCGGTGCCGCCGATCGGCGCGCGGCGCGCCAGCACGACCGCGACGATCGTCGACAGCAAAGCCGGAACGAACGCCAGCGTGCCGACGAACGTTTTGGCGAAGCGGTCAACGATCGGCCGGGTCAAGGCGGGCAATGGAGCGGTGCTGCCGCGCGGAATGCCCCGGGCCAGCAGCACCAGTATGGCGAGGCCGGTATGCGCCAGCACCAGCAGCGCCAAAAGCCGAAGCCATGCCGCGGTATTTGGGCCGGCGCTGCCGGCCTCACGCAGCCGCTCGATGGCCGGCGTCAAACTGTCGGCCGCGCCCTCCAGCCAGAGCAGATGCAGGAACAGAAAACCGACCAGCACAGCGGCGACGATCCACGGCTCGATCCGCTCCAGCGCCGCGCGGCCGCGCGCCGTCATGACCGTGAACACCGCGAGCGTGCCGATGAGGATCAGCGCCGCTTCGCTGCCAAGCAGGATGAGCGCGGCGGCGACGCCGAGCACGTACCAGGCCCGCCGCTGGCCCTCGGCTACGGCGCGCCAGTAACTGAGCAGCACGATAGCCCATAGCGCCATGGTCAGGATCGGCGGCCCGAAAGCCGGGCTTGGCACCGTGAACGGCGAAATGCCGACCATGAGCAGAACGGCCAGCGCCGCCTGCGGCCGGCCGACGACCGCGCCGCCGAGCCTGAACACGCACCAATAGGTCGTGACGATGCAGATTTGCGACAGCGCGTAAACGCCGAACAGGCCGGCAACGCGAAACGCGATCTCGGCAAGCCAGAACGCCAGCGGCGGGCCGACATCGCCGTCGAACTGAAACTCGTGGCCGATCGCCAGCACCTGGGCGAGATCGCCGGGCGGCGCCGCATAGAACAGCATCGGTACCGCCAACCAGACGGCAGCCTGCGCCAGCGCCGCCAGCCAGAACACCAGAACCGGACGCGAGCGGATCGCTTCGAAATAGAGCGGGACGTAGAACATTATTTGGAATTCTGCTGATCGTTCCTTGTCATTCCGGGTCGCCGCGCAGCGGCGAGTCCGGAATCCATAAGCCCTGTGCTTGGGGTTATGGATTCCGGGCTCCTCGCTTCGCTCGGCCCCGGAATGACGGATCCGTGCGCGACCTACGATTGGACGAAGCTCCGGTGCCGTTGGCTGGCTATAAAAGGCTGCGATTAGAGCGGCAATACGTCGACAACCGTCTCGTCGGCGTCGTCCAGCAGGCCGAGCGCGCCGGCCACCGGCGAGAACGAGCGGCGATGATGGATGGTCGGTCCGAGCCGGTCGAGCGCGGCGAAATGCTCGGGCACGCTGTAGCCCATGTGGCGCTCGAAGCCGTAACCCGGATGCGCCGCGCCGAGCCGCGCCATCAAGTGGTCGCGCGTCACTTTGGCGACGATCGAGGCGGCGGCAATGGAAGCGACGAGGCCATCGCCGCCGATCACGGCCTGGCAGTCGCAGCCGGCATCGATGCGGTCGCGGCCGTCGACGAAGACCAGAAGCGGCTTGATCGGCAGCGCCGCGACCGCGCGCGCCAGCGCCCATAGCGAGGCGCGCAAAATATTGTCGCGGTCGATCCGCGATGGCGGCGCCAGCGCCACGGCGACCTGGGCGCGCGCACAGATGCGCGCGTAGAGCACTTCACGCCGTTCCGGTGTGAGCCTTTTCGAATCGTCGAGGCCGCGCGGCACGTCGTCGGGATCGAGAATGACGGCGGCGGCCACGACCGGCCCGGCAAGCGGTCCCCTGCCCGCTTCATCGCAGCCGGCAATCGGCCACACCCCGCGCTTGAGCGCGGAGCGCTCGCGGCGGAACGTCGGCCGCACGATCTCTTCGTTGAGCGGCAGCCGCGCCGGCTTGTCGGCCTTGCCGCCGTTTCCGTTGCGG
>JASHPU010000020.1 GCA_030037885.1 Xanthobacteraceae bacterium | reverse complement strand
CGGGAATCCAGATGGAGTGTATCAAGATCGCGGTGATTCTGGTGAGTCACCGCTTTCATGGGGAGGAGCGGATTGTGAGGACGGAAGCATCGAAAAACGCTACATCGCGAAGCTGGTGCCGCAGCCGCACGATGCGGTGGCTTTCGGATTGTTGACCCGAAACGACGAGCCGATCAGATCGTCGACGAAGTCGATCTCGCTGCCGGCCATGTAGGTGAGCGAGACCGGATCGATCAGCACGGTGGCGCCGTTGCGCTCGATCACGACGTCGTCGTCGGCGCGCGCGCTCTCGGTGTCGAATTTGTACTGAAAGCCGGAACAGCCACCGCCTTCGACGCTCACCCTGAGCATGGTGCCGACCGGCTCCCGGCGCAAAATCTCGCCGATCCGCGCCGCAGCGCGCTCGGTCACGATGACGTTGGGGTCGACGTTGGCGTCCATATTGGCGTTCATGCCCGCTCCGGCCGAAGCGCGAGAACCGGCGAATCCGCCGATTGCCACGCCACCTGTGCGATAGTTAAGTGCGGGGACGGCGGAGGTCAATTGCACAAGGCCCGGCTGTTTATGGCGATCAATGGCTCCTCACCGTGCGCGCCCTATGCCTGCGATCCGGCGCAAAGCCGCGGCCGGCTGCATCCGGAGCCGCCCAGCAAAAGCCGCAGCGCGTTCCGTCGCGACTGCGACCGCATCATCCATTCGACCGCCTTCCGCAGGCTCAAGCACAAGACCCAAGTCTTCGTGTTCGACGAGGGCGACCATTACCGCACCCGGCTTACCCACACGCTCGAAGTCGCGCAGGTGGCGCGTGCGCTCGCCCGCGCACTTGCCCTCGACGAGGACTTGGCGGAGGCGCTGGCGCTCGCCCACGATCTCGGCCATCCGCCGTTCGGCCATGCCGGCGAGCGGGCGCTGGACGAATGCCTCGCCGCGTTCGGCGGCTTCGATCATAACGCCCAGACGCTGCGAGTCGTCACGGTGCTGGAGCGGCGCTATCCCAGCTTCGACGGGCTCAATCTGACCTGGGAAACACTGGAAGGGTTGATCAAGCACAACGGGCCGCTCACCGACCACGAAGGCCGTCCGCTCGGGCGCTATCACGAACGTAAGCTGCCCGGCACGATCCTGGCCTATGCGCGCGCAAATGATCTGCAGCTCTGGAGTTTCCCCAGCGTGGAGGCGCAGGTCGCCGCGGTCGCCGACGACATTGCCTACGACGCGCACGATATCGATGACGGGCTGCGCGCCGCGCTGTTTTCGCTCGACGATATCGCCGCCGTCGCACTGCCGGGAAAAATCATCGGCAACATTCGTGCGGCTTATCCGGACCTCGACGAAAGCCGTGTGGTGCACGAATTCATCCGCCGTCTGATCGGGCTTCTCATCGAGGATGTCACCGCCGAAACCCGACGGCAGCTTGCGGCGCTGGCGCCGCGCTCGGCCGACGAGGTGCGGCACGCCGATGCGCCGGTGGCCGGCTTTTCCCCGGTCATCGGCGAGGCGGACCGCGCTATAAAAGCCTTTCTCAAGCCGCGCATGTACCGCCATGCCCGGGTCATGCGCGTGATGGATCAGGCTGCTGGCGTCATCAAGAACCTGTTCGCCCGCTACAGCGCGCATCCCGAGGATCTGCCGGCCGAGTGGCGCGAGGGTCTTGCCGGCGCCGAAGCGCCTGCCCGCGCCCGCCGCATCGCCGATTTTATCGCCGGCATGACGGACCGTTACGCGCTCGCCGAGCATGCCCGGCTGTTTGGCTCGACCCCCGAATTGCGTTAGGTGCCCCGCCTGCATCACCCGGCATATCGCCTATGGCCGCGACAAGTTTGAACGCGGCTTCAATATCATGATCGATGTGGTCGGCGCCGATCACGCCGGCTACCTCTACGATTTGGCGAGCGAGTTTCATGCGCTTTGGACGCTTGGGCGCGCCGCGCCTCATTTACGCTTCATTATCCAAGATGATCGACAAATGACTGCGGCTCGGCTCGTCCTCGCAAAAGGCGTAGTTACCGTGCTTGCCTCGGGGCTCGCACTGCTTGGGGTCCAGGCGCCGGACGAGATGCAGTAAATCCTCCGTAGCTTTCGATGGGTCGACTGCGGTCAAGGGGACAGGCGCAACGGGGCAGATTTATATGGCCGACAATTTCCGGAGCCGCGATCCGCAGGCGCGCGCCGGCGCCTCGCCGCCACACGAAAACCTCGGCGATCCGCTGGCGGAACTCGCTCGGTTGATCGGTCAAAGGGCGCCTCGGTCGGCCGACGGCGGCGATGCCGCTTATGGAGCCGAGCGCTACGACGACACGCCGCTCGCGTCGGAACTCGAATGGGTCGCCGGCGACGCCGCTTACGCCGAGCCGACCCACGACGCGCATGAGAGTTACGCTTCGCAGCCGTCCGACGACACAGCGTGGCCGCATCAAGGCGACGATCATGGCGAGGACCTTGCCGAACCGCCGCCGGCGAAACAGTACGCAGGTCGGGTCCCGGCGTTCGATGAGTTGCCCGATCAGGGCGAGCGGCGGCCGTCCGCATTCGATGCGCAATCGCCACGTTACGAGCCGCCGCCGTACGGCCCTTATCCGACCGATAATCGTCCGCGTCACGCGGCCCAGGGGCGACTGGATGGCGATGCTGCAGCCGAGGAAGAATACGAGCACGACAGCCGCCCGCCTCGCCGCAGCGGCACCATCCTGATCCTTGCCGTCCTGGGCTTGGCCGTGCTCGGGACCGCCGGCGCTCTGGGCTACCGCGCGATGTTCGGCGGCTCGATGGTTTCGGGATTGGTGCCGATCATCAAGCCCGCCGATGGACCGATCAAGGTGCAGCCGAGCCAGGATAAGCAAGCCGGCAAGCCGGGTCAGTCCGACACGGCAAATCAGGGTGCGCGCGAGCGATTGGTCGCGCATCAGGAACAACCGATCGATGTCCAGTCGGCCAATCCGCCCGTTCCACGCGTCGTCAACACGATACCCGTCGTCTCGAATGCATCCGTGGCGCCGCTCCCTGGTGCGCAGCCGCCCGGCGACGCAAACCTGCCTGCACCGCCGCTCCAGCCAATTGCTGAGCCGCCGGCCGATCAGGCGCCACCACCCGCTGCGGCGTTTCCTCCTGCTGGGCAGGCGCTGCAGCCGGCCACATCCGGGCCGGCCGCGTCGGGAGCCAAGCAGGTCCACACCGTGATCATTCGGCCCGGCCAGACGGCCGACGGCAATGCCAATCCGGCTCCTGCCGCCGCATCGCCACCTGCGCACATAGCGCGGACGCATGAGCAGGTACCGCGGCAGCCGAGGCAGACGGCCACAGCCGGCGGGCCACTTTCCATCGTGCCGTCGCCGGAAGGCGATCTGCAGGCCCGGGCCCAGGCGCGAACGCATGTGGCGATGCGGACGCCCGCGGCGCCGGAAGCAACATCGGCGGGGGGCGGCGGGTACGCGGTGCAGGTGTCCTCGCAGCGCAGCGAGGCTGAGGCCGAAGCGGCGTTCCGCGCCCTCCAAGCCAAATACCCGCAGGAACTTGGCGGCCGCCATCCGATGGTGCGCCGTGCCGACCTCGGCGCCAAGGGCGTGTACTATCGGGCCCTGGTCGGTCCGTTTGCCTCGGACGAGCAGGCTACGGAACTCTGCAGCAAGCTCAAGGCTGCGGGCGGCAGCTGTCTCATCCAGAGAAATTAGCGCCTTAGCGCTTGACCCTCGCGCGGCGCGGCAGCTAAGCGGCGATCATGCGTGCGTTCATTACGGGTGTTGCCGGAACGGCTTTGA
>JASHPU010000164.1 GCA_030037885.1 Xanthobacteraceae bacterium | reverse complement strand
GCGATCAGACATGGCGCGGCCGCCGGCATCGCATTCCTTGCGGCGTTCGCCGCGGCCGCGGCGCTGGCGCAGGCGCCGAAAGCGGAGCGGCTGCACGGAGTCATCGAGAAAGTCGAGGGCAAGACCCTCACCGCCAAATCGGACAAGGGCGCGGCGCTCACGCTCAATCTTGCCGACAAGCTTCTGGTCGTCGAAGTGGCCAAGGCCTCGATGGCCGACATCAAGGACGGCGCCTATATCGGCAGCGGAGCCATGCCGCAGCCCGACGGTTCGCAGAAGGCGATCGAGGTCCACATCTTCGCCGATTCGATGCGCGGCACCGGCGAAGGCTTTCGGCCGTGGGACGGCGCGCCCAACAGCACCATGACCAACGGCACGGTCGGCGCCACGGTCACCGGAGTGGCGGGACCGGTGATCACCGTCAAATACAAAAACGGTGAGAAGAAGATCATCGTCGGCCCGGACGTGCCGATCATGCGCTACGTGGTCGGCGATCAAAGCGCGCTCAAGCTTGGCGCGGCATTCTCGGTCATCGCCGCGGTGAAGAAGCCGGACGGCAGCTTCGACGTCAGCCGTATCAACGTCGGAACCGGCGGCGTCGTCCCGCGCTGAGTCATCGTCTCTCGCTGGAGCCGGCCCGCGCGTCCGGTCCCGACTGGTTGGACCGCTTGCCGGCAGGCGGACTGATTGACGTTGGCACGGGGCTTGCCTGTCAATTGGACACATGCATGCCTGACGACCGGAGGTGTTCATGACGCGGGCCGAACTCACCGAAAAAATGCTCGGCATCAAGCGCGAAAAGGGCTGGAGTTGGAAATACATCTGCAGCGAGATCGGCGGCATGTCGCCGATGCTGATCACCGGCGCGGTGCTCGGCCAGATGAAGCTGACCAAGCCGCAGGTCGCCAAGGCCGCCGAGCTGTTCGGCCTGTCCAAGAGCGAGCAGGCGCTGCTCAACGAGACGCCATATCGCGGCGCGCCGATGCCGCCGACCGATCCGCTCATCTACCGCTTCTACGAGCTGGTCATGGTCAACGGTCCGGCGCTCAAAGCCTTGATCGAAGAGGAATTCGGCGACGGCATCATGTCGGCGATCGACTTCGACCTTAAGCTCGAGCGCCAGCCCGATCCGAAAGGCGACCGGGTCAAGATCACCATGTCGGGCAAATTTCTGCCGTACAAATATTACGGCGCGACCGGCAACGTGCCGGGGTATGGATATAAGGAAGAATAATTCGTCATTCCGGGGCCAAGCCAACGGGTCCGGCCCGAAGTGGCCGGCCCGATGACAAGCTCCGCGAGGAGCCCGGAATCCATAACCCCAGCGCAGGAATTATGGATTCCGGACTCGCCCTTTCGCGGCGATCCGGAATGACGAATGTATCACAGCACCAAAGAATCGCGTCCGATGTCGCCGACACTCTTGGTCCCCGTCAGCGCCATGGTGATGTCGAGCTCATCGCCGAGGATCTCGATCGCCCGCGCGACGCCGGCCTGGCCGCCGGCGCCGAGCCCGTAAATGTAGGCCCGTCCGGACATGCAGGCGCGGGCGCCGAGCGCCAGCGCGCGGAATACGTCCTGGCCGGAGCGGATGCCGCCGTCGAACATCACTTCGATGTCGGAGCCGACCGCGTCGGCGATCTTCGGGAGCATCGAGATGGTGGACGGCGCGCCGTCGAGCTGCCGGCCGCCGTGATTGGAGACGACCAGACCGGCGGCGCCGGTCTTGGCCGCGATACGGGCGTCCTCGACGTCGAGAATGCCCTTGAGGATGAGCTTGCCGCCCCACAGCCCGGCGATCCACTCGACGTCCTTCCAGTTCAGCGCCGGATCGAACTGCCCGGCAATCCACCTCGAGAGCGTGTTGACGTTCGCCATGCCGGCGAGGTGACCCGCAATATTGCCGAAGGTCCTGCGCTTGCCGCGCAGCACGCTCAGCGCCCAGGCCGGCTTGGTGGCGACGTCAATCAAGGTGTCGAGGCGCGTCAGCTCGGGCGGAACCGTCATGCCGTTCTTGATGTCCTTGTGACGCTGCCCGAGCACCTGCAGATCGACGGTGAGCACCAGTGCGCTGCATTGTGCGGCGGCCGCCCGCTCGACCAGAGAACGAATGAAGCCGCGGTCCTTCATGACATAGAGCTGAAACCAGAACGGCTTTTTGACCGCGCCGGCGACGTCCTCGATCGAGCAGATCGACATGGTCGAGAGGGTGAACGGAATGCCGGCCTGCTGGGCTGCGCGGCAGGCCAAAATCTCGCCGTCGCCGCGTTGCATGCCGCACAATCCGACCGGCGCCAGAACGAGCGGCAGCGCCGCCGGCTCGCCGAGAATGGTCGCTTTCATGCTGCGCGCGGCGACGTCGACCAGGACGCGCTGGCGCAGCTTGATGCGCCTGAGATCGGCGCTGTTGGCGCACAGTGTCCCCTCGGTGTAAGCGCCGCCGTCGGCATACTCGAAAAAGGCGCGAGGCACCTTGCGGCGGGCGGCCTGCCGCAGATCCTCGATGCAGGTCATGGTCTTCATGCTTGGGGTTCCGACTCTTCCCTCGGGCCTTGATAGCACAAGCCCGGCCGTTGCGGTTTGCCGCGGTAAGGCCGCAGGAACATGGCCGGCCGTCGACCGTTATCTGAGGGACTGCCGTTATTTGAGGGACTGGCCGGCCCGAGTGGACGCGCGCGGCGACCGTTTTCCGCGAACAACGCCCAGGAATCCAAGCATGATCGACGCACCGCACCGCGCCGCACCCCGCTCGTCCGGCGGCGAGCATCGACAGGTCGACAACGGCCGGCACGGCGACGAGCGCAGGCAGCGCGAGGCCGAGCGCCGAAAATCGCTCGAGGACGCGCTCGACCGCGGCTTGCAGGATACTTTCCCGGGCTCCGACCCGGTCGCCGTCACCCAGCCGCCGCCGAGCGCGTGCGACAAGAACAAGCCGTAAGCGCGATGTCGGAGGCGGAGACGGCGTGTCGCGCTTGGTCCACCGCGGTTGCGGCGGCAAGGCGTTGACGCCGGCGCGCTTTCCTTGATCTATAATGAACGGAACGTTAATCGTCACAGTAAGAGTACTGCATCTTTTTCGCAGCTAGAGACCGGGGAAAAGGTTTAGTATCCGCCTGCGCGAGCAGGCGGCGGGGCATCCAAAAATGGTTCGTAAGTATTTCGGCACCGACGGTATCCGCGGCCGCGCCAACGGCGTGATCACGCCGGAACTGGCGCTCAAGGTGGGCCAGGCTACCGGGCTGGTGTTCCGCCGCGGCGAGCACCGCCACCGCGTGGTCATCGGCAAGGACACGCGGCTGTCCGGCTACATGATCGAAACCGCTTTGGTCGCCGGCTTCACCTCGGTCGGCATGGACGTGCTGCTGCTCGGCCCGATGCCGACGCCGTCGGTCGCCATGCTTACCCGGTCGATGCGCGCCGATCTCGGGGTCATGATTTCGGCCTCGCATAATCCGTTCGATGATAACGGCATCAAACTGTTCGGGCCGGACGGCTACAAGTTCTCCGACGAGGCGGAAAGCGACATCGAGCGGCTGATTGATTCCGACCTGACCAAGCGGCTCGCCGGCAGCCGCGATCTCGGCCGCGCCAAGCGCATCGACGGCGTCCACGACCGTTACATCGAATTCGCCAAGCGCACCTTGCCTCGCAATCTGTCGCTGGAAGGGTTGCGCATCGTCATCGACTGCGCCAACGGCGCGGCGTACCGCGTGGCGCCCGACGCGCTCTGGGAGCTCGGCGCCGATGTCGTGCCGATGGGCATCGAGCCGGACGGTTTCAACATCAATCACGAATGCGGCTCGACCGCGCCGGAAGCGTTCTGCCGCAAGATCCGCGAGATGCGCGCCGACGTCGGTATCGCGCTCGACGGCGACGCCGACCGCGTTCTGATCGCCGACGAGCATGGCCACCTGATCGACGGCGACCAGCTCCTGGCCGTGATCGCGGAGAGCTGGCGCGACGACGGTCGGCTCCACAAGCCGGCCATCGTCGCCACGGTGATGTCGAATCTCGGGCTCGAGCGGCATTTGCGCGGCCTCGGGCTTGATCTCGTGCGCACACCGGTCGGCGACCGTTACGTGCTCGAGCACATGCGCGAGCACGACTACAATGTCGGGGGCGAGCAGTCCGGTCACATCATCCTGTCCGATTACGCCACCACCGGCGACGGCTTTGTCGCCGCGCTGCAGGTGCTCGCCGTGGTGCGCAAGCAGGGCAAGCCGGTGTCGCAGGTCTGCCATCGCTTCGATGCGCTGCCGCAGGTGCTGCGGAACGTGCGCTACAAGAGCGGCAAGCCGCTGCAGCACGCCAAGGTGCGCTCGGCGATCGCCAGCGCGGAAAAGCGGCTCAACGGCCACGGCCGGCTTCTGGTGCGGCCGTCGGGCACCGAGCCGGTCATCCGCGTCATGGGCGAGGGCGACGACAAGGCGATGATCGAGGAGATCGTCGACGGCATCGTCGACGCGCTCACCGCGCACGCGGTGTGAGTTCCAGAGTAACTCCGCTTCGCCGCGACGGCTCAATTCGCGCTTCGCGTCCTTATGCCGACGACGTCGGCCACGCGCTGGCTGCCGGCACGGTGCCACCTTACTTGCACGACGGTGCCGACCCTGAGGTCGGACCACGAGCCTTCCGCCCCACCGCTCACGAACTGGGTCTGGTCGGTGACGTGGTAGGTCCAGGCGCGGCGCCGGCGCACGGCCGTGAAGGTACGATCCGCATCGTCGCGCGCGGTCACGGTGCCACCGCCTCTGGCCGACCCATGATACGCGGGCGCGGCCGACGCGGCCGAGGCGACGAGCGCCGCAGCAGACACAAACCCGAGATGAAGAAATGACCGCCTCGACTGCATCGTTTCCTCCCAGTCGGCTCGCCTTACACCCGGGCTGGCGCGCAAATGGGGCTTCCTGAAAATTTTACGAGAGCCCCAATCAACCTGACACGGGCTTTCAGCGCCAATCCGGGACGAGGACGCAATCGTCCTCGACCTTCATATTCGACCAAAATCCGACGTTTTGATATAGCCGCCTCATGTCGAAATTGCTCCGCTGGCTGATTGCGGCAATCAAGTTCGTGGTCGAGATTCTCGTCGTCACATGGACGACGCTCGCTGTCTACTTCTCGAATCTGCCGTGGCTGCCGCTGCGCTTGGGACTGGCGGTGGCGTTTGCCGCGTTCGTGATCTGGGCGTTCTGGCTGTCGCGCCGGCGGGGCATGCCGGCGGTGGCCATCGCACTGGTGCTCGGGATCGTCGCCTGGTGGCTCACCATCGCGCCTCCTTCGGGCGATAGGAACTGGCGCCCGGAGGTCGCCGTCATGCCGCGGGCCTTCATCGACGGCGATCACGTGCGCATCACCGGCGTCCGCAATTTCGACTACCGCAGCCGCGACGATTTCACCCCGCATTACGAAGAGCGCGAGGTTGATCTCTCACATCTGACCGGCTTGGATTTTTTCGTGTCGTACTTCATGGAAGGGCCGGTGGCGCACACGTTCGTGAGCTTCATCTTCGACAACGCCGCGCCATTGAGCATTTCGATCGAAACGAGGCCCGAGGCCGGCCGCGGTTTCGAGCCGGTCGCCTCCATGTTCAAACAATTCGAGCTGATCTACGTCGTTGGCGAGGAGCGCGACCTCGTAGGCGTACGCGCCATTCACCGCCGGGAGCCGGTGTACCTCTATCACCTCAATACCTCGCGCGATGACGCACGCCGGCTGTTGCGTGTCTATCTGGCGCGGATCAACGAACTCGCCGATCGGCCGGAGTTCTACAATTTGCTGACCAACAGCTGCACCATCAATATCATTCGTTACGCGAACGCCGCCGGACGGAAGGGAGGGTTCGACATCCGCCATCTCTTCAACGGGTTGATCGGCAGCTACCTCTACTACTCGGGGCGCCTGGACACGACGCTGCCGTTCGACGAACTGCGGCGCCGCTCGCTGATCAATAACGACGCCGACGCGGCAGACAGCGCGCCGGAACCGGAATTTTCAGAGCGCATCCGCGCGTCGCTGCCTACGATCGCTCGCTGATTTGCCGGAACCCATCAGCCGCGCGCCTTCAAAAACTGGGCGAATGCCTTCAGCGTGGTTTCCGAGACGTGGTGCTCGATGCCTTCGGCGTCGGCTTCGGCCGCTTCGCTCGGCACGCCGAGCGCTTCGAGAACGTCGACGACGAGGCGATGGCGCACGCGCACGCGGTCGGCGAGCGCGTGGCCTTGGTCGGTGAGGAACACGCCGCGATAGGGCCGCGCCGTGGCGAGGCCGGCGCGTTTCAACCGCGAAATGCTCTTGATCGCAGTGGCATGGGACACGCCGAGCCGGCGGGCGATGTCGGTCGGCCGCGCCTTGCCTTCGCCGGCGAGCAGGTCGGCGATCGGTTCGGCGTAGTCTTCCAACAGCGCCGTTGATTGCTCCGAGCGGGTCTTGCCGAAGCGGCGCGCCTGGGTGCCTTCGGCCGGGAGCTTTGCGTTGGCCGAACGATCGGTATCCGATGCGGAGGGGCTGCGGGCCATGGCGAGCCGAGACCACATTCTGATAAGCGTGTCAAAACGTAACTCAGACTACACTTTGAAGCCATTGACGCAAAAGCCGCCAATGACTATAAGGTAACCGAGGCTATGTTTTGGTGGGAACGCTGCGTCGATGTTTCGTGTGCCTGACCATGATCCGATCCTGCGCCAAGGCGGCGGCGCCGGGGCGACGTCGTTGTCGGCGCGTACGGTGGCGGCCGGACGCGCGGTCCTGGCCGGCGAGCGGCGCGGCCTGCGCGCGTCGCTGGCATTCGCCGGGCCGGCCGTGGTCGCTTCGATTGCCTACATGGACCCCGGCAACTTCGCCACCAACATCCAGGCCGGCGCCAAATACGGCTACGGTTTGCTCTGGGTCGTGCTGCTGGCCAACCTGATCGCGATGCTGTTCCAGGCGCTGTCCGCCAAGCTCGGCATCGTCACCGGCCGCAACCTCGCGCAGATGTGCCGCGACCAGTTTCCGCGGCCGGTGGTCTTCGCCATGTGGGTGGTCAGCGAGATCGCCGCGATGGCCACGGACTTGGCCGAGTTTCTGGGCGGTGCCATCGGGTTGGCGCTGTTGTTCCAGATGCCGCTGTTCGCCGGGATGGCAGCGACCGCAATCGTCACCTATGCGCTGCTGCTGTTCGACCGCTACGGCTTCCGGCCGCTCGAACTGATCATCGGCGGCTTGGTCGGCCTGATCGCGCTTTGTTATCTGGTCGAAATGTTCGTTGCGCCGGTGGATTGGCGCGCCGCCGGCCTGCATACGATCGTGCCGCAGCTCGCCGACGGGCAGGCGCTGCTGCTTGCGGTCGGCATCATCGGCGCCACGGTGATGCCGCACGCGGTCTATCTGCATTCCGGGCTGACGCAGGCGCGTATGCCGGTGCGCAACGACAGCGAGCGGCGGCGCGTGCTGCGCTACTCCAACCGGGAAGTGATCATCGCGTTGGTCGTCGCCGGGCTGGTCAACATGGCCATGGTGATGATGGCGTCGGCGGCGTTTCACGCCGGCCATCCGGACGTGGCGGAGATCGAGACCGCCTACCACACACTCACGCCGCTGCTCGGCCTCGGCGCCGCCGGCGTGTTCCTGCTGTCGCTGATCGCCTCGGGCGTGTCGAGTTCGACGGTCGGCACCATGGCCGGACAAATGATCATGCAAAGCTTCGTCGGCTTTCGTATTCCGATCTGGCTGCGCCGCGCCGTGACCATGGTGCCGGCCTTCGCGGTGGTGGCCGCGGGCGTCAATGCCACCAAGGCGCTGGTGCTCAGTCAGGTTGTGCTGTCGATCGCGCTGCCGCTGCCGATGATTTCGCTGCTGATCTTCACAAGGCGGTCCGACATCATGGGCGCGTTTGCCAATGGCCGACTGACGCAACTCGCCGCCGCCATCGGCGCCGCAATCGTGCTGCTGCTCAACGCATTTCTGATTCTGGCGGCTTGCGGCGTGCCGCTCCCAGGCTTCGCCGCGGCGGGTTAGCCGTTACGCCGTTGCCGTCAGCGGCTTTGCTATAGTCTCGAAGGAGCCGCATTGAACCCGTGCAGCAACACGGCGAAAATGCTTGAGTCTGGCCCGCGTGCGCGGACCAGCCGTCACTTTGAAAAGCGGCCGCGCGTCGAAAATAAACGGCGGCCGTCGGTCGATCAGGTGGTCTTCAGATTCTCGGCGGCTGATTTGCCGGTCTTGCGGTCGGTCACGATCTCGAAGGACACGCGCTGACCTTCCCTCAACTCGCGCAACCCGGCGCGCTCGACGGCGCTGATATGGACAAACACGTCCTTGCCGCCGCCCTCGGGCTGGATAAATCCGTAACCCTTCTGTGTGTTGAACCACTTAACGGTTCCGTTGCTCACGAGACACCTCTCCTATAGGCACGTCGATGTGAGCCGTGCGCGAACGCCCGGCTCGGTTAGCTCGAGATTTTGGTGAAGGATCGTCGGTCAGCCGTGTTGTCGTCGCTGAATGGGCAAATCTTTCGGCCCGAAAGCTCGATCCTCCTATGTAGCGGTAACCGCAAGGCGGCGCAAGCCGGTGCGCGGCGAATGGCTGGTGCGGGCATCAAAGGCTTAAAATAGCGCGATCAGCGGAATGAAAATTGCGTTGATCTGATTTGCTGCGCAATGGCTTGCTACGTCGCCGCCCGGCCAAGATGTCACATTTCCGACACTGCGGATTCGAGTTTTAGAGCGCGGCTGCAGCCGGCGTCGGATCAGGCAGGCTATCCCAGCCGGGATCGGGCGCAAAACGCGGCCCATATTGCGCGGCGAGCCGTTCGAGCGTGGCGTGTATGTCGGCGAAGCCACGCGTGCGGGCGTAGTGCAGCGGTCCACCCCGGAACGGCGCGAATCCTGTGGCGAAAATCATGGCGCCGTCGAGCACCGCCTCGTCGGCGACGACGCCTTCCCGCAGGCAGGTGACGCAGGCATCGAGCATCGGCAGGATCAGGCGGTCGGCGGCATCAGCGGCCGGCACGACATCTTCATGGGATTTGACGGCGCGGCCGTCCTTCCAATCATAAAGGCCCTTGCCGCTCTTCTTGCCGAGCTCGCCTTTGGCGACCTTGTCCTTGAGCCATTGCGGCGCCTCGGGCATGTCGCGGTGCAAGCTGCCGCGCAGCGTGTCGGCGACGTGCAGGCAGACGTCGAGCCCGACTTCGTCGGCCAGCTCGATCGGCCCCATCGGCATGCCGAAATTTTTTGCCGCCTTGTCGATGGCTTCCTTCTTCATGCCGGCATCGAGCATGACCAAAGCTTCGAGCAGATACGGCGTCAGCGCACGATTGACCAAGAAGCCCGGCGCACTCTTCACCGGTGCGGGCAGCCGGTCGATGCGCCCGAGGAAGGCGCGCGCCTCGGCCAGCACATCCGGCGCGGCCAGATCCTGGCCGACCACCTCGACGAGCTGCATGCGCGACACCGGATTGAAAAAATGAATGCCGACCAAGCGCTGCGGCCGTGCCAGATTTTCGCGGAGCGCTTCGAGCGGAATGCTCGACGTATTGCTGGCGAGGATCGCGGCCGGCTTCATGCGCGGCTCGACGGCGGCAAAGATCTTGCGCTTGAGATCGAGATTTTCCGGCACGGCCTCGATGACGAGGTCGGCGTTGTCCGCCCCGTCGCCCCGCAAGTCCGGGATCAGGCGGTCGAGCGCATCGCGTACGCGCAGCCTGTTGTCGCGGCCGATTTTGCCGTAAAGCTCGGCGGCGCGCGTGATGGCGCCGCCGATCGCGTTGCGATTGGTGTCGGCGAGCGTAACGAACAGGCCTTGCCAGGCGCACCACGCAGCGATGTCGCCGCCCATGGTGCCGGCGCCGATGACGTGCACGTGCCGGCCCGGCCACTCGCCGCCGGCGAGCTTTTTCAAATTCTCGCGCAGAAAGAACACCCGCACCAGATTTTGTGCAGTGCCGCCGACCAAAAGCTTGGCGAACGAGGCGATCTCCGCCTGCTGCATGGCTTCGGCGTCGCCGCCGTGCTCGACCCAAAGATCAATCAACGCGTAGGGCGCGGGATAATGTGCGCGCGGCGCGCGCTTGGCGGCTTCGCTTGCCATGCGTCGCGCCAGGAGCCGGCGCGCCGGCCCGCTGTTGAGGAGCGTGCCGGTGACATCCTGCTTGCTGCGGCGCAAATCGCCGTTGACGGCGGCCCGAACCGCGGCGCGCACATGGCGCTCCTGCGTCACCGCATCGATCAGGCGCAGCCGGCGCGCGCGGCGGGCGCGCTCGGTGCGGCCGGTCAGCATCATCGTCATCGCGGCCAAGGGATTGATCAGGCGCGGCAGCCGCACCGTGCCGCCGAGCCCGGGATGCAGCCCTAGCAGCACTTCGGGAAAGCCGAAGCGCGCATCATCGACGGCGATGCGGCAGTCGCAGGCGAGCGCCAGTTCCAAGCCGCCGCCGAGGCAATAGCCGTGGATGACCGCGACCGTTACCGCCGGCAGGCGGTCGAGCCGGTCGAGCACCGCGTGGCCGCGCGACAGCAGCATTTCCAGCTCGGCGACGTCGGTGACGCCACGGAATTGCGCGATGTCGGCGCCGGCAATGAAGCCGCCGGGTTTGGCCGAGCGAATGACGACGCCGCGCGGGCCATCGCGTTCGAGCCGGCCGAGAATGTCATTGAGTTCGGCCAGTACCGGTTCCGACAACGTGTTGGCGCTGGAGTCTTTCCTGTCGAACACGAGCCAGACGATGCCGTCTTCGTCGGTGCGCATGCGCCAATGCGCCCACGGTCCGGATTCCTGCCGGGCGTCGTCGCGCGCGAAAGGGCCAAGCTCGCGGTTGCGCTTCCCGAGGATGGCGAGGGCTGGTTTGCGGGCGGGCGTGCTGGTCATGGTCGCGCCGTCACACCGCTTCGATCAACATGGCGCCGCCCTGGCCGCCGCCGATGCATTCGGTGGCGATGCCGCGCTTTTTGCCGAGCCGCTTCATGGCGTTGACCAGATGCAACACGATGCGGTTGCCGCTGGCGCCAACCGGATGACCGACGCCGATGGCGCCGCCGTCGACATTGAGCCGCTCGCGCGGGATGCGGCCCGCTGCGCCGGCAAGGCCGAGCGCGTCGCGGCAGAATTCGTCATCCTGCCAGGCGGCAAGGCAACCCAACACTTGCGCCGCGAAGGCTTCGTTCAGCTCCCATAGCTCGACGTCGTCGAGTGTAAGCTGGTGGCGGCGCAACAACGGAGTCGAGCAATAGACCGGGCCGAGTCCCATGACGGAGGGATCGAGCGCCGCCCATTCGCTGTCGACGATCACCGCCTTGGGCGTGAGCTTATGCCGCGTGACGGCGTCCTCGGAAGCGAGAATGACCCACGAGGCGCCATCGGTGATCTGCGAGCTGTTGCCTGCCGTCACTTTGCCCCACGGCCGTTCGAATGCCGGCTTGAGCTTGGCGAGCGATTCGGCGGTGCTGTCGGGCCGCACGCCGTCGTCGTGGTCGTACACGGTGCCATCGCGCGCGAAAGCCGGTTCGATCTCATCGGCAAAAAAGCCGTCGTGTTGCGCAGCCGCTAATCGCCGCTGGCTTTCGGCGGCGTATTCGTCGGCATCGCGGCGCGTGACGTGAAACAGATGGCCGACGAGCTCCGCGGTCTGTCCCATGTTGAGATCGGTGATCGGATCGGTAAGGCCGCGTTCGAGCCCGACCACCGGCTTGAAAAATGCCGGGCGCAAGCCGAGCAGCACCGACAGCCGGGCGCCGAGCGTGCGCGCGCCGAACAGCCGCGCGTACCAATTGACCGCGCCGCGGCTGAACACCAGCGGCGCATGGCTCAGCGCTTCGGCGCCGCCGGCGAGGATAAGGTCGGCCGCGCCATCGCGAATAGTGCGGTAGCCGGTGTCAATCGACTGCATGCCGGAGCCGCAATTGATCTGCACGGTGAACGCCGTCATGGCCTCGCCCATGCCGAGCCGCAGTGCGGCAACGCGCGCTGGATTCATTTCATCGGCGATGACGTTGACGCAGCCGAGGATCACGAGATCGAAGGCGTCGGGGGCAAACGGCTGGCGCAGAAGGAGCGGCCGCCCGCATTGCACGGCGAGATCGACCGGAGTGAACGGGCCGGGCCGGCCGCGCGCCTTGATGAACGGCGTGCGGCTGCCGTCGACGATGTAAACCCGCCGCCTTACTCCGCCGCGGCCGGCGGAAAGCGGAGCGGAAATTCGTCCGGCGTCGCTTGGGGAGGCGTCGCTTGGAATGTCGCTGATGATTCGTCTCCTTGATGAAAGGCGTCGCGGCCGGTCAGTTCCTCCGGCGCAAAATCGTCGACGGCGACGGCCGCCGCCACGGCGTCCGCCGCTTCTTTCAACTGCGCGGCCTCGTCCGCGGTGATGGTGCGCTGCTCGAGCGCCTGATCGATGTCGCGGACGCGCGCCGCGTGCATGCGGTCGCGGATCGGCTGCACCGCGGCGACCATGGCGAACGCGCGCTCGAGCAGCGCCAGGCCGTTGTGTTTCTCGCTCTGCGGCGGATGGAATAGATCCGCGACGAGGCGGTCGCGCGCAGCGCCCGGCGCCGTAACGATGGCGGCGCAGCGCGCGGTCACGCGGTCGGAAGGCCCGCGGCGCCGCGGCCCGAACGGCTGGATGAAGAAGCGCAACAGCCAGCCGACCGGACGGATCGGGAAATTGGCGAAAATCTCGTCAAAGCGCACCGCGACGGTGGCCAAGCTTGCCTGCATGCACCATTCGAGCAGCGGAAAATCTTCAATCCGCCTGCCTTCGTCGTTCCAGCGCTTGAGCGCCGCGCTCGACAGATAAAGCTCGGAGAGAATGTCGCCGAAGCGCGCCGACAGCATCTCCCGGCGCTTGAGGCCGCCGCCGAGCGTGAGCAACGCGACGTCGACGGCGAGCGCGAAGGCCGCCGCATAGCGGCCGAGCTGCCGGTAGAATTTGCGCGCCGCCCCGGCGGCCGGCGCCGGCGCGAACAGGCCGCCGGTCCAGGCGCGCCCCCAGGCGCGTAGCGCGTTGACGGAACTGTGGCCGACATGGCCCCAGAAAGCGGCGTCGAAAGCTTCGAGACCACGCCCGCTTTCGGCGTCTTCGAGCGCCATCATCTCCTGCAACAGATAAGGATGGCAGCGGATCGCGCCCTGCCCGAATTGGATGAGGCTGCGGGTCATGATATTGGCGCCCTCGACGGTGATGCCGATCGGCACGCCGCGATAGAGGCTGCTGAGATAATTGAGCGGCCCCTCGATGATGGCCTTGCCGCCGTGCACGTCCATGGCGTCGTTGACCGAAATGCGCATGCGCTCGGTGGCCTGCGCTTTCATGATGGCGGTGATGACGGCCGGATGGTGTCCGGCGTCGAGCGCCGCGCAGGTCATGCGGCGCGCGGCGTCGAGCAGGTAAGCGGTCGCCGCCAGGCGGCCGAGGCGCTCTTGGATCGCCTCGAAGCGCGCGATCGCGACGTGGAATTGCTCGCGGATGCCCGCGTAGGCGCCGCTGACATGGGCGGTGAAGGCCGCGCCGGCAGCCGACAATGACGGCAGCGAAATGCCGCGGCCGGCGGCGAGCGCGCTCATCAACATTTTCCAGCCCTTGCCGGCCTGCGCGGCACCGCCGATCACGTAGTCCATGGGGATGAACACGTCGCGGCCCCAGTTCGGGCCGTTCTGAAACACGTGCATCGCCGGCAGGTGGCGCCGGCCGATGCTGATTCCGGGAAGATGTGTCGGGACCAGAGCGAGAGTGATGCCGACCTCGTCGCGGTCGCCGATGAGGTGGTCCGGATCGTGCAGCTTGAACGCAAGGCCCATCACCGTGGCGATCGGCCCGAGCGTGATGTAGCGCTTGTGCCAATTGAGCCGGATGCCGAGCACGTCGCGGCCTTCGAAGCGGCCACGGCATACCACGCCGGAATCGGTCATCGCGGCGGCGTCCGATCCGGCTTCCGGACTGGTCAGGCCGAAACAGGGAATTTCCTCGCCGTTCGCCAGCCGCGGCAGCCAATAGGCCTGCTGCTCCTTGGTGCCAAACTGCACCAAGAGTTCGCCCGGGCCGAGCGAGTTGGGCACCATGGCAGTGCAGGCAGTACTGATCGAGCGCGACGAGAGTTTGCGGATCACTTCGGAATGAGCGTAGGCCGAGAAGCCGCGACCGCCATATTCCTTCGGAATGATCATTGCGAAGAATTTTTTCTCCTTCAAAAAACCCCAGACCTCCGGCGGCAGGTCGCGCAATTCCCAATTGATCTTCCATTCGTCGACCATGCGGCACAGGTCCTCGACCGGGCCGGCAAGGAATTGCTGCTCCTCGTCCGACAGTTGTGCCGGCGCGAAGGCAAGGAGCTTGCTCCAGTCGGGATTGCCGGTGAACAGCTCGGCGTCCCACCACACGTCGCCGGCTTCGATGGCTTCGCGCTCGGTGTCGGAAAGCCGCGGCAAGGCGTGCTGCGCCAAGCGAAAGATCGGCTTGGTGATCCAGTCCCGCCGGAAAGACGAATGGGGCATGGCAAGTCCCCTTTCTCGCTCACGATGCGATCGGCCGTTACGGCTGCCGAAGGCTTCCTATTTAAAGCGCCAAATGTTACTTTTTAGCCCTGGTTGTTACTTCTTGGCCCCAGCTTGTTGTCGTCCGTCCGCCGCGTCAATGGCGGTCCAAGGAGGGAGGGGCGGTTTTGCCGCTATATCGGCGGCGTTGCGGGCAAGATTAGGGCTCCGCCCCGCGTTGCACCGCAAAGCCGCCACATCGGCGCGTCGTAGGGGTAACCGGCAACCGGCCAGGCCCGCGCGGCCGTTTGGGCACGTAATCCAACGCGGCGTGCGCGTGCGCCTTCGGGCTTATGCGCGCGCCCGGCCGCTGCGCCGACGCGGCGCATTGCACTGCTGCGTCCAATTGCTCGGAAATCGCATGACGGCTTGTGAAACAACTCGCCGCTCCCACGTTTTCTTAAGTAGAACACCAAAACAAAGGAGACCTGCCATGTGCGATTACAGCCTTCACGGAGTTGCCTCCCGGCCGGCGAGGGTCGGTGACAGACTCGTCACCACGGATTTTCGCAATACTCTGACGCGAGGTTTTGCTGCGGTCGGGGAGCCCGACGTCGCGGTCTGCCTGACGGCCGGCACCGAGCTTGCGTTCGAGGCCGAGGTCGAGCGCCACTATGCCTGGCTGCAAACCCTGTTTTTCCGCAAAAACAAATGGAAGATCCCGCACAAGGTCGGCCGGTTCCGCCAAGTCAACATGGATAATCCCGCGACCCATCACGATGCGATCGAGTTCCCGGACGGCAGAGTCGTATTGCTGACACGGCTGCGCCCGGGACAATACGCGACCGTGTTGCAGCTTCCCGTTCGGCCGTATGCGACCGGAGCCAAAAGCGGACGCCGCGCGGCAAGCCCCGCTCCTGCCCGCTGAAGTGACGGACGGGTCGCACCAGAACGCCACTTTTCGAACGCTTCAAGGCGCGCCTTGCTGCTGCGGGCGCGCCTGAACGCGATGGCGTTGCGATTTCTGCCGGTTTTGCGCCAACCCCGCTATAATTCGCAGCGAACTGATTCGGGGACCCGCGGTGGCGCTGCCCAAGAAGAGACCCAAGACATTTTACGCGAGCGTTCACGTCACGCGATTAGAGGACTGGTGCGTGGAGGCCGAGACCGAAGAAGAGGCCCGCGCCTTGCTGGCGAGCGGGCGGGGCGAGCGGCTGCGCATCGGCGATTGTGTCTGTTGCGACGTCGCAGACCTGAGCGAGTGAACGCGCAAGCCGCGCATCAACGCCGCAGCGCCGTGAGATCCGCCTGCCTGCTACAGGCCGGCTGCTCGCGGCCGGCTGCGGTATCGGGTTGTCAGCCGGATGCGGCGCGCCTGGGCGGCGGCCTGAACTCGGCCTGTGCATTCGTCTTTGCGGCCGCCGTGCCGGATGTCTGTCGCCGCGCATTATGCCGGAGCGCGTAGACATGGGTGAACTCGGCGCCGAGCAGCACGATCTGCGCCGAGTAATAGACCCAGATCAGCAGCATCACCAGCGAGGCGGCCGCCCCGTAGGTCGACTGCAGCGCGAGCTTGCCGACGTAATAGCCGATCAGAAATTTGCCGCCTTCGAACAAGGCGGCGGTCAGCGCCGCCCCGAGCCACACCTCGCGCCAATCGACCGCTGCATCCGGCAGCCATTTGAACATCATCGCGAACAGCAAGGTAATGACCACAAAGGAAACCCCGGAGCCGACGACCTGCAATGTCGGTTCCGGCAGGTAAGAGCCGAAATATTTGCCGATCGTCGAAAGCGCCGTGGTAAGGATCAGCGACACCAGGAGCAGAAAGCCGAGCGCGAGGACGCCGGCGAGCGACACCAGGTAACTGCGCGCGAGGTCCCACCAGCCGCCTTGCGCGGCGGCGTCGCACTCCCAGATCGTGTTGAGCGCGGTTTTGAGCTGAACCACGACGCTCACCGCCGCAAATAACAGCGTGCCGACGCCGAAAATCGTCGCCAGCAGCCCCTGATAGGGATGATCGGCGCCGTTGAGCAGCGCCTGCAACGCTTGCCCGCCGGAATCGCCGAGCAGCTTGCGCACCTGGTCCGTGATCTCGCCGCGGGCGGCGTCGGTTCCAAACACCATGCCGGCAACGACAGTGGCGATCAGCATCAGCGGGCCGAACGAGAAGATCGAGTAGTACGCCAGCGCCGCGCCGAACGTCGAACACTTGTGATTGGACCAGTTGCTCAAGGTCTCTTTCAACATCGGGCCCGGCTCCAACGTAGACGCCACAAGCTCATAATCGCCCGCCTTTGCCGCCAGTTCCGCATGGCGCCGGCGCAAGTCTTCGCCGGCGGATCGGCGAATCCGCCTGTTCGATCGCCCGCGCATTCATCGCCGTGCCGACCGTCGGGAACTCGACGCCCCTCCTAACGGTTATTTGATCGGATTGCGGGCATGCGACGGCAAATCGCTCCCGCGCTACCTTTACTGGCCGCGCGGCGCGTTTGCAGATGGTCGTGCGCGCTGCATTTTTTCAGGAGGAACGCAATGGCGAAGAAGAGGAAACGGAAATATTCCCGTGGGTCTGGGCGCGAGGTCGAAAACGAGATGCGCCGCTACAAGCGCGGCACGGCGCGAAGCGGCAAGCGCGGCCGCGGCGGCAAGGTGAAGAGCCGCAAACAGGCCATCGCCATCGGACTCTCGAAGGCGCGCAAGAAGGGCAAGAAGGTGCCGCCAAGGAAGAAATAATTTGAGCCTGTGCGCGTGATGCCGCTGTGGCGCTAGCGCTTTGGTCCGGCATCGAATATTTGTGGCGGCTGCCGAACGAACAAGGAGCGCGCCATGCCGGGCAAACGCATCCAGATCGACGACGAAAGCTGGGCAGCGCTCGATCTGTTGGCGCGCGACCGCATGATGACGTTTCAGGAGCTGGCCGACGAAGCATTCGCCGATCTGTTGAAGAAGCACGGTCGCCCGGTCGACCTGCGCGCGGCCTTGCGGCGCAGCGCCGGCGCGAGCGCTGAGGTCATTCCGCTGAAAGGCGGCAAGGAAAAACCGGTCAGGCGCGGCCGCGGCAAACGACCGGCCGGATAATTTCGCGTCTTGCGCGTTTAACGCGCGTAACGCCGATGTGGGCCGGTGCGCGACGCGCCGTCTCTCATCGAATATGTTTGAAGCGGCACCAATTGAAGAGACGCGCGATGTTCTCTGGCCCTATCCGGCGCTTTTTCGCCGCGCTGTCGGTCGGGCAGCGCGCTTGACCGGGGTTTCCTTCGACTTCTTGCCGGGAATCGGCAACAGCATCTCACGCTGGCCGTCAATCCGCTTGCGACCTTTCTTGCCGGGATGCGCCGCCGGCCGCTCGCCTTCCGCTTTGAGGCTGCGGCGTAGCGCATCCATCAGATTGACGACGTTGGAAGGCGCGCGCTCTTTCGGCTGCTCGATCTTTTCGCCGCGCTGCTTCTTGCGCAGCAATTCCTTCAGTGCGTCCTCGTACTCGTCCTGGAATTTTTCCGGCTGGAATTTGCCGCGCTTGGTATCGACGATGTGGGCGGCAAGATCGAGCATGTCCTTCGGGACCTTTTCGTCTTCGATGTCCGCGAAAAATTCGTCCTGCCGGCGCACCTCATAGGGGTAGCGCAAGGTCACGCCCATCATTCCTTTGCCGCGCGCCTCGAGCGCGATGATGTGCTCGCGCGAAGTGAACACCACCTTGCCGATCGCCACCATGCCTTCCGTGCGGATCGCCTCGCGGATCACCGCGAACGCCTGCTGGCCGACCTCGCCGTCGGGAACGACGTAGTACGGATCGGCGAGATAAAGGTCGTCGATCTCGTTCTTCGGCACGAACTCGTCGATCTCGATGGTGCGCTTGCTGTCGAGCGCGATCGCCTCGATCTCGTCCGGCTCGAGCACGATGTAGTCGCCCTTGCTGACCTCGTAGCCCTTGATGATGTCGGCGGCCTCGACGTCCTCGCCGGTTTCGGCGTCGACCTTGCGGTAGCGGATGCGGTTGCCGGTTTCGCGGTTGAGCTGGTGAAAGCTGATCTTCTCGCGGCCGGAGGTCGCCGGAAACAGCGCGATCGGACACGACACCAGCGAAAGCTTCAGGTAGCCTTTCCAATACGCACGCGGAGCCACCGGGCCACTCCATACTTTAAGGAGACAAGACTCAAACCGGCGCCGCCCGGCCCCGGTTCCGCGACGTTCGATCGCGAACTCGATTTGTATCAGATTGTATCAGACGACCGCGCCGTCGAACAGCCGCGGCGGCAGGCGCGAAGCACGCAAAGGCCGCGGAGTCGCGCTTCTGTTCGCGTTATGTCCGCGGATGCTTACCTCAACGTTTACCATGCTCGCGATACCAGCGCTCCGAGCCCGGATGCAGCGGCACGTCCATCGGGGTGGTGTCGGTGTCGCTGACCATGTGCAGTGCCGAGCCGTCGCTGCCCTTCTCGAACGGAATCTCGGCCTCGCGCGCGGCGAGCGCGGCGCAGACATCGTAGGCGGTCTGCTCGGGCAAGGAGGCGTTGCAATAGATCGGCCAGCCGGAAAAATCGAGCGTGTCGACGTCCTTGCCGAGTTTCGGAAAGCGCGCCTTCGGCAGCACGACGCGCCGCCAGCCGAGCTTGCCCATGGCGGCGAATTCGTCATCGTTCAGTTCGATCGGCACGAGCCCCGCCGCCAACGCCTCCGCCAGCCAGACCTTGATGCCTTCATCGAACACGGCGTCGATTTCGCCGCGCGCCAAAGGTTCGAGCCGGCGCGTGTCGGACGGACCGCCGCACAGCGCCAATCGTCCGCCCCACGATTCGATATCGTTGAGCGTAAAACCGTGCAGCGCAAACGCCTGCTCGATCAGGATCAGCGTCGAATGCGTGGCATCTTCGCGCACCGAGACGCGCAGCGGATAGCGCTTGGCTTTGATGTCGGCGAGCGAACGGATGCCGACGCGCGGATGCACAGCGAAGACGAAGCGGTCCCAGCTCGGATACGAGGCGACGATGCGCAGCGGCAGCGGTTTCTTGAACGGGCCGACGCCGCGGTAGGCCTGCGTCAGCAACGCCGACGGATTGACGAAAGCGAGATCGACGCCGCCGCCGGCCGCCACGTCCTCGGCCAGGATCGCCGAGCCGGACGCCATGCGCAGCCGTGGCCGAAAGCGCGGCCCGGAGCCGCTGCCGACGGTGATGACCATATCGCGGTTGCCGCCATACGGCGTCGCCGGATTGCCTGCGATGTGCAGTCCGATTTCCCACAAAGTCTTGGCGCGGACGAAATTGGCGCCCTTCGGCAGCGGCTCCATGACGCGTGTCTCCGATTTGTACGCGCGCCAGATGGCGCGGGCGCGCAATCTATCGCGCCGAGCGCAGCGATGCCAACGGCTCGCAGCAACATCCCGTTGTTAGGTTGCGCGGGAAAACCAAACGCTGACTCGTCATTCCGGGGCCGAGCGAAGCGAGGAACCTGGAATCCATAAGCCCAGTACAGGGGATCCAGTACAGGGGATATGGATTGCGGGTTCGCCGCTACGCGGCGCCCCGGAATGACAGGACGAGATGATCGCCCGACTATCTGCCGCCGCAGAGATTGTCGAGCTGGCTGAGCGTCGCGGCGATGTCCTTGCCGGCCGGCGAATCCTCGTCGACCTCGTCAAGCCCATCCATCAGGTTCACGTATTCGGGGCCGATCTTTTGCGCCAGCGCATCGGCCTGCCTGCCGAGCGCGTCGAGCTTCTTTTCGTCCTTTTTCTGATCGGCTTCGGCCATCTGATCATTGAGCGTGCCCAATTGGCAGAACGCCTCGCTCTTGGCCTTGTCGCCCTTGATGATCGCTACGACCTTCTGCGCATCCGCCTTGGTGGGCTTCGGCGCATTCGGCGCGCCGCCTTGCTGCCCTTGCGCCAAAGCCAGCGCGGGCACTGCGGACAGAACTGCGGCTGTAATAAAGAGCTTGAGCTTCATGAGCGCCCCCGT
This sequence comes from Xanthobacteraceae bacterium, assembly GCA_030037885.1. Taxonomy (GTDB): domain Bacteria; phylum Pseudomonadota; class Alphaproteobacteria; order Rhizobiales; family Xanthobacteraceae; genus BOG-931. The sequence goes on along the minus strand of JASHPU010000164.1, from coordinate 25,763 downwards.
TTGATTGAAATCCGGATTGGAGACAACGCCGCGATATTCGCTTTGCTTTGCGGCATTCACAAGACGGCCGCGGTTGTTTTGGAGATTTTCCACAAAGCGTTGTTGGTCCTGGCCGCGTGCGCGGGCAGGACGTTTATGCCAAATCTACGGCAAAGCGTTTGAGATCGGCGAGCGCGCAATAGGCCAGCGCGCCCTCGTGAGTGGCGCGCAACACCACGCGCGGCGCCTGGCCGGCTTCGAAGGCTTCCTGCCAGCGCGGCGCGCACAGGCACCAGCGGTCGCCGGATTTCAGGCCCGGAAAGCCGAATTCGGGGACCGGCGTCGACAGATCATTGCCGCGGGATTTGGAAAACTCGAGAAAGGCCGCGGTCATGACCACACAAACCGTGTGGTTGCCAAAATCTTCGCGGCCGGTATTGCAGCAGCCGTCGCGGTAAAACCCGGTCATCGGCTTGATCGAGCAGAGATCGAGCGGCTCGCCGAGCACGTTGCGCGCCGGAACGCCGCCGCCGTCACCGTTCCTGTCGTCCCTCAGCATCGTCGTCCTCCGAGGCTGTCCGCACCGGGAGCATGCATCCACGGCAGCGCGTTCACTTGTCGATCCTGGCGCGGGATCACGCGCTGCGCCGCTGGCGCGGTAACCTTGGCTCAGGTCTGGCGACACGCTTTGCCAGAACGCTGCCGCTGCCGCAATGCGTGCAACGCAGGCGCCGGACGAATCCCGCAATCGGGGCGTCTGGCTTTACGCCGTACCCCACGAGATCGGCGTTGGTCAGCACCGCTTCGTGCCGGCAGTGCAGGCAACGCACGACAATTGCGGCATCGCCCGCCTTGGCGCGGTGTTGCCGCGCGGGCTGCCGCGGGGAAGCGGCGGCTTTCGCCTCTGCGGACGTCGCTACGCGATTTGTCCGGCCGGAACGCCACTCGACCATGGCCGACACATAAACATGGACGGCGACGGAATCGAGTCCGCCGGCCGGCGCGGCAGTTTGCAGGATCAAGCCGATAGCCCCTCACACCGGTTCAAGTCGCGTCCGCTCAACGCGAATGCCAAGTCTGCCCTGATCTGGACTGGTTGCGGCGATAGATGAGATAGGCCCACAACACGGCCAAGCTTCGGTCCAGCAACCAATGGCCCAATGTTCGGGAATATCGTCGATAGGCTCGAATGAACACGGTAACACCTTCTCAATAAAATAACGCCCAAGCGGAACACGTGTTCCGGCTGCGGGTGTCGACTGAGCGTCGCCGACGCAACGTTCGCGCCTCGCAGCGCGCGACTGCTCGCAGCGTTGCTTGTGGCCGCATGGCTTATGCTGTGTGGCGGCCAAATCCGGAAGACAACGGGGCTTTAGGTCGTGGGTTTGGTCGCCTCGGCGAGCCTGCGCTTGAGCGCGCGCGTCTCCTCAAATCGCTTGGTGACGTCGCGTAGGAGCGCGGCGAGCGCAATGAGGCGGCCGGCTTCGTCGCGCAGCGGCACGATGGTGAACTCGACCGAAATGGTGGCGCCGTCCTTGCGCTGCGCCGGCACTGCGAGAACGTCGCCTTCGCCGTAGCGGCTTTGCCCGGTCGCCATGACGCGGCCGTAGCCCTGCCAATGCCGCTCGCGCAGCCGCGCCGGAATGATGAGATCGAGCGAGCCGCCGAGCGCCTCGTCGCGGGAAAAGCCGAACAGCCGCTCCGCGCCTGGGTTCCAGAACCGGATCACGCCGTCGCGGTCGGCGGCGATGATGGCGTCCGAGCGGGTGGCGAGCAGCGCTTCGGCAAGGGCGGCGGCAAGGTCCACGGGCAAATACTCCGCTGATCGAAGGGTACGGCGATCAGACCTCAGCGACCGAGCCGGCGCAAGGCGCGGCCCTTGTGCAGCGCCACGTGATCGGTCTTGTCGCTCTTGATCTCGTATTGCGGGTCATCCTTGCTGGCGTGGTGGATGTAACCCTTGTAGTCGACATCCTTGGTGTGCACACGGACGATCCTGCCGCTGACCTGCCCGGCCTCGGAATTCCAGCTGACGTGATCGCCGATCTCGAAGGTTTTGGGTTTTGCCACGACGTGCTTCCGACGTGCTGCCATCACATTACGGCCCGTTTTGGTGTGCTTCGAAGCCGGGCGCGCTGGTCGTATTGAGCGGCGGCCAGCCGCGGCGATTCGAGTAATCGGTCATGCTTAGCCCATAGAGGAAAGCGAGCCAGAGAAAGCCTGTGACGGCGAACACCCATTTCAGCGACGGCGAACCTTTCAGGCGCATGAACAGAATAAAGAGCACGCTGACCTGGATTGCAGCGATGCCGAATTGGACGACGGGCGCCCACGCGCCCAATCCGAGAAACGCGGTCAGAAGGCTCACTCCCGCCAGCACGAGCATGACCGCCCAGGCGACGACGAACGGCAACGGCCGGGCGCGCTTGGGATGAATCTCCGGCCCGATCGTCATGACCGCCCCACCAGATAAATGCAGGGATAAAGAAACAACCATACCGCATCGACAAAGCTCCAGTAGATACCGACGACTTCGAGCGGCGCGTAATAGGCCGGCGTGATCTCGCCGCGCTTGATGCGCCACAGCAGCATATAGAGGACAAGCCCGATGCCGACGGTCAGGTGGATGGCGTGCAGGCCGGTGGCGATCCAATAAAACACCCAGAACAATTCGCCGGCGCTGCCCGCGCCCGGCTTGGCTACGAAGTTCACAACCGGAACGACCTTGTCCTGAAAATCCTGGTAGTACTCGTAGCCCTTGATCAACAAAAAGACGCAGCCGAGGGCGGCGGTCGCAATCAGCCAGCCGATCATGGCGTGGCGCCCGCCCTGCGCCCCGGCGTTGATGGCAAGCACCATGGTCAGGCTGCTGGTCAACAGGATCACCAGGTTGACACTGCCGCACCACAGCACCGCGTCTTTGGCCGCGACGGCGAACTCGTGCGGGTAGGCGATGCGATAGATGTAATACGTGAAGATCAAAGCGCCGAAGAACAGCGTCTCGTTGACCAGAAACGCCCACATGCCGAGTTGCGCGGCGTCGCCCTGCTGCTCGAGGGTGGCGAACTGGATTTCAGGTCGGAGCGGCGGCGCGCTAGCCGGCATGGGGCACGCCCTCCTGGGTGACGTAGGTGTCGCGCTCCGGGTCGTAGCAGTAGGGCTCGAGGGTGACGACCGGCGTGCGTTCGAAATTGTGCGCGGGCGGCGGCGAGCGCGTCGCCCATTCGAGCCCGGTGGCGCGCCACGGATTGGCCGATGCCTTGCGGCCACGGAACAGCGACCAGCCGAGATACAACAGCGGCAGGATATAGGCGATAGCCAGGATCGAGGCGCCGGCGGACGACAGCAAATTCCACGATTGCCATTCGGGTGGGTAGGTATAGGAGCGGCGCGGCATGCCGAGATAGCCGAGAATGAATTGTGGAAAGAACGTCAGATTGAAGCCGACATAAGTGAGGATCGCGGCGAAGCGCGCCCACGTTTCCGGATACATTCGGCCGGTCATTTTCGGCCACCAGTAATGCAATGCGCCGAAGAATGCGCTGACCGTGGCGCCGACCATGATGTAGTGAAAGTGCGCGACCACGAAGTAGGTTCCGTGGACGTCGACGTCGATGCCGAGTGTCGCCAGCATCAGGCCGGTGACGCCGCCGAGCGTGAACAGCAGAACGAAGCCGAGCGCGTACAGCATCGGCGCGTCGAAAGTGATGCTGCCCTTGTGCAGGCTGACGGTCCAGTTGAACACTTTGATGGCGGAGGGAACGGCAACAAAAAACGTCATCAGCGAGAACGCGACTCCCGAATAAATCGAGATTCCGGCGACGAACATGTGATGGGCCCAGACGAAGAAGCTCAAGATTGCGATCGCCATCAGCGCCATGGTCATGCCGGCGTAGCCGAAGACTGGACGGCGCGCGTAGCAGGGAATGATCTCGCTGACGACGCCCATGGCGGGAAGGATCATGATGTACACGGCGGGGTGCGAGTAGAACCAGAACATGTGCTGCCAGAGCAGCGGATCGCCGCCGTGGTTGGGATCGAACAGGCCGACGCCGAGGAACCGTTCGACCGCAAGCAGGAACGTATCCATCGCCAGAACCGGCGTCGCGGTCAGCATCACGACGCTCACCGCATAAATGCCCCAGACGAACAGCGGCAGCCGCATCCAGGTCATGCCCGGTGCGCGCAAGCGATGGATGGTGACGATGAAGTTGAGCGAGGTCATGATCGAGGAGAAGCCGTTGATGAAAACGGCCATGGCGGCGGCGAACACGTAGCCGTCGGCATAGGACGTCGACAGCGGCGTGTAGAACGTCCAGCCGGTATCGGCGCCGCCCATGACGAGGGAGTAGAGCACCACCAGCCCGGACAGGTTGAAGACGTACCAGCTGCCGAGATTGACGCGCGGAAACGCCAGATCGCGGGCGCCGATCATCAGCGGCACGAAAAAATTTCCGAACGTCGTCGGGATCGATGGAATAAGAAAGAACCACACCATGATGATGCCGTGCATGGTGAACATGCGGTTGTACACTGCCGGCTGCAGCAGGCCGCCGGGCGTGGCGAGGTTGAGCCGCATCAAGGTCGCGGCAAATCCGCCGATGAAGAAGAAAAAAGTGATGGAGGCGAAGAACAGCAGCGCGATGCGCTTGTGGTCGCGCGTCAACAGCCAGGAGGCGACGGTATTCTCCTCGGTCAGATAGCTCGGCGCCGAGAAAGCGGCGGCCGGCTCGGCCGCCGGTCCGCGTTCGACGGTGGTGACGCTCATTGGGCGGACTCCTGCTTAGCGAGCGATTTGATGTAGGCGACGAGCTTCAGCAGATCGTCCTCGCCGAGCTGCCCGGTGAAATCCGGCATCAGCGGCGGGTAGCCGGCGACGGTGAAGCTGCGCGGATTGAGAATGCAGTCGCGGATGTAGGCTTCGTCGGCAAGGCGCACCGAGCCGTCCTGCAGATGCACGTAAGTGCCGTAGAGGCCGGCCAGCGACGGCGCGTGCACCGTGCTGTTGTCGCCGTGGCAGCCGCTGCAGCCGTGGGCGCGGAATACCGCCTCGCCCTGCTCGGCCAAGGATTCGTGCACGCCCTGCCCGGTGAGCCAGCGCGCGTAATCGGGGCCGCTCAAGACGTCGACCTCGCCGTGCATGGTCGCGTGCTGCAGCCCGCAAAATTGCGTGCATTCGAGCTTGAAGACGCCGGTTTTGTCGGCCTTGAACCAGATCGTTTCCAGCGTGCCGGGCACCACGTCGCGCTTGATGCGGAACGCCGGGATGAAGAAGCTGTGAATCACGTCTTCCGACGCCATCACCACCCTGATGGTCTTGTTGACCGGCACGTGCAGCGCGTCGATCTCGCGCTGGCCGCCCGGATGCTCGATCTTCCACATCCATTGCTTGGCGACGACGTAGACCTCCTCGTCGCCGCGCGGCGCCTGGTACAGCCAGATGTAGATCGCCGCGCCCCAGACGAAGAGGACGAGAAAGGCGCCGAGCGTGGCGATGGTCCAACCGATCTCGAAATGCCAGGTCTTTTGCACGCGGTCGGCGCGCGAGGTAGCGCTGCCTTTGCGGTAGCGGATGCAGAACGTCAGCATCATGGCGACGACGGTCACCATGATCAGGCCGGAAACGCCGAGCTCGGCGATGTAGAGATTGTTGACCACGATCGCGTTGACGGCGGCGGTATCGGGCCAAAATGGAATCCAGTGATACATCAATAATGCCCGCGTCAGCCGTGGCGCCGACGGCGAATAACAGTGAACAGCGCGATAAGAGCGAAACCCGCGGCGAGATCGGCGGCGGTGAACGCAGTGAGCACCGGCACGGTGAAGCGTCCCAGCGGTACACCTTGCACGTGACACAGCAGCACGATGCGCGTGAGCAGACCCGGCGATTTATCCTGCTCGGCGTCGGCCAAGGCGCCGACCAGATCGCGCGGCGCGACGGCGACACCCTCGACGTAGCGGCTGATCACGCCGTCGGGCGCCGCTATGATAAAGCCGGCGGGATGAATGTAGGCGTCGAGCAGGGAATCGTGGCGATAAGGAAATCCGACCGCATCGGCGATCGCGCGCACGGCTGGCGCAGTGGCGGTGAGGAAATGCATGCCACGCTCCGCGCCCTCGCGGTCCAGCAGCGCGGCATACTTCATCCGGGCCGCCGCGGCGTCCGCCGGCGTGTCGCGCGGATCGATGCTGATCGCCACGAACTCGTAGTCGCGGCCGGGCTCGAGCGGCAGCTTGGCGAGCCCCCCGGCAACGAGATTGCGCAGCGTCACGCCGCACAATGACGTGCAGCGCAGATAGTCGAGCACGAGAATGACCGGCGACTTGCCGAAATAAGTCCCGAGCGTAACCGGGCGGCCGCGTTCGTCGGTCATTGTCGTCGCCAGGGGCAAGTGAGCGCCCGGATGCGGCTGGAACGCAAGCTCCGCGAGGTCGCTACCGGCGGCAGGTGCAGGCCGCGAGGGGCTCGGTAGCGTGATCGCGGCGAGCAGAGTGCCGGCGCACAGCACCAGGACAACGATCAAGACCGACGCGGTGCGTTTCATTGCCGCCCCTTTGCCTTGGGAAAGCCGGGCGCGCCGGTCGCCGCGAGCTTTTTCATCGCCTGTTCGATCGGGATGTGCACGACGCCCTTCTGCTTATCGATCCAGTAGTAGGTATCGAGGCGCCGCTCCTCGTCGGCGCGGAATTTTTGCAGATCGCCTTCGGCGTCGGTCTCAAGCCGCGGGCCGGGCGGTGTGATGTGCAGCGTGCGGTCGACGTCCGGCAGCGCAGTCGGATAGGCGGCAATCAGCACGAAACACGAGATCACAAGCAGCACCGGTATGCCGAGGTAAATCAGCGCCACCGGCCGCAACGACCAATCGCTCGGCTCGAACGCGGTTGCGGGGTTCTCCTCCTGAACGGTTTTGTTATGAATCGTCTCAGCCATGATCCGCCGTCCAGATCGGGGCGCCGGCCGGCGCGGGTTGGCGCGCGTAACGCAAGCCGAAGGCAAACAACAGCACCATGGCGCCGCCGAGCGCCAGGATCGCCGCAACGTCGAGCCAGAACGGCGTCGGCGCCGTGAATTCCGGCATGACCAGGAGCCAGGTGTGGGCGAGCCGGCTGATCAGAATGGACACGCAGACGATTGCGACGGCGGCGCGATTGCGCTTGCTCGGCGCCCACAGCAGCACGAAGAAGGGTACGATGAATCCGAATACGGCCGAGACGTAGATCGCCGGCTGCCACGCCGAATCGAGGCGCTTCAAATACCACGGGATCTCGGTTCTGAGGTTTTCTTCCCAGATGATCAGAAACTGCATGAATTCGAGGTAAGCCCAGAAGATTGTGGTGGCGAAGATGATCTGCGACAGGTCGATCATCTGCCGCCGGCGCTCGTCGCCCGGCCAACCAAACAGCGCCACGGTCAAGAGCACGACGGCCATGCCGGTGTTGAACCAGCTTGCGCCTTGCGCATAGGTGAAAACCGACGACCAGAATTTCGGCTCGAGCGACAGAATCCAGTCGATCGAGGCAAAGCCTGCCGAAAAGGCAAGCACGATGAGGCCGAGGCCGCTGATCCACGAGAGTCCGGGCGCGATCGGCAGCCGGCCGGCGCGCGGACCCCACAGCGCATACGCCGCGAGCAGATTCCACAGCACGACATAGACCGCGTAGCGGATGAAGAAAGCAGCGGGATTGAGATAGAAGACATTGCCGAGATCGGACGGCGGATGGGTCCAGCCGTACAGCGACGGAAGCCCGATGAACGCCAAAATGCCGGCGAGGCTCGCCAGCGGCATGGTGGCGATCGCCGCATCGAGCGACGGACGCGCCGTCGCCATCCAATCGCCGCCGGAAAGGTCGTGCACCAGAACGAGCGTGACGCCGGCGAGCGGCAGGCCGAGCCAGAACAGATAGCTGCACAACCACGCTCGACAAAATGCGGCCGGATCGATGATGGCGCCGACGACGCAACCGACAATGCCGAGCGCCCCGAGCGCCGCGGCGGACGCGAACCATCGGGTCTCGCTCCTCATTGCAGCGCGCTCCGTTGGTTCGGCGGCACGTCGGCGACGGTCGCGCCGGCGCTCGCCTGCAGCGCGCGGATATAGGCGACGATGGCCCAGCGGTCGGCCGGCTCGACCCGGCCCGCATAGGAGTACATGACGCCGTAGCCGTGGGTGATCACGTCATAGAAATGCTGGCTCGGCGCATTGCGCAGCGCGTCGCTGTAATAGGACGGCGGGCGCGGAAACCCGCGCTGCACGATCATGCCGTTGCCGTCGCCGAAGCGGCCGTGGCACGGCGAACAATAAATGTCGAAGCGCTGCCGGCCGCGCTCGAGCAACGCCATGGTGACCGGCGGCGCCGGCGGCGGATGCTCAGGCTCGTCGCGCGCGACGACGTGCGGCGGCGGCGTTACCGGCCAATTTGTCTGCGCGCCGTATGGCAGTTCGTAAGGATTGAGCTTCGGCTGATTGGCCATGTTGTCGCATGCCGCCAAGCCGAGCGCCGCGGCACCGGCTAGGCCTGCAATCGCGGTGCCGCGCCACGGTTTCACGCGCGTACCTCCTCGATCTGTTCGGCGCCGAGCTGTTCGAACTCGCGACGAACCGCCGAGGCGTCGAAGCGCGGGTCCGAGGCCTCGATGCAAATGACAAAGCGGTCGCGCGAGGCGCGGACAAATGCTCTCGCTTCGAACACCGGGTGATAGAGTTTGGGCAAGCGCGATACCGCGAGCATGCCGAAAAAGCCGGCGGCGACCGCCACCAGCAGCATGAATTCGAACGTTCCGACCGTGAACGCCGGCCAGCTGTTGTAGGGGCGGCCGCCGACATTGAGCGGATAATTCAGCGCTTCGTCCCAGTACTGGATCCAATATCCCCACGCCGCGCCCAGCACTGCGCCTGCGAACATCAGGCCGGGCAAGAGCCGCTGCGGCCGCGGGTGCATGATGCGGTCCAAGCCTTCGATCGGATAGGGCGTGTAGGCTTCGAAGCTGCGATAGCCTTGTTGCCGCAGACGCGCGGCGGCGTTTTTGACCGCTTCCGCCGTATCGAACACCGCGACGACGCCGAAGAGATCCTTCATTTCGATCTCTCCGCTTCGACGACCTCGCGCACTTCGGCGATCGAGACGATCGGTGCGAAGCGCAGGAACAAAAAGAACAAGGTGAGGAACAGGCCGATCGTACCGGCTAGCGCCGCCCAATCCCACAGCGTGGGAAAGAACACGCCCCAACGCGACGGCATGTAATTATGCTCGAGGCTTGCGGTGGTGAACATGACGCGCTCCTGCCACATGCCGACGATGATTCCGCCGGAGATCAGAAACAGCAGAAGCTGGTTGCGGCGCACCAGCGGCAGCCACAGCAGTTGCGGGATGACGATTGTGAGGATTTTTTCCGACCAGAACAGCGGTGCGGTGAAGCCGAATATGCGTTGAAAGAATTCCGTCCGCTCGGCGACGTCGCTGCCGTAGATCGGGCCGAATGCTTCCCACACATAGGCGTAGCCGAGCATCACGCTGCCGACCAGCATGACCTTGGCCAGGGCGTTGAAATGATATCCGGTGAGCACGTCGTGGAGGTCGTAACCCCAGCGCACCATGATGGTGAGCATCATGATCACGGCGGAGCCGGAGATGACGGCGCCGAAAAAGAAATATGGCGGGAATTGGGTGTCGTGCCATCCGGGCGTCAGTCCGCCGGCAAAGTCGAGGCCGACGACGCTGTGCACCGAAACCACCATCGGCGCCATGATCGCCGACATGATGGCGTAGACGATGCGCTGATTGCGCCATTCCTCGGACGAGCCGCGCCAGCCGAGCGCCAGAATGCCATAAAAAATTTGTTTGAATCGGCTCTTTGCCAGATCGCGAACGGTGGCGAGGTCCGGCAAAATGCCGGCGTAGTAATACATGATCGACATCAGAATATAGCAGATTAGACAAATGAAGTCCCACCACAGCGGGCTGCGCACCTGCGGCCACACGCCCATGACGTTGGAATACGGAAACAGCCAGTAGAACAGGCCCGGCCGGCCGAGATGCATGATCGGCATCAGGCCGGCGCAGGGCGCCGCCGACAGCAGCATGCTTTCGGCGATGCGGTTGGTGGCCGAGCGCCACGGCGAGCGGGTGAGGAAAAACAGCGCCGACACGATGGTGCCGCCGCTCGCCAGCGCGATCCACCAGACGTATTCGGCAATGGCCAAGCCCCAGGCCACCGGAATGTTGACGCCCCACACCCCGATGCCGCCGATGAACAGCCAACCCATTTGAATGATCAGAACCGTGAACAGCGCGGACGAAATTGCAAAGCCGATCCACCACCAAAGCGGCGCGCGATCCATCAGCACGCGGCTGCTGACCTGCTCGCTCAGCGAGGTCAGTGTGACGTCCGGCGCCACGACCGGCGCGTCGGGTAAAAATTCGCTCGGCAGAGTCATTGTCATGCGATCATCCGCGAACGTTCACGACTGGCCGGTCTTGATCGCCGGATTGGGATTTCGGATCAGCGCGCCGTAGCTGGTGCGCGGCCGCGTGTTCAATTCCTCGAGCAGCACGTAATCGGTCGGCGCGGCCTTGCGCTTGGCGACCGCGCTGTTGCGGTCGTTGCGGTCGCCGAAAATGATCGCCTGGGTCGGGCAGCTCTGCTGGCACGCGGTGACAATCTCGCCGTCGCGAATTGGCCGGCCGTCGCGCGCCGCGGCGATCTGCACCGTGCGGATGCGCTGAATGCAGTAGGTGCACTTCTCCATGACGCCGCGGTCGCGCACCGACACTTCGGGGTTCCACGATTCCGGCGGACGTTCGTTGGTCGCCGCATAGGCGTAAAAATTGAAGCGGCGCACCTTATAGGGACAATTGTTGGAGCAGAACCGCGTGCCGACGCATCGGTTGTAGACCATCAGGTTGAGGCCTTCGTGGTCGTGCACGGTGGCGTGCACCGGACAGACCACTTCGCACGGCGCGTTCTCGCAATGCATGCAGGGCATCGGCTCGAACGCGACGGCGGGTGCATCAGCCGGGCCGGAATAATAACGATCGATGCGCAGCCAGTGCATGATGCGCTGATCGAGGACCTGGTCCTTGCCGACGACCGGCACGTTGTTTTCCGCCTGGCAGGCGATGGTGCAGGCCTGGCAGCCGATACAGGAGTTCAGATCGATCGCCATCGCCCAGGCACGCCCGGGATACTCGAACGGCGGATAAAGCGACTCGGCTTTGTCCTTCTTCACCACCGCCCCGGCAGCGCTGTTGAACTGCTCCAGGTTCGCCTCGCGAATGAGGTCGCGGCCGAGCACGCGGTCCTGGCCTTGTGTCGTCGCCAGGCGATAAACCTCGCCGGTCTTGCTGATCGACATGATCGGGGCGAGCCATGGATCGGCGGCGCGGCGCAGGCGATAGGCGTCGAAGCCGGCGCCGACGCCGAGCCCGCCCGCGGTGCGGCCCCAGCCGAGCGGCAGAGTGATGCAATCAGGCGCCTGGCCCGGCAGCACGAAAACCGGCACCTTCTGCTTCGTCTGCGCGACCGCGATCTCGACGACGTCCTCGGTCTTGAGCCCAAGCCGCGTCGCGGTGCCTGGCGCGACCAGCGCGGCATTGTCCCAGGTCAGGCGGGTAAACGAGCGCGCCATTTCCAAGAGCCACGGATTATCGGCGTAACGTCCGTCCCAGGTTCCTTCATCCTGGCGGAACAGCGCGACCAAGCCGCTTTGCAGCTGGGCCTTGGTTGCAGGCATCTGAGGCCCGGCGCTCGTGTTCGGCGTCAGCGCGAGCGGAGCTTCCGCCGTGTTGGGCACGACGCCGACGCGCACCGCCTCGTGCCAAAACGTCTCGAAATCGCCGCGGTTCTCCTGCTGGGCCCGGTTCTGCCAATAGTCGCGCAGCATCTTGTAATCGTCCGGCACAAAGTCGCCGAGCAGGAGTGCGCAAATCTGTTGCGCCGAGTGACCGCCGTAGAGCGGACGCACTTGCGGCTGCTGGATTGTCACGGTGCCGTCGAAGGCGCGCGCGTCGCCCCAAGTCTCGTATTCGTGCGTGGCTGGAATGCGCCATGTGGTGGCCAGGGCCGTCTCGTCTTCGTACAGCGCGAGCGACACCGAGAACGGCACGTGATGGAGTGCACCGGTAAAATCGAGATCGGCGGGCGCGTCATAGACCGGATTGACGCCGAGCATGAAGAGCGTATCGACTTTGCCGGAGGCCATGTCTTGCACGAGCTCGGTCATCGACTGCCGCATCGAGCCCGTATTGGCGAAGACAGGCGCGACCAATCGCACCGTGTTGCCAAACGCGCCGAGTGTGTTGTTGATGGCATCGGCGAGGACATGGATTTCGGCCGGCTGCTCGCGGCCGGCGTGGACGAGCGCCTTGCCCTTATGCTGCGAAAGGTCGTCCGCCAGCGCCTTGAGCCATGCGGCGCGCGCGTTATTCTGCTGCGTCCATTCTTGCGGCCCGGCGCCGAGCGACCCGGCCAGGTATTGCAAGGACTCCGTCATTTGGTCCGGCCGCAACGGCAGGCGATGGTCGGCCTTGGCGCCAAGCAAGGTCGGGGTGCTCTCGATCGCATAGACGCGGCTCATGGTGCCGCCGGTCTCGGTCGGCCGCCGCGCCGCGGCGAACTGGCGCGCGTAGGCGAGCCATCCAGGCGTCGCCGAGATCAGATCGCTTTCGACGCCGAATATCCGCTCGGCCTTGCTCAGGTCGTAGAGCCGCTCGACCGGCTGGCCGAAGCTCGTCTGCGCCGCGGCGAACGCATTGTCGCGATGCAGCGGCTCCCACTGATGCCAGCGCATTTGCGGCAGCTGTTGCTGAAGCTTTGCCAACTGCGCTGCGAGCGACGGCGAGCCGACCGCTCCGGTCAGAATGCGCAATCCTTCGCCGTGGCGCGCCAGCAAAGCGCCGCGACGATCATGTAAGGCGCTGACGAAAGCGTCCCAGGTGGCGATTTGGCCGTTGCCGACGATGGTTTGGGCGCGCCGGGGATCGTAAAGCTGCAGGATGCTCGCCTGCATGATGGCGCTGCTGGCACCAAGACTCGCCGGATGATCGGGATTGCCTTCGACTTTGATCGGTCGCGCCATCTGGTGCGCGACCAGCACGCCGGTCGCATAGCCGTCGAGCGTGACGGCGCTGGCGTAGTAACGATTGCGCCCCGACACGATGTTCTCCGGCTCTTCCACATAGGGCAGAAGCTGGCGCGGGTTCGGCTCCGGGCCGCACGCGGACAGACCGCCGAGCGCCAACGAGGCCGCCATCAGTTGCAGAAAGCGCCGACGATCGAACGCATTGACGATGTCGCGGAAGCGTGGCGCCCGGCGCGCGACCATCGCGGCGAATTCCGGCGTCTCCGCCAGCTCTTCCAGGCTGCGCCAATAGGTGCGGGTCGGCTCATTCATCGATGGCAAATTCCGCAATCAGACAAGTTTTCAGTATTGATGCGATATGCGGCCATCAGCGCCGCGCCTGACGGCGTTGCCGAGGCGCGCTGCCAATGCGGGTTGAACACTTGGTCCCTCGGCCGCAGGTGCGGCGCGGGATCGCGATGACACGACAGGCACCAGCTCATGGAGAGCGTGCGTGCCTTCCAGGTCAGCGCCATGTCGCCGATCGGACCATGGCACTCGGTGCAGCCGACGCCCTTGGCGATGTGGATGCTGTGGTCGAAGAAGACGTAATCGGGCAGGGTGTAGACGCGCGTCCAGCGGATCGGCGTATTGTCCGCGAGACTGCGGCGGTCGGGCGCCAGCATCGCGGCGTTGGTCCAGATCTGCGAGTGGCAGGTCATGCAGATCGCCGTCGACGGCATACCGGCGTCCGCCGATTTCTCGACCTCGGTGTGGCAATAGCGGCAGTCGATGCCGAGGCCGCTGACGTGATGCTTATGACTGAAGGGGATCGGTTGCTGCGGCGCAAAGCGCTCCTGCGTGTTGTAGCCGATCACCGGCACGACCCAGACGGCCAGCAACAGCACGATGCCGCCGCCGGTCGCGCCGAGCAGCGCCGCGTTCATAAAAAGGTTCGCTCGGGGCCCGAAGATCGCCATCAGCATGCGCCCTGGTGGCCGCCCCCAACTCAGCGGGAGAGTAGATGCGAACGACCCTAGCCCTCCCAGCGAATGCCTTTGGCCAAACCCAAGCCAGACCGATTGGTTCCAAAAAGCGGAACTTCGCGTTATTCCCCTTCAATGTTTGATAGCGAACTAACCGGCAGCGACCTTGGCCGGTATCTTTGGTCTCGCTAAACCAAACAAGCGTCCGCGGCTCCGCCGCGCGATCCGTTCGAAAGTGGGATAAGTCAGCCTCGCGATTGCAGTGATCTAGACCGTCGCAGTGATTAGTCTACGGCGGCACCGGCCAACGGGATGCGACAATCGCGCACGCGGGCAACAGCATGAGTCCCGGCGGTTCGAAATGTTTGCCGGGCATCCGCTGGTTCCCGGAACGGGTCGTGGCCGAGCGTCGTTAGCCGTTGAGCAGCATCGGCGTGATGCACAACTTTCGAACGGACATGACCAACGACGATATTGCGGCAAAGGACCCGCAGCGGTCCGGTACCAACCGGAGACGATTCCTGATGGCGAGCGTCTCGACCGCCACAGTGGTGCCGGCCTTTGCCCGCGCCTCGCGCGCCACTCCGGCAGCCGCAAATAGCGGCGATGCGCGAGCGCCCAGCGATTTCACCCTTACCGTCAACGGCCGCGACCATCGGCTCGCGGTCGATTCCCGCACCTCGCTCCTCGACCTGTTGCGCGAGCATCTGGCGCTGACCGGGACCAAAAAAGGCTGCGATCACGGCCAATGCGGCGCCTGCACGGTGCTGCTCGACGGCCGCCGCGTCGTATCGTGCCTGACGCTTGCGGTCGCCGCGCAAGGCCGCGCCGTCACCACCATCGAAGGCCTCGCCAAGAACGGCGAACTGCATCCGATGCAGCAGGCCTTCATCGATCACGACGCGTTCCAGTGCGGCTACTGCACGCCCGGACAGATCATGTCGGCGATCGCCTGCGTCAACGAAGGCCATGCCGAAACCGACGCCGACATTCGCGAGTACATGAGCGGCAATCTGTGCCGTTGTGCGGCCTATCCGAACATCGTCGCCGCCGTGCGGCAGGCGAGACCGGCGATGAAGACAGCGAGCCGAGACTAGCCATGCGCCCCTTCATCTATGAGCGCGTCAGCGATTGGGCCGCTGCCACGCAGGCTGCCGGCGGCGGAGCCTCCGCGCCCGTCTCTTATCTTGCCGGCGGTACCACGCTCGTCGACCTCATGAGGCTTGACGTGATGCGGCCGCAGCGTGTGATCGACATCAACGCGCTGCAGGATGGCCGTTATGGACGCATCGAGCTCGGCCAGAACGGGCTGCGCCTCGGCGCCTTGGTGCGCATGGCGGATGCCGCCGCCCACCCGGACGTCCGACATCACTACCCGGTGATCGGGCAATCCCTGCAACTCGCGGCCAGTGCGCAACTTCGCAACATGGCCAGCCTTGGCGGCAACGTCCTGCAGCGCACGCGCTGCACCTATTTTCGCGATGTCTCCTACGCGGCATGCAACAAGCGCAATCCCGGCTCCGGCTGCGCCGCGCTTGCCGGTGTCAACCGCATGCATGCGGTCCTCGGCGGCAGCGATCATTGCATCGCCACGTACCCGGGCGACTTCGGCCAGGCGCTGATCGCGCTCGACGCAACCGTCGACCTCATCAGTCCCGACGGCGCGCGCACCATTCCGTTTGCCAAGCTGCATCGCCAGCCCGGCGACACGCCGGATCAAGAGACGATGCTGCGGCCGGGCGAGCTGATCGTGTCCTTCACGGTGCCAGCCGGGCCGTGGACCCGGCGCTCGCTCTACCTGAAAGTGCGCGATCGGCAATCCTACGAATTCGCGCTTGCGTCGGCCGCCGTCGCGCTCGACCTGGAGGACGGCGCCGTGCGCGAAGCCCGCATTGCACTCGGCGGCGTTGCGACGGTGCCCTGGCGCGCGGCCGATGCCGAGGCCGCGCTGCGCGGCAAAACCATCGACGAGCAAACCGCGATGGCGGCGGCGGACGCAGCCTTTGCCGGCGCGCAAGGCCACGGCCACAACGATTTCAAGATCGAGCTGGGCAAGCGCACCCTGCGCCGCGCGCTGCGGCAGGCCGCGGCTTTGGAGATATAGATGGCAAACGCAGCCGCACCGACGCCGAAAGCCAATATGGGCGCTCCCGCGCCGCGTGTGGATGCGCGGCTGAAGGTCACCGGACAAGCGCGCTACCCCTCCGACACGCCCGTCGGCAATCCGGCGTTCGCGGTTCTGGTCACGAGCACCATTGCCACGGGGCGGATCGAACGCCTCGATCTCGACGGCGCGCGCGCGGTGCCCGGCGTCCTCGACATACTGACCTACGAGAATACCGGTGAACTGAAAGGCGTGAAATTCGGCCAGGGCTCGTCGACGTCGATTGAGGACCTCGGGCCGGAAATTCAGCAGGCCGGCCAGATCATCGCCGTGGTGGTGGCCGACACGTTCGAAGCCGCGACCGATGCGGCCTCTCGCGTCAAGCCGACCTATTCGGAACAGACGCCGTCGGCGACGTTCGGCTCGCCGGGAGTGACGCAGGAGGATGCCACCAAGGTTTCGCCGCAGCACAAGCACCTGCCGCAGGCCGGCGACGCCGAAGCGGCGTTTGCCGGCGCGCCGGTAGTCATTGATCTCGAATACGAAACGCCGCCGCAGCACCATAATCCCATGGAGCTGTTCACCACCACTTGCGCATGGACCGCCGATCACCTGACGGTCTACGAGCCGAGCCAGTTCGTGTATGGCCTGAAGAACGGCGTCGCCCAGCGGCTCGGCATCGATCCGGACAAGGTGCGCGTCGTCAGCAGCTATGCGGGCGGTGCGTTCGGCTCCAAGGGCACGATGACGCCCCGCACCGCGATGATCGCGCTCGCGGCGAAACGGCTCAATCGGCCGGTGAAGCTTGTGGCGACCCGCGCACAAGGGTTCACCATCGCCACCTACCGCGCCGAGACCCGCCACCACATCCGGCTTGGCGCCGCTCGCGACGGCAAGCTCGTCGGCTACAGTCACGAGGGCTTCGAGGTCAGCTCGCGGCCCGATCCTTACGTCGTCGCCGGTGTCGAAGACAGCGCCCAGCTCTATGCGTTCGGCGCCGTCGCCACCAAGGTCAACGTCGTCCATGCCGACCGCAATACACCGGGCTACATGCGCTCGCCGCCGGTCGTGCCGTACATTTACGCGTTGGAAAGCGCCATGGACGAGATGGCGCAAAAGCTCGGCATGGACCCGATCGCGTTTCGCCGCGTCAACGACACGATGAATAGCCCGATCGGCAATCGGCCTTATTCGAGCCGCTCGTTGATGACGTGTTACGACCAGGCGGCCGCGGCCTTCGGCTGGAAGGATCGCAATCCGCAACCCGGCGCGATGCGCGACGGCGATTGGCTGGTCGGCTACGGCTGCGCCACGGCGGTCTATCCGACCCACACTGGCCCGGCGGCGGCGCGCGTGCGGCTGAAACCGAACGGCGAGGCGCGCGTGCAGATCGCCGCCCATGAGATCGGCAACGGCGCCTACACCGTCATCGGCCAGATGGCGGCCGAGCGTCTGGGCATCGATCTTGCGTCCGTCACCGTCGAGATCGGCGACTCGCGGCTGCCGCCGGCGCCGGTCGCTGGCGGCTCCAATACCACCGCGAGTTCGTGCAGCGCCGTCAAGAAGACCTGCAATCTTATTCGCGCCAGGCTGTTCCATGCCGCGGTCACCGCCAATGACGGGCCGCTCGCCGGCCGCAGCGCCGACGATCTGATGCTCCAGGACGGCAAGGTCGTCGCCAACGACGGCGCGGGCGAAAGCTTCGCCGATATTTTCAGGCGCATGGGTGTCGCCGTCGTTGAGGACTATGCCGAGTTCGTCCCCGACGGATTGAAGCCCCAAGCCATCGCCGACCTCTATGCCGGCAAAGTCGACATGGTCGGCGGCTCGCACGGCGACAAGGTGATGTACGCCATGGGCGCCGAGCTGGTCGAAGTGCGCGTCCACGTGCTGACGCGCGAAATCCGCGTGCCGCGCATCGTCGGCGCATTCGCTGCCGGGCGGCTGATGAACACGCGAACCGTCCATAGCCAACTGATGGGCGGCATGATCTGGGGCATCAGCTCGGCGCTGCACGAAGCAACCGAGATCGACCCCCGTTACGCGCGCTACGTCAACGACAATCTCGCCGATTACATGATTCCGGTGAACGCCGACGTCGATCAGGTCCAGGTCATCCTGGTGTCCGAGGTCGATCACGACGTCAATCCGGCCGGCGTCAAAGGTCTCGGCGAGCTCGCCAATGTCGGCACCGCCGCCGCCATCACCAACGCTGTGCATCACGCGACCGGCATCCGCGTCCGCAAGTTGCCGATCCGTCTCGAAAAGCTGCTGCAGGCGTAGCCGCGCTCAGATTTTAACTTGGCCCTCCGAGCGGGAAATTCGGGAACTTCTCTCAGACGAACGCGGTGGGAACTTCCCCGCAGAGCGTTCGTTCACCAAAAGAACAATTGAACATTATCGGCGGCAACGTGCGGCGGCGTTCCCGCGAGGTTTTTCACATGGCGCAGACTGTCGGCGACTTTATCGTTGAGCGCCTCCATGCGTGGGGTGTGCGCAAAATGTTCGGCTATCCCGGCGACGGCATCAACGGCGTATTCGGCGCGCTCAACCGCGCCAACGGCAAAATCGAGTTCATTCAGGCGCGCCACGAGGAGATGGCCGCCTTCATGGCCTCGGCCTACGCCAAGTTTACCGGCGAGCTCGGCGTCTGCATCGCGACCTCGGGACCGGGCGCGTCGCATCTGGTCACCGGCCTCTACGACGCGCGGCTCGACCATATGCCGGTACTGGCGATCGCCGGACAGCAATCGCGCAACGCGATGGGCGGCCATTATCAGCAGGAGGTCGATCTGACGAGCCTGCTCAAGGACGTGGCCGGCGCCTTCGTCGAGCAGGCCTCGACGCCTGCCCAGGTACGGCATCTGGTCGATCGCGCGGTGCGCATCGCGCTCGGCGAACGCCGCGTCACCGCAATCATTCTGCCCAACGACCTGCAGGAAGCGGATTATCAGGAGCCGCCGCGCAAGCATGGCACGCTGCACTCCGGCGTCGGTTTCGCCAAGCCGAAGACCATTCCATACGATCATGACCTGCGGCGCGCCGCCGACGTGCTCAACAGCGGCAGGAAAGTCGCAATCCTGGTTGGCGCCGGCGCACTGTATGCCGCCGACGAGGTGATCGCGGTCGCCAACAAGCTCGAAGCCGGCGCCGCCAAGGCGCTGCTCGGCAAGGCCGCGTTGCCGGACGATCTGCCCTGGGTCACCGGCTCGATCGGCCTGCTCGGCACCGAGCCGAGCTATAAGCTGATGATGGAGTGCGACACGCTGCTCGTTGTCGGCTCCGGCTTTCCGTATTCGGAATTTCTGCCGAAGGAAGGGCAAGCCCGCGGCGTGCAAATCGATATCGCCCCCGACATGCTGTCGCTGCGCTATCCGATGGAGGTCAACCTGGTCGGCGACGCCGCCGAGACGCTGCGCGCGCTGCTACCGCTTCTGAAATCGAGAAAAGGCGACGGACAGTGGCGCAAGACCATCGAAAAGAACATGAAGGATTGGTGGAAGACGCTGCAGGAGCGCGCCATGGCCGACGCGGCCCCGGTCAATCCGCAGCGCGTCACCTGGGAATTGTCGCCGCGGCTGCCGGATCGCGTCATTCTCACGAGCGACTCCGGCTCCTGCGCCAATTGGTACGCCCGCGATCTGAAAATCCGGCGCGACATGATGGCGTCGCTGTCGGGCGGCCTCGCCTCGATGGGCGCCGCGGTGCCCTATGCGATCGCGGCCAAATTCGCCCACCCCGACCGCCCGGTCATCGCGCTCGTCGGCGACGGCGCCATGCAGATGAACAACATGGCGGAACTGATCACCGTCGCGAAATACTGGCGGCAATGGGCCGACCAGCGCTGGATCGTCTGCGTGTTCAACAACGAAGACCTCAATCAGGTGACCTGGGAGCAGCGAGTCATGGAGGGCGACCCGAAGTTCAATGCCTCGCAGCAGATCCCGGACGTTCCCTATCACCGCTTCGCCGAGCTGATCGGCCTCAAGGGGATTTACGTCGACCGTCCCGATGCGCTCGGCACCGCATGGGACAGTGCGCTCGCCGCCGACCGCCCCGTGGTTCTGGAAGTCAAGACCGATCCCGAAGTGCCGCCGTTGCCGCCGCACATCACGTTCGAGCAGGCCAGGCACCTCACCGAGTCGCTGGTCAAGGGCGATCCGCACGAGCGCAGTGTGATCAAGGAAACGGCGAAGCAGGTTTTGGCTTCGATCATTCCGGGGAAGTAGCGGTGACGAGGTCGAACAGCGGCGGCGCTCCGCTCACGGAGCTGCATGCCCGCGCCTATCGCATCCCCACCGATTTTCCCGAAGCGGACGGCACGTTAAGCTGGGACGCGACCACGCTCGTCGCGGTGCATGCGAAGGCCGACGGCGCCGTGGGCTTCGGCTATACCTATGCGGATGCGTCGATTGTCTCGTTGGTGCACGGTCTTTTACGCAAGGCGACCGAAGGGCGCGACAGCTTCGACATTCCGGGCGCCTTCATGGCGATGCGGCGCAGCGTGCGCAATCTCGGCCGGTCCGGGCTTGCCGCATGCGCCATTTCGGCGGTCGACGCGGCGCTCTGGGATCTGAAAGCGCGCGCGCTCGGGGTGCCGCTGGCGACGCTGCTCGGCCGCTGCCGCGAGCGCGTGCCGATCTACGGCAGCGGCGGCTTTACGACCTATTCGTCCGAGCAATTGCGGTCGCAGCTTCGAGGCTGGGTGGAGCGCGACGGCTGCCGTTTCGTCAAGATGAAGATCGGCAGCGAGCCGGAGCGCGATCCGCAGCGTGTCAAAGAAGCCAAATCCGCGATCGGCGATCGGCAATTGTTCGTCGACGCGAACGGCGCGTTCTCGGTCAAGCAGGCGCTTGATTTTGCGCAAGGCTGCCGAGAAGCGGACGTCCGCTGGTTCGAGGAGCCGGTCACCGCCGACGATCTGCCCGGGTTGCGGTTGATGCGCGAGCGCGCGCCGCAAGCGATGGAGGTCGCCGCGGGCGAATACATTTATACGTCCGACGGCGCGCGGCTGATGCTGCAAGCCGATGCGGTCGATGTGCTGCAGGCCGATGCGACGCGCTGCGGCGGCATCACTGGCTTTCTGCAAATCGCGGCTTTGTGCGAGGCGCATCACGTCGACCTGTCGGCCCATTGTGCGCCGTCGATGCACCGCCACGTCGGCTGCGCGGTGCCGCGGCTGCGCCATCTCGAATGGTTTCACGACCACGTGCGCATCGAGCAGATGCTGTTCGACGGCGCGCCGGCATCGCATGACGGCGCCATCGCGCCCGATCTCGGCCGGCCCGGCCACGGCATCACGTTCAAGGACAAGGACGCCGAGCGATTTTGCGTCGGCGGCGGGCCGTCATGACGAGAGCCGACCCGACGCTGGACCTGATCGCCAATGCGGCGCTCGCCGGCGCTGCCGTGCTGCTCGTGGCGCGGCCGCGCCTGATCGCGCGCGTGGCGCGCTCGCCGCTGTTGCCGACGACGCGCGACGTCGCTGTCGCGGCCGCACGTTTGATTGCGCCGCCGGCTCCGCCTCCGCTGCATTGGCGCGTCGCCAAGGTGCGGGAGTTGGCGCGGCTTGTCGGCAAATATTCCCCGGCGCGACTGCGCTCCACTCGCGACATCGTCAAAAAAGCCGCACGCCGGCTCAACGGCAGCACCGCGTTGCTCGCATTTTTGGTGCTGGCCGACAGCGCCGTCGAGCACTATCGCGGCTCGTTCGCCAATCGGGCGATGTATACGCCGCTGGCGATCGCGGCGCTGACGCTTGCCGGCAGTGTGTTTGGTCTCGCCGATGCGCGGCCAAACCGCCACGCGGTGCGTGACGGCATCTATGCCGTGGCCGCCGTCACCGGCCTCGCCGGCCTTTGCTTCCACGCCTACAATATTCTCAAGCGCCCCGGCGGCCTGTCGTGGCTCAATCTATTTTATGCCGCGCCGATCGGAGCGCCGTTCGCGCTGACGCTTGCCGGTCTGCTCGGCCGCGGCGCCGAGCGGGTGCGCGACGTGCTGCCGCGGCGACGCCCGACGATTCTCGGCATGCCTGCCGGGCGCACGCTCGCGGCCGTCAGCGCTGTGGGACTCGCCGGTACCGTGGGCGAAGCCGGGCTCCTGCATTTCCGCGGTGCGTTTCAAGATCCGGCAATGGTGTTGCCGGTCACCGTACCGCCGGTTGCCGCGGCGCTGCTCGGGGCCGCCGCGTTGCGGCCGACGCTGAAGACCAATCGCCTTGCGCGGCGCTGGCTGAAGCTCACCGCGCTGCTCGGCATGGGCGGCGTCGGATTCCACATCTTCGGCGTGGCGCGCAACATGGGCGGTTGGCGCAACTGGAGCCAGAACGTGTTGAACGGTCCGCCGCTGCCGGCGCCGCCGAGTTTTACCGGCCTGGCACTCGCCGGTCTCGCCGCGCTCTCTCTCATCGAGGACGAGACCGATGCCTGACCGCTATCCCGGCTACGACGTGCTGCAAAAGCGCAACTCGCCGTCATGGAACGACCAAACGCGGGCGGTCATCGACCGGCGCATGGCGATTGACCCGGACCATCACGGCTTCTTCACCGACGCCGAATGGCCGACGCTACGCGCGATCTGCGAGCGCATCGTGCCGCAACCGCCGGACCGGGCGCAGCGGGCGCCGGTCGCCGCCATGGTTGACGAAAAAATGCACAAGAACAGTGGCGACGGTTATCGCGATGCGCGTTTGCCGCCGATGCGCGAGGCCTGGCAGCGCGCCCTTGCGGCGATCGATGCCGAGGCGACGTCGCGTTACGGCCGGCGCTTCCATGAAATCGGCGCGCTGTTGCAGGACGACTTGTTGAAAGCAATCCAGAACGGCGAGGTGGACGAAAAAGCCTGGGACGATTTGCCCGCCAAAGTCTTTTTCAAGATGCGCCTGCTGCACGACATCGTCAGCTCCTATTACGCGCATCCGGCAGCTTGGAGCGAAATCGGCTTCGGCGGACCAGCAAGTCCGCGCGGCTACGTGCGCATGTATTTCGACCGTCGCGATCCATGGGAGGCTGCCGAAGCGCGATCCGGCAACGAAGGCAGGGCGCGCGCGGAGAACGCTCGTGTCGGATAATCCCGAACATACCCCGCGCGCCCTCGACGGTCGCGCGCCGGATGTGTTGCGGCCGGGCGGCTGGGTGCCGATGCGGCAATATGATGAGGACGACGCGGTCGATTTCGCCATCGTCGGCACCGGCGCCGGCGGCGGCACGCTGGCCTGCAAGCTCGCCGAATACGGCTTCTCCGTCGTGGCGCTCGATGCCGGACCGTATTGGCGGCCGCTCGACGATTTTGCCTCCGACGAGCATCATCAGGCCAAGCTCTATTGGACCGACGAGCGCATCGTCGACGGCGACAACCCGCTGCAGCTTGGCGCCAATAATTCCGGCAAATCGGTCGGCGGCTCGACCGTGCATTTCGCCATGGTGTCGCTGCGCTTCCGCCCGGAATGGTTCAAGGCGCGCAGCAAGCTCGGCTATGGCGTCGATTGGCCGCTCGATTGGCGCGAGATGTGGCGCTACTACGCCGAGGTGGAGAACGCGCTGAAAATTTCCGGTCCGGTCAATTACCCATGGGGGCCGAAGCGGCCGCGCTATCCGTACCGCGCCCACGAAGTCAATGCCGCCGGCCTGGTGCTCGCCGAAGGCGCCGAGGCGCTCGGGATTGCCTGGTCGCCGACCCCGCTCGCGACGGTCTCGGCGCCGCGCGGCCGTTCGCCGCCCTGCGTCTATCGGGGCATGTGCGTCATCGGCTGCTCGACCAATGCCAAGCAGAGCGTGCTCATCACTTGGCTGCCGCGCGCGCTCAAAGCCGGCGCCGAAATCCGCGACCTCGCCATGGTCGGCCGCGTCGAGCACGACAAATCCGGCCGCGTCACCGGCGTACGCTACCACCGCCGGGGCCGCTGGCGTTTCCAGCGCGCCAAGAACGTCGTGGTCGCGGGTTATTCGATCGAAACGCCGCGACTGTTGCTCAATTCGGCATCGAGCCGCTACCCGGACGGCTTGGCCAACTCTTCCGGGCTGGTGGGCAAAAATCTCATGGTGCAGGCGAACCAGGCGGTATGGGGCATCATGGAGCGCGAGATCCGCGCCTACAAAGGTCCGCCCTCGCTCGCTATCACCGAGCATTGGAACTACACCGATACCGGCAAGGATTTTTTCGGCGGCTACGCCTACATGAGCCAAGGCCCGCTGCCGCTCGTCTGGTCGGGGGTGGAGTCGAGCGAGCGCGGATTGTGGGGCCAGCCGCTCATCGACGAGATGGAGCGCTACAATCATCAGGTCGGGTTGAAAATCGTCGGCGAACTCATGCCGCAGGAGCGCAACCGCGTCACGCTTGCCGACGAGCGCGATCAATATGGCCTGCCGATCTCGCGTGTCACCTATTCGTATTGCGACAACGACAAGCGCCTGATCGCCCATTCGCTCGCCTTCATGCGGCAAGCGCTGGAGGCGGCCGGCGCCACCGAAATCTGGGACGAGACCGACGACACCTGCCATCTCAACGGCACCGCGCGCATGGGCGACGACCCGAAAACGAGCGTCGTCAACGCCGATTGCCGCTCCTGGGACATACCGAACCTGTGGATTTGCGATGGCTCGGTGTTCCCGACCGTGGGCGGTGTCAATCCCTCACTCACCATCCAGGCGATCGCCTGCCGCACCGCCGACCGCATCAAGGCACTGGCGGCGCGCAATGAGCTTTAGCGCGTTCTGAAAGCTTGCGTCGTCCTTGCGACCGAACCGCTCCCACAATTTGGACAATATCCCGCGTTGCGCCATGTTCATAACGCCAACGATGACCCGAGACGGACATTGAGTTGACACAGTGTCCGGCAATCCTAACTGCGTACGGGGGAATTCACAAAGCTTAGCTCGATTGCGCCGCGCAGCCTTGCGCGGCGGGGGGACAGCTATGCGTTGGGTGACCGAGTATCGACGCTTTGCCGAGGAATGTAGACGGCTCGCAGCAGTGCTCACGAAGCCAGCTGACAAGCGGGCCTTGGAACTCATGGCCAAAGGCTGGGACAAGAGCGCCGACGCACGCGAGGCCAAGCTACGCAGCAGCGGCGACCTGATAAAAGCAACGCTCGAGCCGCCGCAGCCCGCGCCCATGAAGTCCGGACTTTACTGCATCTGCGGCTGACAGATGGTCGCCACCGCCGCCAAAATACCCGCTAAGTCATGGACTTTGTTCGCTGGCGCTCCCTAGGGGACTCGAACCCCTGTTTTCGCCGTGAGAGGGCGACGTCCTGGGCCGCTAGACGAAGGGAGCCTCGTCCCGAAATAGCGGTGATGAACCCCGCGCGCAAGCACGGAGAGTCACGGCTGCGTTGTGAAGCGCAGGCGGCCGGTTTCGTGGAGCGTGTCGGCATCGAAGGTGCGGATTTCGGTTGCGCCGGCGATTTCGATCGTCACCACGATGCGGTCGCCGGCAATGGCGGTCGAGACCACGCGGGCGCCTTTGGGCAGGGTGACGATGCCGGCCGAGACCACACCGGCCGGTCCGGCGCTTCTGCCGGCATGGAAAATGCGATAGCCGATGAGCCCCAGCACCGCGGCGATGGCCACGGCGGTCGTGAGCGCCGATATGACCATGAGCCAACGCACTCGGGCCACCATGGCGGAGGCAGCA
>JASHPU010000163.1 GCA_030037885.1 Xanthobacteraceae bacterium | reverse complement strand
CCTGCGGGCGCTGATGCGCGAGGCCAAACCCCTGGCGAGCCCGCCGGATGCCGCGGCCAAAGCGCAGGCCGGGACAGCGGCCGCTTTCCTCGGCGACGTCGAGACCCGACGGCTCGTGTTCGTCGATGGCGCCTTCGCGCCCGAATTGTCGGACCTTTCCGGGCTGGAGTCCGGCCTCGTCGTTGGTTCGCTCGCCGATGCGCTCTCTGACGCCGACCCGGCGGTGCTCGCCCATATCGGCAAGCTCGCGCCGAAGGGCGATCTTGCGGTTGCGCTCAACACCGCGTTCATGGGCGACGGTGCGGTGATCCGCATCGCCGCCGGCGCCACGATCGAGCGGCCGCTGCATCTGTGCTTCGTGGCCTCGCCAAAGCCGGCGGCGAGCTTCGTGCGTTCGCTGGTGGTCGCCGCGCCGGGCGCGCGCGCCATGCTGATCGAAAGCCATGAGGGCCCGTCCGGCAGCGATTATCAGGTCAATGCGGCGCTCGAACTCGTGGTCGGCGACGGCGCCCATGTCGATCACGTCAAGGTTATTGCCGAGGGCGCCGCGGCGCTGCATGTCTCGACCTTGGCGGCGGCGATCGGCGCCAAGGCGCGCTTCAATGCGTTTACCTTCACCATGGGCGGCGCCGTGGTGCGCAACCAGATTTTCCTGAACTTCGACGGCGAGGACACGGTCGCCGGCATTCGCGGCGCAACGCTGCTCCGCGGCCGCCAGCACGCCGACACCACGCTGTTTGCCAGTCACGCCGCCCGCGGCTGCCAGAGCCGCGAAGTGTTCAAGACCGTGCTCGACGACGAGGCCCATGGCGTGTTCCAGGGCCGCATCATCGTGCGCCGCGGCGCGCAGAAAACCGACGCCAAGATGATGACGCAGGCGCTCCTTCTCTCCGATCGCGCCGAGGCCGACAACAAGCCGGAACTGGAGATTTTTGCCGACGACGTGCAGTGCGGCCACGGCGCGACGGCCGGCGCGCTCGACGAGGAGCTGAAATTCTATCTGATGGCGCGCGGCATTGCGGCGGCGGAAGCCGAGGCGCTGTTGATCCAGGCGTTCCTGGGCGAGGCGATTGCGGGCATCGAGCACGCCGGCCTGCGCGAAGCGCTGATGGATTGCGTGGTCGACTGGCTCAACGCGCGAGGCGGACGATGAGCACCGAAGCTCTCACGCAGCAGCGTCCGGCGGCCGAGGCGGCCTACGATGTCGCTCGCATCCGTGCTGACTTTCCGATCCTGGCGAGCCAGGTCTACGGCAAGCCGCTGGTCTATCTCGACAACGCCGCGTCGGCGCAAAAGCCGCGCGCCGTGCTTGAGCGGCTGCACAAAGCCTACACGACGCAATACGCCAACGTGCATCGCGGCCTGCACTATCTCGCCAACGAGGCGACCGAGGCCTACGAGCTGGCGCGCGAGAAGGCTGCCGCGTTCGTCAACGCCCGGCGCAAGGAAGAGATCGTCTTCGTCCGCAACGCCACCGAGGCGATCAACCTCGTCGCCTATACGTTCGGGCGCGAACGCATCCGCGAAGGTGATGAGATCGTGCTCTCGATCATGGAGCACCATTCCAACATCGTGCCGTGGCATTTTCTGCGCGAGCGCCACGGCGCCGTGATCAAATGGGCGCCGATCGACGACGAGGGCAATTTTCTCGTCGACGAATTCGAAAAGCTGTTGACCCCGCGCACCAGGCTGGTCGCCATCACGCACATGTCGAACATGCTCGGTACGCTGGTGCCGGTGAAGGAAGTGACGCGGCTCGCCCATGCCCGCGGCATTCCGGTGGTGATCGACGGCGCGCAGGGCGCCGTGCACCTCGACGTCGACGTGCAGGACATCGACTGCGATTTCTACGCCTTCACCGGCCACAAGCTTTACGGCCCGACCGGCATCGGCGTGCTGTATGGCAAGTACGCCCATCTCGAAGCCATGCCGCCGTTCAACGGCGGCGGCGAGATGATCCGCGAAGTGTTCGAAGACCGCGTCATCTACGGCGAGCCGCCGCACAAATTCGAGGCCGGCACGCCGGCGATCGTTCAGGCGATCGGTTTGGGTGCGGCGATCGACTACGTGAACGCGGTCGGCAAGCCGCGCATCCGCAGCCACGAGGCCGACTTGGCGCGCTATGCCCACGAGCGGCTGCGCGAGATCAATTCGCTGCGTATTTTCGGCGCCGCCAAGGGCAAGGGCCCGATCGTGTCGTTCGAAATGAAGGGCGCCCATCCGCATGACGTGGCGACCGTGATCGACCGCTCCGGTGTCGCGGTGCGGGCCGGCACCCATTGTGTCATGCCGCTGCTTGCCCGGTTCGGCGTCACCGCGACCTGCCGCGCGTCGTTCGCCATGTACAATACGCGCGAGGAGGTGGACGTGCTGGTGCAGGCGCTCCTCAAGGCGCAGGATTTCTTCACATGAGCGAAGAGACGAACAAGATCGCGTTGGAAGACGCGCCCGCCACTGCGGCAGCGGCATCTGCCGGCGCACCCGGCATCGGCGCGCCCGCCGCCAGCGAGGCGGGCGAGCGGCCCTCCACCATTCCGCCGGACGAGATGGCGCGGCTGACCGATGAGATCGTCGCCGCGCTCAAGACCGTCTACGACCCGGAGATTCCGGCCGACATTTACGAGCTCGGCCTGATCTACAAGGTCGATATCGACGACGACCGCGCCGTGACGATCGACATGACCTTGACGACGCCGAATTGTCCCTCGGCCGCCGAGTTGCCGGGGCAGGTCGAGAACGCGGTCGCCGGCGTCGGCGGCGTGCGCGAAGCCAAGGTCAACATCGTGTGGGATCCGCCGTGGGATCCGAGCCGCATGTCGGACGAGGCGCGCACGGTGCTGGATATGTGGTGAACCATGGACCGTCACCCTGCGATGCGGGCGAAGCGAGCCTCGAAGGGCGACGGCCGAGGCGCTTTGGCCGTATCCTTCGAGGCGCGCCGTTGGCGCGCACCGCATCAGGATGACGGAATAAGTGCTGAGAGTTGCGTAGCGGCAGGCAACTTCTTAAGTCAAATGAACGATCACGTAGCGGATTAGGAGGATGAGACGATGGCCGCTCCCCGGCCGAGACCTCAAGTGATGCGGCTCACCGATGCCGCGGCCGACCGCATCAAGGCGGTGATGGCGAAGGCCGATCGCCCGATCGCGGCCGTTCGGGTCGGCGTCAAGAACGGCGGCTGCGCCGGCATGAGCTACTACATGGAATACGCCGAGAAGATCGACCCGCTCGACGAGGTGATCGAGGACAAGGGCGTGCGCATCCTGGTCGATCCCAAGGCGGTGATGTTCCTGCTCGGCACCGAGATGGACTACAGGATCGAGAAGCTTTCGGCGCAGTTCGTGTTCAACAATCCGAACCAGACCGCGGCCTGCGGCTGCGGCGAATCGGTGCAACTCGAGCCGGCGACCGGGCGGGCGCAGTAGGGTGGAATATTTGACGCTCTGCTCACTCCTCCGGCCCCAGGCCCCAGGGGAGAGTATCACATCATTCACGGATCAATATAAGCTCAGAATTTGGGCTTCATGCTCTTTGATGATCCCAATCGGACAGTTTAAGAATAAGGCTGCACTTTGCTCGGAAACAAATTTTTTACGCATGGCATTTAGCACATACCACGCAAAACGTCCGCGTCTTGAAATCGGAACCTCTTTTGGTTTGAAGAAGTCCACGGTGTAAGATTCTCTTCCCTTCCAATCGTCGGTTGGCTCCACATCGTGCACAGAAAAAGATTCTAAGGGAATAGAACGCTCCGTAGCATTCCAGATTTGAAATTTTGCGCTAGTAAAACTAACGCCAAAGTGAACCATCACCTCGCGAAGTGCGGTGGCCTTGTCATCGTGTGACTCAAATATTTGCAGGGCCGAATCTCGCGGAGCCAAAAATTCTATTGCGAAGGCGTTTGCGCGAGCCTCGACAAAATCGGGCCTCAACTGTGGGGGTTGGCCTTCGATGGTGTCGAAGGTGTCAACTACAACAGACTTGAGTTTCTCATCAGGATCCCAAAGCAAATGCCCTAGCTCGTGGGCGATTGTTGCACGGCGGACCCATTCATTTTGGTTCAATCCGTTAACGTTTACCGCTATGCCTCGCGATGACCCAGTAGCTATAGTAGCGCCCGCGAACTGCGGCGAAAGTGATAGATGTATGAGTGGTATCTTTAACTTTTTTTCTACTATTTCGCGAAGGCTCAGGATTGGTTCGTCCGTTGAAAGGCCTAGATTCGCGCGCGCTGCATGCGCCAAGTCATATCCAACCTGCCATGCGGGATATAGCCTTTCACCGTAGCGCGAGTCCGCTTCGAAGCCCATCGCTGTAAGACTGGGTCGGTCCTCAAGCCAGCTAGAGAGAGAAATTTGTTTGTGAATTACCCATGCTGCCTCATCAAATGCAATCACTGTGCTCGGGGTAAATGCTTGATTAGTTTCTTTAATTCGGCGCAGACGTATACCAAGTTTGTCGTCGGCATCACTTGCTGGACGAACACTCAGTTGCGCTTCATCAACACCTAAGATGATGGCAACTCGCTCAAGGAATTCAATAGGATTCACCGTCTTTGGGTCTTCCGCGCTCTCTACTTGCAAAGAGGTAACCTTCAGCGCATGTGCAACATCGGCTTTTTCGAGACCTCTATCTTCCCGGAATTTGCGGAGTGTTTGAGCAGGCTCGTTAGATTCAGGTGAGAGTACGGCTGACCCATACTCGATCGCTTCTTCAAGCTTTGTAAAACCAAAAGCGCTGAGCGCCTCCCAAGCTGTTATTCGGTGACCTGTAGACTTACTGTTAGCCAGGGCCAAATGATCTTGGCTCCGGACGAATTCTCGGTTTGACGTGCGCGCTCGTTCTTCGGCTGTGTCGCCGCGACTAGTTTCACCAAACACAATCGCCAAGGAATCTCTAGTATCTACAGCCACTGAAGATCACCTCTGAACTTGCGCGCCGGCGTGTTGGTTTCGGCATCCCAACCCATATGGGCGACTTTGTATCCAGTTGCCTTAAAGGCGCGTGCGACCTCATCGAGCTCATCTGGTGTTCGGGGTGGATAGCGGCCCGAACCCCCATTTATGATAATAGTAGATGGGGCAGAAAACCACACCTCGCCACCACAATGTGCATCCGCACCCCCGGTCAAGTTTGTATGCGATAGCCGACCGCGTTCGAAGCCTGGCGATAGGTCAAGAGCAAAAGGCACCCGATTTTGGCCCACAACCCAAAGGTACTTTGTTGCCGCGGCCTCGTTCGGAGGGTCTTTAGGGCTACCCAGCAGAACGTCTGTACAGGGTGGAGCGGCGAGCTCTCTGAGGCCTTCGGCCTCTGTAAGCGGGCGGGTTTCGTCGGCCAACCTTATCGCTGCCGTATTCGGCGGGCGGGCAGGAAATTTTTTCCTGTAAGTCCGAAAAGACTCGTCTGTCGCGGCCAAGCCACGCCCCTCGATCGACCGGAGGCGATTTTTATTCGGGCGGTCTGAAATATCAATCGCGAAGTGCGAGGCGCAAGATTACCCAAATAACGAGCTATGTCCCCGGTCTCGCCAGGACGGGCGTCCTATCATCCTCTTGCGGCAAAAAAGAAAAGCTAGGCGACGCGCGCGTTGACCAGGCCGGCGCTGCCGGCCTGTCCGGCCGCCGGATCGGTCTCGCAGATCACGCGGTTGCGGCCGTTGCGCTTGGCCGCGTAGAGGCACTTGTCGGCGCGCCCGACGAGCGATTGCGGCGTGTCGGCGGCGCGCAGCAAGGCGACACCGACCGAAAGCGTCACCCGGCCGAGCCGTTCGCCGCTGGAGCGCTTCATCAATTCCTTGGCCATCACGGCGCGGCGGATCTGGTCGGCGACCGCGATTGCCGAGCGCAGCACCGTCTTCGGCAACGCAATGACGAATTCCTCGCCGCCGTAGCGCGCAGCGACGTGCTCGCTGTTGACGTTCTGCTTCATCGCCTGCGCCACCAGCCGCAGCACCTGGTCGCCGGTCTGGTGGCCGAATTTGTCGTTGAACAGCTTGAAATAATCGACGTCGGCCATCAATAACGACAGCGGCTCGCCTTTCGCCTTGGCTTCGGCGATCGCTTTGATCAGTGCGTTGTCGAACAGCTTGCGGTTGGCCAGCCCGGTCAGCGCATCGGTCTGGCTTTCAGTGCGGACCACGGCCAGATTTTCCTGCA
Source organism: Xanthobacteraceae bacterium (assembly GCA_030037885.1). Classification (GTDB taxonomy): domain Bacteria; phylum Pseudomonadota; class Alphaproteobacteria; order Rhizobiales; family Xanthobacteraceae; genus BOG-931. The sequence goes on along the minus strand of JASHPU010000163.1, from coordinate 9,152 downwards.
GTTGCTCGATTTCCTGTTTCGACGTCGAGAGGCTCGCTTCGAGCTTGCGGTTGTGGACCTCCATCTCGCGGGTGCCTTCGATCAGCCGCTCGATGACCGCGCGCAGCGTGTCGCGGTCGCTGGTGGCGGCGAGCTTGGCGGAGGCGTCGGCCAGACTTTCCGAGTAGCTGGTGGTCGAGCCGGACGCGGCGTCGATCATCGCCAGCACCTGCTTGATCTCGTCGAGCACGCGCGAACCGACCGTATCGACGCTGTCGCTGACCTGGGTGGTGGCGATGTAGGTGTCGTAGATTTGCTCGAGGTCGGCGTCGGCGAGCACGCGCTTGTCTTCCAGCGCCTGGTTGATGGCGCGGTTGAGCGCCGGATTGTAGCCGGTCGCATAATGGTACCAGACCGCGAAATTGCGCGGCGTGGCCGGTTCTGCCAGAGCGCGAATTTGATTGAGAGCGATTTCCGCGAATGCGAGGGTTCGCGCGTGCTCGTCGCGGGGCACGGTCATCGCGAGGGTCTCCGGGCGCGTGAGGCGGGTAGTCGCCGCCGCGACGGGGCGTCGCGGCCAAGCGCCGACCCTAGGAGATAGCCGTGAACGAGCGGTAAATGGTTGTGAGCCTGCGCGAAGCGCAACCGGCTTCCCGTAGTCAGGCCTTCACTGGCACGGGCCGCAGCAGGAACGCCGGCAAGTGCGCGGCATCGCCGTCATCGTTGCGGCCGCGCGCCGGCGGTTGCGGCATGCGGCGGGTCCTTGCCTCTTCGATGCGCGCAACCGAACCGGCCGGCCGCTGCGGCTGACGCGTAGCGCCGCCATGAGAACGATGACGCTCGGCGCGGCGATCGCCGTGATGGCGGCCGCCATTCGACCGAGGCGCGGCTGCGCCTGATTCGGAGGCGGCGCCTGCACCATCCGGTGCGTCCATATAGGGAATGGTGCGGCCGATCAACTTTTCGATCGCCGCTACCGCCTTGGCGTCGTTCGATCCGCATACCAGCGTGATCGCGGTGCCGCTCCTGCCGGCGCGGCCGGTGCGGCCGATGCGGTGCACATAATCGTCGGCGTGGAACGGCACGTCGAAATTATAGATGTGGCTCACGTCGACGATATCGAGACCGCGGGCGGCAACGTCGGAAGCGACCAGCAGGGTCACTTCGTCCTTGCGGAATTGATCGAGCGCCGCCATGCGCGCCGGCTGGTCCATGTCGCCGTGCAGCGCCTGCACCGAAAAGCCGTGGCGCTTGAGCGAGCGGTAAAGCGTCGCCACGTCGCGCTTGCGGTTGCAGAAGATGATGGCGTTCTTCAAGCCTTCGGCGGAGCGGATCAGGCGGCGCAACATGTCGCGCTTGTCGAAATCCTCGCGGCCGGATTTGACCAGGAACTGCGCGGTGGTGGCGAGCGTGGTGGCGGGGCGGGCAACCTCGACGCGGACCGGATTGTGCAGGAATTGCTCGGTGATGCGCTGGATTTCCGGCGGCATGGTTGCGGTGAAGAACAGCGTCTGGCGGGTGAAGGGAACGAGCTTGCAGATGCGCTCGATATCGGGGATGAAGCCCATGTCGAGCATGCGGTCGGCTTCGTCGATGACCAAAAGCTCGACGCCGGTGAGCAGAAGCCGGCCGCGCTCGAAATGGTCGAGCAGCCGGCCGGGCGTGGCGATCAGCACGTCGACGCCGCGCGTAAGCTTGAAATCCTGATCGCCGAAGGAGACGCCGCCGATCAAGAGCGCAACATTGAGCTTGTGATTGGCGCCGTATTTGGCGAAGCTTTCGTCGACTTGTGCCGCGAGTTCGCGGGTCGGTTCGAGAATGAGGGTCCGCGGCATGCGGGCGCGGGCGCGGCCCTGTTCCAGGAGCATCAGCATCGGCAAGGTGAACGCTGCGGTCTTGCCGGTGCCGGTCTGGGCGATGCCAAGAACGTCGCGGTGCGCGAGAACGTGGGGGATCGCCTGATCTTGAATGGGAGTAGGTTCTTTGTAGCCAGTCGCCGCGACGGCAGCGAGAACTTTTTCGGACAAGCCGAGATGGGAGAAGGACATAAACCCTCGTGTGGGCACCGCGTCGCGGTGCGAAATTTCAACAATGACCGGAAGAAACGCGCCGGGCGGCCGAATCTGCCTAGCCTTCGGTTGCCGCAACATATGGTCAAATCGCCGAAAGTCAACGGCAATAGGCTTGCCGCAGCGCACTAAGTTAAACAGATTCCTTCACTTTCTCCTGATGGAGCCATCGTCATGCCCGCTTCCGCCGACCCTCTGCCCAGTGTGCTCGTTCCCGGGTTGAACTGCTCGGCCCGTCTGTACGCCGAACAGATACCGGCCCTCTGGCAGTTCGGCCCGGTGACGGTCGCCGATCATCGTCGCGACGACAGCATGGCGGCCATCGCCCGCCGCGTTCTTGCCGCCGCGCCGCCGCGGTTTGCGCTCGCCGGCTTGTCCATGGGCGGCTACATCGCCTTTGAAATTCTGCGGCAGGCGCCGGGCCGCGTGGCGAAGCTGGCATTGCTCGACACCGGAGCCGGCGCCGAACTGCCGGAGCGCACGGCGCAGCGCAAACCGCTGATCCAATCGGCGCGGCAAGGCCGCTTCGCGGAAATTACCGACGATCAGTTTCCGCTCTTGGTGTACCGCCGGCGCCATGGCGACGCGGCGCTCAAAGCGACCGTGCGCGCCATGAACGAAGAGACCGGGCCGGAAGCCTATTGCCGGCAGCAGCAGGCGATCATCGGGCGAACGGATTCGCGGCCCGGGCTCGCGGCGATTGCCTGCCCGACGCTTGTCCTCGTCGGCGACGACGACCAATTGACGCCGCCGGTGCTGGCACGCGAGATGGCCGCGAGTATTCCGGGCGCTCGGCTCGTCGTCGTGCCCGAATGCGGGCATCTGTCGACCTTGGAGCGGCCGCAGGCGGTAAACGAGGCGCTGGTCGACTGGATGCGCTGGTGATGCTCATCAGATCGGCAATGGTCGGATAATCGCTCTGCGCCGCCGCCGGCGCGACGAGAGAGGCCGGCTGCGCTCGGCGTCCAATCCGGCCGTCTACGTCTGCGGCGATGCGGCATCGGGTCCGCTGCCGCTCTCGCCGGTTGCAACCTACGAAGGCGACATCGTCGGCCGCAATATCGTCAACGGGCCGACCGCCAAGCCGGATTACGGCTGCATTCCGTCGTGCGTCTTCACCGTGCCGGCGCTGGCCAGCGTCGGCATGACCGAGCAGCAAGCGCGCAAGGATGGCCGCGCCGTAAAAGTCCAGACCAAAGACATGCGCGATGGGATGTCGGCGCGCACCTATAACGAACACGCCGCGTGGGCCAAAGTGATCGAGGACGAAGGCAGCGGCCGCATTCTCGGCGCCCACATCGTCGGGCACGGCGGCGAAGAGCTGATCCACCTGTTCGCCTTTGCCATCAAGTTCGGCATCACGGCAGCGGACCTTCGCGACACGGTCTACGCCTTCCCGACCTTTGCGTCGGACGTCAAGAACGTTGTTTGAGCCCGCGTCGGGTGGGCGCCGCGCTCTCCTGCCACATCCGTCGTGCCCCCGGCACTTTATAGATCGCGGTTGGCTGGTAACGGCGTTGCGGGCCGATAAGGCGATCAAATCCGCTCGCCGATCCAGGTCAGCAGCGGGAACGGCGTGAATAGCTGGATCAGCACCGCCAAGAGCGCAATCAGGATCGCGTAGGCCGAGACCTCGCGCAGGATGCGCCAGCGCAGGGGAGGGTAGGGCGGCTTGTCGCCCTCGGGCCAGGCAAACTGCTTCTCCCAAACCTCCTGCGGGCAGTCGCGCGGCCGGATGCGTTCGAGCGGCAGCCAGGCGCGGTACGCGGCAATGCCGCGCTCGCGGGCAATGGTGTTGCGCAGCCATAGAAAATTGGTCAAGCCGGCGAAATCGACCAGCAGTCTGACGGCGTAACGCAAAACGGTGAAGATCAGCAGGCAGATGACGTAGACGTAGACGACCATCACGCTGTCGGTCAGCAATGATCTGCTGAACGTGCGCAGCCGCAACAGATGATCGGAGACGAACTGCACGGTGCCTTCGACCGCCTTGTCGAGCGCGTCGGCAAGCCGGCTCAGCACGGCGTGATTGTCGGAAAAATTCTCCAGGAGCAGAATGAGCGCGACGACGACGCCGAGCTGAACCAGCCGCGAGCCCACCAGGCGCCGGATCGGCGCCACGATCAGCCGGATCAGACCCATGATCGCTCCTGCGCGCGGATTCGGGGGCGAGCGGTCAAGCTGTGCCCGACTATAGGGGCGATTTGGCGGCCACAAAACCGCCCGAGCCTCAATGCATGGCGGTTGCCTTTGGTTCGCGGCGCGGCTGTGCTACGTTTTTAGCGCAAGGGGGTGGCTTCGGCGCATTGGCCGGGCCGGCGGTGCGTTTTTTGGCGAGTTCGCGCTCCATGAACGACAGCAAGCGAGGGTTTTTTGGCGCCGTGGCGGACCGGCGGTGGTTTCTGCGCCGGCTCGCCGGCGCGGCGGCGCTTACCGCCGGCAGTACCGTAGCGGGAAAGGCTGCGGCCGATCCGGCGCTTGATGCCTTGTTCGACGACCGCGGCCACGGCGATTTCGGCCAGTCCTTCGACGAGCGCTCGCGCACCATCCGCATGCCGGAGCGCACGGCGCCGATGCTATCCGCGCACACCGCTGACCTGACCCAGGACGCTGTCGCCACGTACGACGCCATCGTGGCGCGCGGCGGCTGGCCGCAAGTGCCGCCGGTCGACGAATTGCGGCTCGGCATGCGCCACCCCAGCGTCGTCGACCTGCGCAACCGGCTCGCGGTCTCCGGCGATCTCGATCCGCACGCGGTCGGCAACGACACCTACGATTCCTACGTCGAGGCGGCGGTGCGCCGCTTTCAGACGCGGCACGGGCTCGACGCCGACGGCGTGGTGCGCCAGGCGACGCTGCTCGCCATGAACGTGCCGGCGCTAGCGCGGCGCGACCAGCTCAAGATCAATATCGGCCGGCTCAAGACGCTGACCGGCAATCTCGGGCCGCGCTACGTGGTCTGCAACATTCCGGCCGCCCGCATCGAGGCGATCGAGCACGACGTCGCGGTGTCGCGCCACACCGCGGTGGTCGGCAAGCCGGACCGCGCCTCGCCCGACATCAACTCGAAGATCGTCGAGATCAATTTCAATCCGTACTGGACGGTGCCGGTCTCCATCGTGCGCAAGGATTTGATCCCGCTAATGCAGAAGGAGCCGGATTATCTGACCCGGTATCACATCCGCATCTTCGACAAGAAGCATGACGAACTGCAGCCGTCGCAGATCAACTGGTATTCGGACGACGCCGTCGACTACATGTTCAAGCAGGATCCCGGTTCGTTCAACTCGCTCGGCTCGATCCGCATCAGCTTTCCGAGCCCGTACGGCGTCTACATGCACGACACGCCGCTGAAGAACCTGTTCGGCGACAATTTCCGCTTCCATTCGTCGGGCTGCGTGCGGGTGCAGAACGTGCGCCAACTGGTCTACTGGCTGCTCGACGAGACTAAAGGCTGGACGCCGGCAAAGATCGACGAGGCAATCGAGTCCGGCGAGCAGAAGAACGCGCGGCTGGTCAAACCGGTGCCGCTGCACTGGGTCTACGTCACGGCCTGGTCGGCCTCCGACGGCGTGGTGCAGTTCCGCGAGGACATCTACAGCCGCGACGGCCTCGGCGGCCCGGCGATCCCGGCGACGACGAAGCTTTAGAGGGTGATGATTTTAGGGCACGTTCAATGTTGCGCAGGCCATCGAATCGGCGCGCGACCTTGGCCCGGGCGACGCCTGTGGGAGACCGGATCGGACACCGTGATCGCCTGGAGTTCGCCGCAGATGGCGGCCAAATTTTTGCGCGGCATGGTGCTGCCGGTCGAATGGGAGGGCAAGGTCACCGGCATCTGGCTCACGGGATCCACGCCGCCGCGCATAGGCGCTAACATAAGCCTTGTTTCCCGGATGCGGTGCAGCGCGAAGCGGTGCACCGCTGATCCGGGATCGTTCCAGGCTCAGGTTTGTTACGATCCCGGGTCTGCAGCGCACCACTCCGCTTCGCCATAGCGCGTCGAAGACGCGCGTGAACGCGCTTTTGCTGCGCTGCGCCCGGGAAACGCAGCTATGTTAGCGCCTATGCGCCGCCGCGGGGCAATTGGAAGCTTTACGTCGACCGCGTGATTGCCGTTTAACGCGTTTAACGATCCGTCGATTTTGCCCGTTTTGCCGGATTTCGCCCGCGCTCGTTCTGGGCTACGCTGCGCGGCAAAGAGTGCCGCAGGTGCTCTTGGGTGCTCTTGGCGTGGGAGGACAGCGTGAGCGATCAGGTCAAGTACGTTCTCGACGAAACCCAGATTCCGAAGTTCTGGTACAATCTGGCGGCCGATCTGCCGAAGCCGCTGCCGCCGGTGCTGCATCCCGGCACCAAAGAGCCGGTCGGGCCCGGCGACCTCGAGCCGCTGTTTCCGATGGCGCTGATCCTGCAAGAGGTATCGGCCGAGCGCACCATCGAAATTCCCGAGCCGATCCGCGACGTTTACCGCACGTGGCGGCCGACGCCGCTGATGCGGGCGCGCCGGCTGGAGCAGGCGCTCGGTACGCCGGCGAAGATTTACTACAAATACGAAGGCGTCTCGCCGGCCGGCTCGCACAAGCCGAACACCGCGGTGCCGCAGGCCTGGTACAACAAGGAGCAGGGCATCAAGCGGCTCTCCACCGAGACCGGCGCCGGCCAATGGGGCTCGTCGCTCGCCTTCGCCGGCGCGCTGTTCGGCATCGAGGTGACGGTCTTTCAGGTCCGCGTCTCGTACGATCAAAAACCGTATCGCCGCGCGCTGATGGAAACCTACGGCGCGCGCTGCATCGCCTCGCCGTCGAACGAGACCGATTCCGGCCGCGCCATCCTGGCCAAGACCCCGAACAATCCCGGCTCGCTCGGCATCGCCATTTCCGAGGCAGTGGAGATGGCGGCGAAGAACCCGGACGTCAAATATTCGCTCGGCTCGGTGCTCAATCACGTGCTGTTGCACCAGACCGTCAACGGCCAGGAGGCGATCAAGCAGTTCGAAATGGCCGGCGACGATCCCGACGTGATCATCGGCTGCACCGGCGGCGGCTCGAATTTCGCCGGCTTGGCGTTCCCGTTCCTCGGCCTGCAGTTGCGCGGCGGGCGCAAGCGCCGCTTCATCGCGGTCGAGCCGGCGGCCTGCCCCTCGCTCACCCGCGGCAAATACGCCTACGATTTCGGCGACACCGCGCATCTCACGCCGCTCGTGAAAATGCACACGCTCGGCTCGACCTTCATCCCGCCCGGATTCCACGCCGGCGGCCTGCGCTATCACGGCATGGCGCCGATGGTGTCGCACCTCTACGAGCTCGGCCTGATCGAGGCCGTCGCTTATCACCAAAAAGCCTGCTTCGACGCCGGCGTGCAGTTCGCGCGCTGCGAAGGCATCGTCCCGGCGCCGGAGGCCACCCACGCGGTGCGCTGCGCCGTCGACGAGGCGCTGCGCTGCAAGCAGATGGGCAAGGCCGAGACCATCCTGTTCAACCTTTCAGGCCACGGCCATTTCGACATGGCCGCCTATATCAGCTACTTCGAGGGCAAGCTCATTGATCAGAAATACGATGAGGGCGAACTGGCCATGGCGCTCGCCGGGCTGCCGAGCGTCGCGGCTTAGATTTTCCGTCATTGCGGATCGCCCCGCGTAGCGGCGAGTCCGGAATCCATAACCACTGCCCGCGCAGGACTTGCACCGATAGGGGTTACGGATTCCGGACTCCTCGCGGAGCTTGTCATCGGGCGGCGCTTCAGGCCGGACCCGTTGGCTCGGCCCCGGAATGACGGGCGTGAGGAATCGGCCGCCCACGGAAACCATAATCCACGATCGGCGCACATCCCGCTCCGACCGCTGTTATGGATGAGGCATGCGCCGCTGCGCGCCGATCCGGAATGCGCGTGGTTAAAGGAGTAATGGCGTCATGATCGAACCCTACAATGCCGTCGGCCTCATTCCGACCTTCTACGGCATCCGCCGCCGCGACGACATCGAGCACAATATCGAGCACCTCAAGAGTCTCACCAAGGCGGCGTTCTGGCTGTCCAATCTCGACATCCCGGTGAAGCTCCTCGCCATTCCCGAAGGCGCGCTGATGGGGTTCAACGACGAGGTGCTCGACGTCGATCACGCCGATTACGCCAACACCTGCTGCATCGACATTCCCGGCCCCGAGACCGACGAGATCGGCAAGCTCGCGAAACAATGGAACGTCTACATCATGGCGCAGGCCAAGGCGCGCCATAAGGACTGGAAGGACCGCTTCTTCAACGTCGGCTTCGTCGTCGATCCGGACGGCGAGGTCATCCTGCAGCACTACAAAATCTCGGCGCTGTTGCCGGTCGAACGCTCGGTGTCGCCGCATGACGTCTACGACTGGTGGATCGCGAAATATGGCCGCACGCTCGACGCGTTCTGGCCGGTCGCCGATACCAAGATCGGCCGGCTCGGCATCATGATGGCGATGGAGGGCAATTATCCGGAGAACGGCCGCGGGCTGGCCATGAACGGCGCCGAGGTCGTGTACCGCGCCTCGATGCCGTGCCCGTTCACCGAGAACGACGTGTTCGAAATCTCCAACCGGGCGCGCGCGCTCGAGAACAACATGTACATCGTGGCGCCGAATATCGGCTCCTATCACCTCTACCCCGAGGGCCGCCATTTCGGCATCGACGCCGGCGGCGGCCAGTCGATGATCGTCGACTATCGCGGCCAACTGGTCGGCAAGCAGCGCGACACCAACGGCTCGACCTTCGTCTCCGGCATCATCAACATCGAGGCGCTGCGCCACCACCGCGAATCGGCGCAGGTGACCAACTGGCTCAAGGACGTGCGCGCCGAGCTCGCCCAGATCATCTACGAGCAGCCGCTCTATCCGAAGAACCGCTACCTCGACAAAATCCCCGGCAAGCACGCCGACTACAAGCGCCAAGTCATCGACAAGCAGGTGGCGCTGCTGCAAAAGCGCGGCATCTGGAAGAAACCGGCGCATAGCCCGGGGTGAACGCGAAGGACCTTAATGGGCGATGCCGGGTTTCGCTCAGTTCAATCGGCTACGGTAGCTTTCTGGCGTATGTTCTTTCCTCAAATCGCCAAAGGATCAGATCGGCGACTCC
>JASHPU010000019.1 GCA_030037885.1 Xanthobacteraceae bacterium | reverse complement strand
GCGCGCCGCCAAGTCGCGCGCGGCCGGCACGTGATCGAGCAGCCAGGCGAGCTTGGTGCCGGAAAAGTACGGATCGAGCAGCAGTCCGGTCGCGGCCGTAAACAGCGGCTCATGGCCGTTCGCCTTGAGTTCGGCGCAGCGCGCCGCGGTGCGCCGATCCTGCCAGACGATGGCGCGATGCACGGGCCGGCCGTCGGCGCGGCGCCACAACAGCGTGGTTTCGCGCTGATTGGCGATGCCGATCGCGGCGATGTTTTTGGTGCCGGCGCCGACGCGCCGCATCGCCTCATGGCAGGTGTCGAGCGTCGTCGTCCACAGATCGTGCGGATCGTGTTCGACTTCGCCGTCGGCCGGAAAATGCTGCGGAAACTCGCGCTGCGCCAGAGCGGCGATCGAGAGATCGGCCGCAAACAGGATCGCCCGCGTCGACGTGGTGCCCTGATCGATCGCAAGCACGTAAGACGTCACGCCTGCCTCCCGCGTGCCGCGTGCGGCTCAGGCATAGAATTGCCATGCCCCGGATTTTTTCAATCCGGGGCATGGCAGCCGTTCACGTCACTGACAATGGCGGCGCCGCTGCTTCGATCGGGCATTGCTCCGGCGCCGCGCGCCGGCGCCTCGTCAGCTAAAGGCTCCGGGGAATACCTGGACGACTTGACCAGTGCCGACATTCACGAGAAGCAGGTCCGGCCCGTATTCGACGTATTGAAAGCCGGGATCGGGCGGCGGCAATCCCATGCTGGCCCAGCCTGTGTAGTAGTAAGTCGGTGTCGACCAGAACAGCGGCGGCAGAATCGCGCCGACGGCCCACAGGCGATAGGCAAAGCCCGGCGGATAGATCCACGGGCGCGGGAAATGCACCGGATGCCACGCATACGAATGGCCGTGGAAAAGCCAAGGTCCATGCCCAACAGCGGGGCCGCCGAAGCGTACGGGGCCGTGACCAACGGGGCCATGAACAACAGGGCCATGAACAACAGGGCCGTGAACAACCGGACCGTGAAGGGCTGGGCCGTGAACGACCGGCCCGTGACCGGCCGGTCCGGGACGCACGAAGGCGCGGGGCGGCGGCCGGCCGCCGCCTTTATTATTATTGCCGTGCTGATTTCCGCCCGCCGGTCCTTGAGCCAAGGCCAAGCTTGGAACCGCGAGCGATAAGATCGCGGCGATAGCAAAGATACGTCGCATGGCGACTCCTCTGTTTAAGTCCCCGAAGAATCGGCGGGCAGCCTAACAAAATTACCGCACGCCCGTAAGCCACCGTTGCCGGCAAGCCACATCCGGCCAGAGGCGTGTGGCCACAACATGGCCGCCCGCTTGCCATCGTGGCGGCGCGGATGCATGCCGGGTTTATTGGGCAGTTTATTTGGCGCTGGGCGGTCATAAGGTGCGATGAAGGCGCTGCTGCGGATTTTCGGCATGCTCCTGCTGCTGCTCGGGCTTCTGTTCATGGCGCAGGGCTCGGGGTACCTGCCGTGGCCGGCCGAGAGCTTCATGGTCGGCGACCGCGCCTGGGTGTTTTACGGCGGCCTCACCGCGGCCATCGGCTTTCTGGTGATTTTTGCCTCGGGTTTCGCTCTCTAGAGCATATCTCGCTCAGATAGCACCACGTTCTCGTCATGCCCGGGCTTGACCCGGGCATCCATGCGGCTTCAACGCAGCATGGATTGCCGGGTCAAGCCCGGCAATGACGAATGAAGGAACTCGATTCGATTACAGCGGAACATGCTCTAGCCCTGTTTAACGAACGCCACTTGGCGTGAATGTGTCAAGTTTGCGTGGCGAGTTGAGCATGTTTGGTCGCGTTGTCGATTTGCGCGGTGAGCGCATTAAACGGGCGCTGGAACGGGGTTGTGATCGCGCGCAGTGCGGCCAGCGCGGCGGCCGAAGTGCCTGGCATACAAAGCCGGGCGGAGCGGCAAACCCGAAGGCGGCAAACGGCGTTGCCTCGGCTTCGCAACTGGCGCTAAGTTGCGTACACCCATAGCGGATTTCCGGTTTTCCAAGAGGATGGCAATGGCCAAGGTCGAAGACCGCGCGCCCGCTGCGGCGGCGGGCCTCAACGACGATATCGGCGAGGCGACGCGGCTGCGGCTCTACCGCATCCAGGTCGAGATTCGCGAGGCCGAGCAGCGCGCCTTCGATCTGTTCCTGCAGAACCTGGTCAAGGGCACCAGCCACTTGTCGCTCGGCCAGGAGGCGGTCGCTGCCGGCTTTGCCGCCGCCATGAAACCCGGCGACCTGTCGTTCTGCACCTATCGCGGCCACGCCCACACGCTCGCCCGCGGCGTGCCGATCGAAAAAGTCTTGGGCGAGCTGATGCAGCGTGACAACGGCCTCATGCGCGGCAAGGGCGGCTCGATGCACCTGACCTCGGCCGAGCACGGCGTGATGGGTTCCTATGCCATCGTCGGCGCGCATCTGCCGATCGCCTGCGGCGCCGCCTGGCGCGCCCAATACAAGGGTGCGAAGGACGTGGCGGTGTGCTTCTTCGGCGACGGTACGACCAATATCGGCGCCTTCCACGAAGCGCTCAATTTCGCCGCGGTGTGGAAGCTGCCGGTGATCTTCGTCTGCGAGAACAATCTCTACATGGAATACACGCCGATCGGCGATGTTACCGCCGTGCAACATCCGGCCGCCGACCGCGCCGCCGCTTACGGGCTGCCGCGCATCGTGGTCGACGGCAACGACGCCGATGCGGTCTACCGCGCCGCCGGCGCCGCCTACGCCAAGGCGCGCGACGGCGGCGGGCCGTCGCTGGTCGAGTGCATGACCTACCGCCACAGCGGCCATTCGCGCGCCGATCCGGCCAAATACCGGCCGGAGGGCGAGCTGGAAAAGTGGAAGGCGCGCGACCCGATCAAGCTTTATCGCGAGCGGCTCAAGCAGTTCGGCATTGCCGACAACGTTATTGCCGCAATCGACGCCGACGTGCGCCGCCGCGTCGACGACGCCACGGAAAAATGCAAGACGGCGCCGATGCCGCCGCGCGATATTCTGACCAAGGACGTTTACGCCGACGGAGGTTTCGCATGGCGGAACTGACCTATCGCGACGCGGTCGCGCGCGGCATTGCGCAAGAGATGGCGCGCGATCCCGACGTGGTGTTCCTCGGCGAGGACATCGCCAAGGCCGGCGGCGTGTTCAAGGCCACGGTCGGGCTCTACGAGCAGTTCGGCCCGTTGCGCGTGCGCGACACCCCGATCTCCGAACAGGCGATCCTCGGCGCCGCCATGGGCGCGGCGATGACCGGCCTGAAGCCGATCGCCGAGATCATGTTCTCGGATTTCTTCGCGGTCTGCTTCGACTACATCGCCAACGAGTTCGCCAAGAGCCGCTACATGTCGAATGGGCAGCTCAAATGTCCGCTGGTGGTGCGCACCGGCAACGGCGCCGGCTCGCGCTTCGGCGCCCAGCATTCGCAGAGCGTCGAGAACTGGTGCATGATGATTCCGGGCTTGAAGGTCGTGGCGCCGTCTAACCCGCGCGACGTGATCGGACTTTTGGCGGCGGCGGTGCGCGATCCCGACCCGGTGATCTTTTTCGAGCACAAGTCGCTCTATCCGACCAAGGGCGAGGTGCCGGACGGCGAGATCGTCGACGCGCTCGGCAGCGCCAAGATCGTGCGGCCCGGCAAGGATGCGACGCTGCTGGCGCTCGCCCTGATGGTGCCGCGCGCGCTCGCCGCGGCCGAGACGCTGAAAAGCGAGCACGGCATCGACTGCGAAGTCGTCGACGTGCGCTCGCTGGTGCCGCTCGACACCCAGACCATCTTGGGGTCGGTGGCGCGCACCCACCGCCTGTTCACCGTGGAGGAAAATCCGCGGCTGTGCGGCTGGGGCGCCGAGATCGTCTCCATCGTCGCCGACGAAGCGTTCTACGACCTCGACGGCCCGCCGGTGCGCATCACCACCCCGCACATCCCGCTCCCCGCCGCCGATATCCTGGAAGACATCGCGCTGCCGACGGTGGAGCGGATTGCGGAGCGGGTGCGGAAGGCGATGCAGAGTTAGTGACCGGGTGGCAAAGCGGGAGCGTGCCCAACGGTAACTCACAGCAAGCGTAGCCCGGATTGAGTGAAACGAAATCCGGGATGAGCCTTGCCGCCCGCCTCGGATTTCGTGTTGTCCAATCTGGCGACTTGTTACCGATAGGTCGTCGTCGTCCGCCTCTGAATGTCGAGAACGCCGACCGCGACCGCCTTGAAATCGATGCGAAAGATAATCCGGTAGTTGCCGACGCGCCGGCGAAAGGCATCCTGCCCGGCAAGCTTTACCACATCGCCGGACAGCGGGTCGGCGCGCATGGCATCGAGCGCCGCCATGATGCGCTCTTGGTCAGCGGCGGGAACGCGCTTGAGATTTCTTCGGGCGCGGTTGCTGACGGCGACGGCCGAGCTCATTGTGGAGTTGGCTCAGGTCGGTAAAGCTGCCTTCGCGAAATTCCTTGCTGCCGGCCGCGATCGCGGCGCGCTCCTTGGCTGCGGGCTGCTCCTCCCGGAGTAGCGCAGCCCGCTCCTGCACCGAGCGGGCGTCGGCAACCCGAATGTAGTGCCGCAGCGCCTCGCGCACGAGTTCGGAGCGCGTGCGATGCTCTTTCCGGCGCACGCGTTCGAGTTCGTTCGCCATCGCTGGCGGCAGAGATACTGAGAACGTGGCTGAGGTGCGGCTCATCTCGCCGGCTCTATAGTTGTTACTCGTTGTTACATAGTAATAGAGCCGCGGGCTTGTCAAATGGCTATCGCCGCTTCAGCGCCTCGCGCACGGTTTCGGGTTCCCGCACAATGACTTTGAGGTAAGCGCGCGCCGCTTGATCCGGCTCGACACGGCCCTGCTCCCAATCGCGCAGCGTCCCAAGCGGAATGTGATAGCGGGCGGCGAAATCTTCCTGGCTTAAGCCCAGCGCGCGGCGAATGATCTTCGCTTGCGGCGTCCGCTTCATGCGCTTGAAATCCTCGGCTGTGAGCGGCTGCGCGTCGGGATCGTCGAGCGCGGCTTGATGCCGTTGTGCCTCGGTCATGGCATCGAAGCGGCGCCAATCTATCTTGACCGATCTGGCCTGCTTGCGCGTTGTCTTCACGGTATCGGCGTCTTATACCAGCGCACCAATACATGCCTCAATTCCTCACCCTGAGGTGCTCGCGAAGCGAGCCTCGAAGGGCGAGGCCCGGGCGCCGGGGCCTACATCCTTCGAGGGCCGCTTCGCGGCCGCCTCAGGATGAGGTTAACGTAAGTGCCGCGGGAGGACGAATAGGAACCAGCATCATGGCTCGATACGACAACCTCCTCGCCAACGTGCCGACCGATCTGTGGATCGGCGGCCAATGGCGCAAATCCTCCGACGGCGGACGCTTCGACGTGATCGATCCGGCGACCGAGAACAAGGTGGCGTCGGTGGCGAGCGCCACGGTTGAAGACGCGATGGCGGCGCTTGACGCGGCGAGCGCCGCGTTTCCCGGCTGGGCGGCGAAAAAGCCGCGCGAGCGTGCCGAGATTTTGCGCAAGTCCTACGAGCTGATCATGCGCGACGCCGAGCGGCTGGCGAAGCTGATCACCATCGAGAACGGCAAGGCGCTGCCGGATTCGCGCGGCGAGGTCGCCTATGCGGCCGAGTTCTTCCGCTGGTATGCCGAGGAGGCGGTGCGCAATATCGGCTCCAACACGTTGGGGCCGGCCTCGGGCGCGCGCATTTTCGTGCAGCACAAGCCGGCCGGCATCGCCGTCCTGGTGACGCCGTGGAATTTCCCGGCCGCCATGGCGACGCGCAAGATCGGCCCGGCGCTCGCCGCCGGCTGCCCGGTGGTGCTCAAGCCGGCCTCCGATACGCCGCTCACCATGCTGGCGCTGATGCCGATCCTCGAAGAGGCCGGCGTGCCGGCCGGCATCGTCAACGTCATCCCGTCGCGTTCGTCCGGCAAGGTGGTCAGCGCCATGCTGCACGATCCGCGGGTGCGCGTGGTGTCGTTCACCGGCTCGACCGAGGTCGGCCGAAAGCTTTTGCACGAAGCCGCCGACTGCGTGGTCAAGCCGGCGATGGAGCTCGGCGGCAATGCGCCGTTCATCGTGTTCGACGATGCCGACATCGATGCCGCCATCGACGGCGCCATGATCGCCAAGATGCGCAACATGGGCGAGGCCTGCACCGCGGCCAATCGCTTCTATGTGCACGAGAAGGTGCGGGACGAATTTTCCAAAAAGCTCACCGCCAAGATGGCCGGCCTGAAAATGGGCAATGGCCTCGACGACGGCATCGCGCTCGGGCCGCTGGTCAACAGAGCCGGCCTCGACAAGGTCGTCGAGTTGGTCGACGACGCGGTGCAAAAGGGCGCCAAGGTGTTGACCGGCGGCAAGCTGCCGGACGGGCCGGGCTTCTTCTATCCGGCGACCGTGCTGTCGAACGTCTCCGATGACGCCAAATTGCTCAACGAGGAGATTTTCGGCCCCGTCGCGTCGATCCAAACGTTCAAGTCGGAAGACGAAGTGATCGCGCGCGCCAACGACACCGAGTATGGGCTCGTGGCTTATCTCTATACCAAGGATTTGAGCCGCGGCATGCGGGTGTCGGAAAAACTCGACTTCGGCATGATCGGTTTGAACCGCGGCCTCGTTTCCGATCCGGCCGCGCCGTTTGGCGGCACCAAGCAATCCGGCCTTGGCCGCGAAGGCGCCCATGAGGGCATGATGGAGTTTCTGGAAACCCAATACGTTTCGGTGGCGTGGTGAGCGGGGAGGGCGACCAGCCGCAACCCATAATCCCGGTCCGTGCAGAACTTGCACCGTCCGAGGTTATGGATTCCGGGTGCCTCGCGTTGCTCGGCCCCGGAATGACGGCCTAAAAGGGTGGCGCATGAACATCCTGATGCCGCAGCTCGGCGAGACCGTCGCCGAAGGAAAAATCACCAAGTGGTTCAAGTCGGCCGGCGAAGCGGTCGCGCCGGGCGACAACCTGTTCGAGATCGAGACCGACAAAGTATCGATGGAAGTGCCGGCCACCAGCGCCGGTTTCTTGTCTGAAATCCGGGTGCCCGCCGGCGACGTGGCGCCGGTCGGCGCGGTCGTCGCGGTGATTGCCGACGGGACGAGTACGCAACCGCGCGAGCAACCGGTAAACGTAGCTGTCGCATCCGGTCAAACCAAGCCGCCAGCAGCCCCATCTCCGCTCATTCCCGTGCAAGCGGGAATCCAGGTTCCGGGTCCCCGCCTTCGCGGGGACGAGCGGCCAAAGGTCCCGCTTGATCCGTTCTTCGAGGTGCGCACGCCGGCGCGCAATTTCGGCCCGGCGCGGCTGCCGGGCGGCGTCAGCGTCACACCGCTGGCGCGCCGGCTCGCCGCCGAATCGGGCATCGATCTCCGTCAACTGCGCGGTTCCGGTCCGCACGGCCGCATCGTCGCCCGCGACGTCGAGGAGGCGCCGGCTGCGCAACAACAACGCACGCCGGAGGCGCCGAGCGCCGAACGCGTCAAGTCACTCTATGCCGCCGACTCGTACGAGGAAGTGAAGCTGGATGCCATGCGCCGCACCATTGCGGCGCGTCTAACCGAAGCACAGACCGTTCCGCACTTTTATCTGACTGCCGACGTGGACATCGGCCGGCTCATCGCCTTGCGCGAGGAAGCGAACACCGCCCTCCTTCCTAACCCTCCCCCGCAAGCGGGGGAGGGAAGGGTGGGGGCTCGTCCCCCGCAAGCAGGGGAGGAAAGCGCAGGCTCGGCTTTCAAACTCTCGCTCAACGATTTTTTGATCCGTGCCTGGGCGCTGGCTTTGCAGCGCGTGCCGGCCGCTAACGCCGTCTGGGCCGGCGACCGCATTCTGCGCTTCAAGCATTGCGATCTCGGCATTGCCGTCGCGCTGGACGACGGCCTGGTTGCGCCTGTGCTCCGCCGAGTGGAGAGCAAATCGGTCTCCGTCATCTCTGCCGAGATGAAGGATCTGTCGGCGCGCGCGCGGGCGAAAAAACTTGCGCCGGCCGAATATCAGGGTGGTTCGTCGGCGATCTCCAATCTCGGCATGTACGGCGTGCGCGAATTCGCCGCCATCATCAATCCGCCGCACGCGACGATTTTGGCGATCGGCGCGGCGCGGCGTCAGGCGGTGGAGAAAGCCGACGGCGGGGTGGGCTTCGCGAGCCTGCTCAGCGTCACGGTGTCGTGCGACCATCGCGTGGTCGACGGCGCGCTCGGCGCGCAACTGCTCGCCGCGTTCAAGGATTTGATCGAGGCGCCGGTGCGCATGCTGGTGTGAACGAGGATCGAGAATGCCGGACCGGAAAAAACAGGTTCTGCTGCTTGGGCCGCTCAAGCCGGTGGTCACGGGCGGGCTGGAAAGCGCCTGCATCGTCCATAAGGCGCACGCAGCGAAGGATCGCGACGCGTTCCTCGCCGCGCACGCCGACGTGCGCGCCATCGCCTGCAGCGCTACGACGGAAAAAATCCCGGGCCGCTTCATGGAGCGCTTCCCGAACCTCGAAATCGTCGCCAGCTTCGGCGTCGGCTACGACCACATGGACGCCAAATGGGCCGCCGCGCACGGCGTCATTCTCACCAACACGCCGGGCGTGCTGAACGAAGAAGTCGCCGATACGGCGCTCGGGCTTTTGCTCTGCACGGTGCGCGAACTGCCGCAGGCCGAACGCTATCTGCGCGCCGGCAAGTGGCGCGAGAAGGACTATCCGCTGACCAGCGCGACCTTGCGCGACCGCACCGTCGGGCTGGTCGGCATGGGCGGCATCGGCCAGGCCATTGCGCGGCGGCTCGACGCGTTCGGCGTGCCGGTGGTCTATCACACGCGGCGGCAGCGGGCCCATTTGCCCTATCGCCATTACGCCAACCTCATCGACATGGCGCGCGACGTCGATGTCCTGCTCGCGATCCTGCCGGGTGGCGCGGCGACCGCGAACATGATCGACGCCAAGGTGCTCGACGCGCTCGGCCCCGACGGCATTTTGATCAACATGGCGCGCGGCTCGGTGGTCGACGAGCCGGCGCTGATCAAGGCCTTGCAGGACAAGCGCATCCTCTCGGCCGGCCTCGACGTCTACGCCAAAGAGCCGAACGTGCCGCCGGAATTGATTGCGATGGACAACGTCGTGCTGTTTCCGCATCTCGGCTCGGGGTCGGTCTACACGCGCGCCAGGATGGACCAGCTCGTCGTCGACAACATCTTGGCCTGGGCGGCAGGCAAGCCGCCGCTGACGCCGGTTGCGGAAACGCCGTGGCACTCGTGGGGCAGGGCGGCCATGCGATGATTGCGAAGACAGCGCGGCTGCGGCGCCGCGGCGCCGGCTTTTTTGCTGGCGCGGAGCGCCGACCTCGGCACGCCTTCGCATAGGCTCCAAAACCCGATGGATAAGCGTTATCAGGTCGTCATCGTCGGCGGAGGTCCGGTCGGCGTCGCGCTCGCGGTCGAGCTCGGGTTGCGCGGCGTTGCGTGCGCGCTGGTCGAGCGGCGCAAGGAGCCGCAACTGATCCCGAAGGGCCAAAATCTCACGCAGCGCTCGATGGAGCATCTTTACGTCTGGGGCGTCGCCGACGCGGTGCGCGCCGCGCGCATGCTGCCGCCCGAGTTTCCGATGAGCGGCATCATCGCCTATCGCGATCTTGCCAACGAATACTGGTACGCGCCGCCGCTGCGCGAGATCGTCAACGCGTATTACTTTCAGCACAACGAAAGGCTGCCGCAATATCTGGTCGAGAACGTGCTGCGCCAACGTTTGGCGCTGCTGCCCAATGTCGAGACCCGGTTCGGCTGGGCGGCCGAAACCGTCGCGCAGGACGCAGACAGCGCCAGCGTTACCATTGCCGAGGATGGCGGAACGCGCCGCGAGATTTTGGCAGCCGACTACGTGGTCGGCTGTGACGGCGGCCATTCGCTGGTGCGCCGCCGCACCGGCATCGAACGCAGCGGCGCCGATTTCAATCAGCTCATGGTGCTGGCGCTGTTCCGCTCCCGCGAACTGCACGAAAAGCTCAAGCGCTTTCCGCCGCGCTCGACCTACCGCGTGCTGCATCCGGTGCTCAAAGGCTACTGGCAGTTCTTCGGCCGCGTCGACCTCGGCGAGCGCTGGTTCTTCCATTCGCCGGTGCCGCCGAGCACCACCCGCGACAATTACGATTTCCACGGCCTGTTGCAGACATGCGCCGGCTTTCCGTTTGCCTGCGATTTCGACTATGTGGGCTTCTGGGATTTGCGCATCGCCGTTGCGGCGAGCTACCAGGCCGGCCGCGTCTTCATTGCCGGCGACGCCGCGCATTCGCATCCGCCCTACGGCGGCTACGGGCTGAACAACGGCCTCGACGACGTCGCCAATCTCGGCTGGAAGCTCGCCGCCAGGCTGGAAGGCTGGGGCAGCGACGCGCTGTTGCGCAGCTACAGCGAAGAGCGGCAGCCGATCTTTGTGGAGACCGGACGGGATTTCATCGAGGCCGGCATCCAGAAGGACGCAGCCTTTCTCGCCCGCTACAGCCCCGACAAAGACCGCGCCGAATTCGATCGCGCCTGGAACGAGCACCGGGGCGCCGCGGTGCCGCGCGTGCTCACCTATGAGCCGCATTACGAAGGCTCGCCGATCATGTTCGGCCCGCCGGGCGGCGCTTCGAGCGCGCGGGGCACGCATACATTCACTGCGCGCGCCGGCCATCACCTGCCGCCGCAGCTTTTGTCTTCCGGCCGTAACGTATTCGAGGAACTCGGCCGGTATTTCACCTTGCTGGCGTTCGATGCCGACGATCGCGCCGTCGCGGCGTTCGCGCAAGCGGCGCAAAAGCTGCGCATTCCATTGCAGACAGTCCGCGACAGCTATCGCGACGGCCGCACCGCCTACGCCGCAAAATGGCTCCTGGTGCGTCCGGACCGCTACGTCGCCTGGGCTGCGGATCGTGCGCCCGACGACACAAGCGCGATCCTTCGTCGCGCGGTCGGTCGCGCGTAAATCGGCGCCTGGCGCTCGATGCGACTGTTGTTCCGATAGGCCTTGGTCCGATAGAAGGCAGCCTCTATATGCGTTGGAGAACTTTCAATAAGGTCGGCAAGGCGCAGCTCGCTTCAGTCGCATTGGCTCTGACAAGGCTCATGCAGCAGCTCTTTTCTTCGTCCGCGAAAGGACGACGCCGTGGCTCGGCGGTGCTTGCAGCTTTTGCCGCGGCCGCGCTTGCGGGCTGCGGCTCCAGAAACGCTTACGTCGAGCCGCCGCCTCCGAAAGTCACGGTCGCGCAGCCGCTGCAGCAGCCGGTGACCCTTTATCTCGATCTGACCGGCAACACTGCGCCGTTTCGAACAGCCAATCTGGTCGCGCGCGTCCAGGGCTATCTGGAAACGATCGATTATCAGGACGGCGCCGAGGTCAAGGCGGGAACGCTGCTGTTCGGCATCGAGCGCGGCCTTTATCAAGCGCAGCTCGATCAAGCCAAGGCGCAATTGGCGAAAGACCAGTCGGTGCTCGCTCAGGCGCAAACCAATCTGAAGCGTTATCAAACGCTGCGACAGCAGAATTCGATCGCGGCGCAGCAAGCGGAAGACCAGGCCTTCGTCGTGCAGCAGAACCAGGCGACCGTCGATCTCGACAAGGCCAACGTCGATACCGCGAACATCAACCTCGGCTACACCAGGGTCCTCGCCCCGTTCGACGGCATCGTCGCCAATCACATGGTCGATATCGGCACGCTGGTTGGCGTGGCTGGAACGGTCACGCCACTCGCAACCATCGTCCAGAACGACCCGATCTACGTCAATTTCACCGCCAGCGAGCCGCAAGTTCTGGCGATCCAGCGCAACCTCGAAAGGCAGGGCAAGAACTTGCGCACGACCGGCTTGTCGAACATCCCGGTCGAGATCGGGCTGCAGGATGAGGAAGGCTATCCTCACAAAGGGCATATGGACTACGTCTCGCCGCAACTCGACACCGCGACCGGTACGCTGGCGGGGCGCGCTCTGTTCGACAACAAGGATCGCGCGCTGCTGCCGGGCCTGTTCGTGCGGGTCCGGATTCCGGTCGAGCACCAGGATAAGGCGCTGCTGACGCAAGACGACGCGATCGGAACGAGCCAGGAAGGCAGCTATGTGCTGGTGGTCGGCCCGGACAACGTCGTTGAGCGCAAAATCGTCAAAACCGGCCAAAGGCAGGGTCAGCTCCGCATCATTGAATCCGGACTCGCCGCCGGCGATTGGGTCGTGACCGAAGGCGTTCAGCGGGCTTTTCCAGGCGCCAAGGTCGAACCGCAACAAACCAAGCTGACGTCGGTCGCGGCCGATCAATCAGGCCCCGGCGCGGCCAATGCTCCCGACCCGGCGGCGCAATGAAACATCGCGGGGCACCGCCATGATCTCGCGCTTTTTCATCGATCGGCCGGTGCTCGCCAACGTGCTGGCTCTGGTGTTCGTGCTGATCGGACTGGTCGCGCTCTATCAATTGCCGAGCGCCCAATATCCCAATGTCGTGCCGCCGACCATCCAGGTCTCGACGCGGTACCCCGGCGCCACCGCCGCGACCCTGATCGACACCGTGGCGCTGCCGATCGAGCAGAGCGTCAACGGCGTCGAGAACATGCTCTACATGCAGTCGACCAGCGCGAGCGACGGTACTTATTCCTTGACCGTCACGTTTGCGATCGGCACCGACCCCGATAAAGCGCAGATCCTGGTGCAGAACCAGGTCGCCGCCGCCCTCGCCTCATTGCCTCCGGCCGTGCAAGCCGAGGGCGTGACGACGGCGAAGCGGTCGAGTTCGATACTCGAATTCGTCACGCTGGTTTCTCCCGACAGCCGGTTCGACGGCCTGTTCCTGGCGAACTACGCCGTCATCAACCTGCAGAACGAACTCGCTCGCCTCAACGGCGTCGGCAACGTGCAGGTGTTCGGCGCCGGGCAATACGCGATGCGGGTCTGGATGAATCCGAACCTGCTTCAGGCGCGGGCGCTGACGCCGCAGGACGTGATCAATGCGATCCAGCAGCAGAGTCAGGTCGTTCCTGCCGGCCAGGTCGGCGCGCCGCCTGCGCCGCAGGGCCAGCAATTCCAATATTCGCTCGATCTGAAAGGCCGCCTCGACAATCCCGCCGAATTCGAGAACATCATCGTCAAGGCCGGGACCGCGAACGGCGGACAAATCACCAGGATCCGCGACATCGGCCGCGTCGAGCTCGGCGCCCAAACCTACAGCCAATCGTTCGCTCTCGATGGCCGGCCGGCAGCCGGTATCGCCATCTCGCTGCTGCCGAATGCCAACGCCATTGCGGTTGCCGACGAGGTCAAGGCCAAGATGGACGAGCTCGCCAAGAGCTTTCCTGCCGGCCTGAGCTATCTGACGCCCTACGACACCACGAAATTCGTGCGCGCCTCGATCAGGGAGGTCTACGTCACCCTGTTCGAGGCCGCTGTACTGGTGCTGATCGTCATTCTGGTTTTCCTGCAGGATTGGCGGGCGATGCTGGTGCCGGCGACGACCGTTCCGGTCACGATCATCGGCGCTTTCGCCGCCATGGCGGCGCTTGGTTTCACCATCAATCTGGCGACGCTGTTCGCCATCGTGCTGGCGATCGGGATCGTCGTCGACGATGCGATCGTCATCGTCGAGGGTGTCTCGCGCTATGTCGAACAGGGTATTCCCGGCCGCGAGGCGGCCGGCAGAGCGATGGACGACCTGACCGGTCCGGTCATCGGCATCACGCTGGTGCTGATGTCGGTGTTCATTCCGGCCGCATTTTTGCCCGGGCTCACCGGCCAGCTCTACCGGCAATTCGCGCTGGTCATCGCCGCCACGGCCTTCATCAGCGCCATCAACGCGATGACGTTGAAGCCGACGCAAAGCGCGCTGTGGCTACGGCCGCCGCGACCTCTGGAAAGGCGCAACCTTTTCTACCGCGGCTTCAATGCCGTCTATCGCCGCCTCGAGCGCTTCTATGTCCTGCTGATCGGGGCGATGACACGCCACAGCGGCGCAATGACCGTCCTCGCGCTCATTCTGGTCGTCGTCGCGATCGGCGGGCTGATGCGGGTGCCGACGGCGTTCTTGCCGGACGAGGACCAAGGCTATGCGATCGTCAGTGCGCAACTGCCCGACGGCGCCTCGAAGGAGCGTACCGATGCGGTGATGCAACAGATCTCGCGAATCGTTCAGCAAGTGCCCGGCGTCGATCATGTCGTCGCCGTCAGCGGTGTTTCCGTTCTCGACAATTTCGCATCGCTCGCCAACGCCGGAGTGGCGTTCGTCGTTCTCAAGGACTGGGACGTGCGGCTGAAGCAGAAGGGCCAGGATCTGCGCTCGATCATCATGAATCTGAATCGCGCCCTGCAGGCCGTGAGCCAGGCCGCCGTGTTCGCGCTGCCGCCGCCGCCGATCCAGGGCATCGGCAACGTCGGCGGCTTCTCGATGCAGGTCGAGATCAGGAACGGCGAGTTCGACTACGCGTTGTTGCAGAGCCTGGCCGACGCCGTCATCAGGGACGGCAACGCGCAATCGTCGCTGCAGCGGCTGAGCACGACCTTTCGGGCCACCGCCCCCGGATTCAGGGTCGTCGTCGACCGCATCAAGGCCGAGACGCTCGGCATCACGACCGGCAATGTCTTTGCGGCGCTCTCGACCTATGTCGGATCGGACTACGCGGCCCAGTTCAACAAGTTCGGACACGTTTTCCAGGTCTACACGCAGGCGCTGCCGGACTACCGGGCGACCATCGACGACATCCGCAGCCTGAAAGTCAAGGCGGGCAACGGAGTCATGACGCCGATCGGAACGGTGGTCGACGTCCAGGAGGTTCAAGCTCCGGCCCTGATCAGCCTCTATAATCTCTATCCGTCGGCAACGGTGGTAGGCAACCCGGCCCCTGGCTTCAGCTCGGGCGAAGCGCTCGACGTCATGGACCAGATCGGCACGCAGGCGCTGCCGCGCGGAACCGGCTTCGAATGGACCGCGATGTCCTACCAGGAGAAGGCGGTCGGCAAGCAGATCTATTTCGTCTTCGGCCTTGCGGTGCTGCTCGTCTATTTTGTCCTGGCGGGTCAGTACGAGAGCTGGATTCTGCCGCTCTCGGTCATCCTCTGCGTTCCGCTCGCGCTCCTTGGAACCGTCGGCGCGCTGACCGTCCTCGGCGCCTCCAACAATCTCTATACGCAGATCGGCCTTATCCTCCTGATCGCGCTCGGCAGCAAGAACGCGATTCTGGTCGTGGAATATGCGCGCCAGAGGCGGGCCGAGGGGATGGCGATCATCAGCGCGGCGGTGGAAGGAGCCCGGCTGCGGTTCCGGCCCATTCTCATGACCTCGTTCGCCTTTATTCTCGGCGTATTCCCGCTCGTCATTGCGACCGGCGCCGGCGCCGGGGCACGGCGCTCGATCGGCATCGCGGTCTTCAGCGGCATGATCGCCTCGACCTGCCTCGTCGTCGTGTTCGTCCCCTCGTTCTACGTTGTGATGCAGCGCATCGACGAGCGACGGCGACGCCGCGCCGCGCGCCATGGCGCGCCGTCGCCACCCCATCCGGACGGCACGGCCGCGTCTTCCCCGGTGTAGGCTTGCAGCGGTGCGAAGCAGCCGGATGTCGTGCGTCGGATCCCGCTATGATCATTCGGTGGTCAGGAACTGCTTTGGTGAGGCCACGGCTCCACGACGTGGTCGGCGGTCAAATTAATGGGTCGATAATCCGGTGTCGTATCTACGCGATCTAAAACCGACTGATGAACGCGCGGAACGGTCTCTTCGATTTCGGCGTGCGTGTACGGGTCGATGAGTTTGAACGGTCGGGGCTCGGCGCAGGGAATGTAGAAGCCAGCAAGCTTCAGCCGCTTATTCCATTCTTCGTATTTGGTCCTTTTGGGAATCCATTCCAGCGGCCACCATGCCGCGGTGAGAGAAACATGCAGTTTTGCCCGCGGGTCCGGCTCGACGAAAATCTCGCGCGCACCGGCGGTGTTCTGTCCCAGCGCGATATGATTTCGCGTTCTTGTGTCGATATCGAGTCCATATTTGATGGCTTCGTCGATCATCCAGTTGAGCGGAAATTTGGACAAACCGCTTTCTTTTTCCGGATAGCCGCCGCCGATATCGGCGTGGACGCCGGCGAACCAGACCTGCTTTATATCTTGATGGACCGTCGGCGCAGCCTTATCGAACGGATTTTCGATGAAGTTTTGCGGCTCTGTCCATCGATTAAGCCGAAACATCCGGCGCCGCTCGTCGATTGCCTTGGCATGGCGGAACACCTTCACGCTGGGGTTCGTGCGCGTATAGGGCAGCGTCTGCAGAGTAGGAATCGGAATACCGCGGTCCCAACGCGGCACGATCATCGAAGCCACCGTCTCCCATACACCGATGAACTCGATGGTGACCGGGTGTGCGCCGGTTACCTGACCGAACTGCCATGCGATTTGAAAGTCGTGTTGTTCGCCTCCCTTCTTGTATGCGCTCAGAGCATAGTTGGCTATGTTGAGCTGATCGGGCGGCAGCAGCCCAACCATGTGGATGAAGCCGGCCAGTGCTCGTATCGTATAGGCGCCGCGGCTAAATCCGAATAAAAAAATGCTGTCGTCCTTTTGATAATTTTCAGCAATAAATCGATAGGCGCCAAGAATTTCGTCGTCGAGGCCGTATCCTGTTGCGAGCTCAAACACGCCTTTCGTGTTCTGAGTTAATCTTGTCCAGGCGTCGTCGGTGCCGATCGTGCCGATTCCCGGATTGTAATAGACCCGCTGCCCGTCGTTCTTTCGCAGCATGCGAAATAGCTTCAGAACGTTCGACAGGTTGCCCTCAACCTGATTGCCGGTACCGTCACAGCAGATGACAATTTTCTTTCCCACAGCAGTCGCCTTAAAGACGGCCGGCCGCGGCAGCCGGCTAGGGAGCTCAGCTCAACTTTTTGTTACACAAATTGCCGCCACAATCAATGGCAGGCTTTGGTCCGTCTGCGATCGTGGATTACTTCGGAGCCTCATATTCCATTGACTGCTATCCTGGAGAACGCACGGCTACCGTTAACAGGGTTGAGGGAGGCGTCCAGCGTTCTGACCGAGCTGTCCGAGTTCGGGAGTGGTTTCTTTGATGAAGCTTTCGCAGCGGCGGCGATTCCTCCGAGCCTTACGCAGATCGTGCGTGCCTGCATCGGAACCCGAATTGCGATGACGCAAGTTGATAACACGACGATATTGGCTGACCCAACGGTGACAGGTCAGAACACAACCAGGGTTGATAGATATATAAATCGAGCTTGCGTTACTCGGAACTATCATCCTGTCGTGAACGTCTTTTTCGCAGCCGGCTTGACTTTGCGGAGGATGCTTTAATTTTTCCGGCGACAATAATCGTCCATGCCAATCACAACAGCTTCAGCCCTTTCAGGCTCGCGTGCCCGTCGCGTCCGACAATGATGTGGTCGTGTACCTCGATGCCGAGCCCGCGGGCCACGTCGACGATTTGTTTGGTCATGTCGATATCGGCGCGCGACGGCGTCGGATCGCCGCCGGGATGATTGTGCACCAGCACGATCGCGGTGGCGGACAATTCCAGCGCGCGCTTGACCACTTCGCGGGGATAGACCGGGGTGTGATCGACGGTGCCGGTCTGCTGCACCTCATCGGCGATCAACTGGTTGCGCTTGTCGAGGAACAGCACGCGGAACGCTTCGCGGTCGGCGAAAGCCTGCGCGGTGCGGCAATAGTCGAGCACCGCCGACCATGACGACAGCACCGGGCGTTTTTGGATAGCGCCGCGAAGGAGCCGGCTCGCCGCGGCCTGCACGATTTTCAGTTCCGTGATGGCGGCATCGCCAATCCCCCTGACCTCGGCAAGCCGCGACGGCGGCGCGGTGACCACTTCGGCGAACGAGCCGAAGGTCGCGAGCAGCGACTTGGCGAGCGGTTTGACGTCGCGACGCGGCAAAGCCCGGAACAGTAAGAGTTCGAGAAGCTCATAATCCGACACCGCCTCGGCGCCGGCCTCGCGGAAGCGGTCGCGCAGGCGCTCGCGGTGACCATGATAATGCGGCGGCGCTTCGGCGGCGCCGTGTCCGCTGGCGGGTTTTTGGTTCGGCATGAAAGTTACGCACCCGGCGGGCGCCGCTTTCATCGCGGCGACACCCCATGCGTCAGCATGACGTGATGGGCGGAATTTGCAATCGTGTTGCGGCAGGCGCCCGCTCAGGGCTGCTTGCCATCCGGCTCCTGCCCCGGACTGAATTTCTGATTGGGAAAGGCCGAAGCGTCCGGCGCCTTGATGACGACGAAAGGATGAAACAGCGCGGCGTGGCAGGCATTGCAGCCTTGGGTGAGCTGGCCGTAGGCGACGGCGAATTTTTTCGGGTCCTGCAGCCGGATAGCGTCCTGCAGCGCGTTCAAGGGCTGGCCCAGCGCCGCGTCGGCCAATTCGCCGACCGGATAGCCGCGGAATTTCGGCAGCGCCTTGGCGATGCCGGCGAAGGCCTGGCGGATTTCGATCACCGCATAGCCGGCAAGCGGCCAGTTCTGCGCCTGGCCCGCCAGGCCCAGTTTGGCATGACGCGGCTGCACCAGCGTATTCATCATGTCGCCCAGGGTCATCGGGTAGGCCGCGGCGGGTGGGGGCGGTGCCGGGGCCTGCGGCGCGGGCGGTGCGGCTGGCGCCGGCTGCGCCGAGAGTGTGGATGCAGCCGCGACCAGAGCGGCCGCCGCGAGCGCTGCGATGAGCGCCGGATGGTGGTGCATGGTCCAGCTCCCGCGCCGGTTCATTGCTTCTGCAGATAGCATTCGACCTCGATCGGGTCTTTGGTGTCGCCCGCGGCATGGGGCTGGCGCTGCACGTTCGCTTGCTTGTAGCCGTCCTTGGCGCACGAGATGGTCACGTCGTCGGGTTTGACGTCCTTGCCGAAGCCGGGAATTTTGTAGACGCCCATGATGTCGGTGCGCGTCACCAGCGCGCCGCGGTCCTTCACTTCGGCGGTCACCTTGGCGTCCGAAATGCCGGCGCCGCCGACCTCGCGCACGAAGCCGAAAAACGCCGGCCCGTCGGACGTATTGAGGTCCTCGTCGGTGAAGCCGGTGCCGCCGGCGCGGCCGGCCGAAGGTGCAGCCATAACGAGGGCGGCGACGAGGGCCACAATCGAACCGGCGCGCTCAAGCGTCATGCGGGTCATTCAGTCCAGGCGACAGGGCCGCGGAATGTAGGCGATGAACGCCGGCGCGGCGACCTCCGTTTCTGCCCGCTTCGCCAGCGGTTCCGCATTACGTCTTGTAGGGCGGCTTGTCGAACCCTTTCGGCGACAGCGTGAAAATCTCGACGCCGGTCTGCGTGACGCCGACCGCGTGCTCGAACTGCGCCGACAGCGAGCGGTCGCGGGTCACCGCGGTCCAACCGTCGGACAGCACCTTCACGTGCGGCCGGCCGAGATTGATCATCGGCTCGACGGTGAAGAACATGCCGGGCTTGAGCACGATGCCCTCGCCGGGCCGGCCGACGTGGACGATGTTCGGCTCGTCGTGGAACAGCCGGCCGACGCCGTGGCCGCAGAAGTCGCGCACCACGCTCATGTGCTGCGCCTCGACGTAGGACTGGATGGCATGGCCGATGTCGCCGGTTGAGCCGCCCGGCCTGATGGCGGCGATGCCGCGCATCATCGCCTCGTAGGTCACCTCGATCAGCCGCTCGGCACGGCGCGGGATGTCGCCGACCGCGTACATGCGGCTCGAATCGCCATGCCAGTGGTCGAGGATGAGCGTCACGTCGACGTTGAGAATGTCGCCGTCGCGCAGCGGCTTGTCGGATGGCATGCCGTGGCAGACCACGTGGTTGACCGAGGTACAGGTCGCCTTGCGGTAGCCGCGGTACATCAGCGTCGCCGGCAGCGCGTGGTGGTCGTGGCCGAACTCATAGACCAGGCGGTCGATGCGCTCGGTCGACACGCCGGGCCTGATCTCGCCGACCAGCATGTCGAGACACGCGGCGGCAAGCCGGCCGGCCGTGCGCATGCCTTCGAATGCGGCGGCGCCGTGGATCTTGATCTGTCCGGTCTTGCGCAGCGGCGCCGAGGCCGCTTCGACGTAGGTCATGGCGCTAAAAATTTTCAGCCGCGATGCGAGCGGCTGCAAGCCGCCAGTCGAACCGCAATGTAAGCATGCCGGTGCGCAACGCAAGCAAGTTGGCGGGCTCGTCACGGCTGCAATTTGATTCGTCATTCCGGGGCCGAGCGAAGCGAGGAACCCGGAATCCATAACCCCTGCGCTGGGCTTATGGATTCCGGACTCGCCGCTTCGCGGCGATCCGGAATGACGAGGTGATTATCCGGATTCTGCGCGTCACTCCGCGATCGGAACCGGCGTCGCGACCTCGATGCCGTCGGTCGTGATCTTGCAACGCCATGCCAGCATTTCGACGCCCTTTTGGCGCGCGCGGTCGAAACCGGCCGCGTAAGTGGGATCGATGTCGCGCGCCAAGGCGAATCCGCCGGCCGAAGGAATCTGGATGACGAACAGGAGCACCGCGCGGGCGCCGCCGGCCGCCATAAGCGAAAGATCGTCCAGATGCTTGGCGCCGCGCGCCGTCACGCAATCGGGAAATTCGGCGAGGTGCGGCTTGCGCATCAGGTGGACGTTCTTGATCTCCAGATAACAGGTCGGGCGCTTGCCGTCCTCGAGCACGAAGTCGGCGCGCGAGCCGACGCCGTATTTCACTTCGCGGCGGATCGACGGATAGTCGCGCAGCTCGGGAATAAACCCGGCCTCCAGTGCTTCGGCGACCAGCAGGTTGGGCAGCACGGTGTTGACGCCGACCAGTTCCGGACCGCTGCCGAGATCGGTCTCCACCAGCTCCCAACTGTAGCGCAGCGTGCGCATTGGATTTTGCGAGTCCGACAGCCAGACCCGCGAATAGGGCCGGTTGAGCCCGGTCATGGCGCCCGGATTGGCGACGTGCACCGTCGTCATCTCGCCGGACTCGAACATCACGTCGGCGAGAAAGCGCTTGTAACGGCGCACCAGCATGGCGGGAATGAGTGGAGTACCGAACCGCATGGCTGCAACTCATAGACGGGCAGACGCGGCGGTGGAAAGGCTTTTTTGCCGGCCCTGCAAAAACCTGCTCATTCCCGCGCAAGCGGGAATCCAGAGGATTGCGCCAGAGCTGGGTCCCCCGCTTTCGCGGGAACGGGCGGAATGTGTAATGTATTCCGCTCATTCCCGCGTAAGCGGGAATCCAGAGGACATGAAAAGGAACTGGGTCCCCGCTTTCGCGGAGACGAGCGGAGCGCGGCCGGATCTCACAGCACGATGTTGCCGTCCAGTTCGTCCTCGATATGCACGCGGATGATGTCGTCGAACGAGGCTTCGGCGCGAAAGCCGAGCGCCAGCGCGCGGCGCGGATCGAACCGGCGCGGCCAGCCGGCAACGATGCGCTCGACCGGCGGGTCCGGCGCGCGGCGGATGCGCGCGGCGACTTTGTCGCCGGCAATGCGGCGCAGCGCCGCGATCTGTTCGGCGACCGTGCAGCACACGCCCGGCAAGGTCAGATTGATGCGCGGCCCGAGCTGCTCGCTCGGCAGCGCGGCGGCGTGCAGGAGAAAGCCGACCGCGGCGCGCGGGCTCGCATGCCAATGCATGACGGCCTCGTCGACCGGCAGCACCGCCTCCTGCCCGTTAAGCGGCTCGCGGATGATCGAGGAAAAGAAGCCGGATGCGGCCTTGTTGGGCCGGCCCGGCCGCACGGTGACGGTCGGCAACCGGATGCCGACGCCGTCGACAAAGCCGCGGCGGGTGTAATCGGCAAGCAAAAGTTCGACGATCGCTTTCTGCGTGCCGTAGGAGGTCAGCGGCGTTTGAAAAAATTCGTCGCCGATTGCATCCGGAAACGGTGCGCCGAACACCGCGATGGATGACGTGAACACGAGCCGCGGCCGATAGCCGTCGCCGGCCGCGCGGACGGCTTCGAGCAGCGCCCGCGAACCGTCGAGGTTGACGCGGGCCCCCTTGTCGAAATCGAGCTCGGCTTCGCCCGACACGATGGCGGCGAGATGAAAGATGACGTCCGGTCGCCCGCCGACGGCCGC
The DNA here is from genome assembly GCA_030037885.1 of Xanthobacteraceae bacterium. GTDB lineage: Bacteria > Pseudomonadota > Alphaproteobacteria > Rhizobiales > Xanthobacteraceae > BOG-931. The sequence continues at coordinate 19,268 of JASHPU010000019.1, read as the reverse complement.
CGGCGCCGTCGCGGAATCGCCGATATCGGCGGCCGCCGTGACAACCTTGCCGCCGAATTTTTCCGGCTGCTGCGGCGCCTCGATGTCGATCAAGGTCAGCGTGTCGATCGGCCGGCCATTGAGCGCGCCGGCCGCAACGAGCCGCGCCGTGAGCTTGCGGCCGATCATGCCGGCCGCGCCGGTGATGAGAATGTGCATGGCTTCAACCACATTGCCGTCATTCCGGCCGAGCGAAGCGAGAGCCGGAATCCATAACCACGAAGCGTGCAGAACCGGCTCCGCGGTGCGGAGCGGAAACGGCTATGGCTACGGATTCCGGGTTCGCGCGGCGCGCGCCCCGGAATGACGCGAGAGAATTACACCGCCATCCCGCCGTCGACGAGATGGGCTTGGCCGGTAATGTAGCTTGCCTCGTCGCTGGCCACGAAGACGGCGAGCGTGGCGACTTCGGCCGGCGTGCCGAGCCGCCCCATCGGCTGTCGCGCGACAAAGTCTTGCCGCACGGCGTCGAGCGAGCGGCCGGTCGCCTTGGCGAGCGTTGCCACCCGCTCGTCGAGCGACGGCGATTCGATGGTGCCCGGACAGATCGCGTTGCAGCGGATGCCCTCGCGGATGAAGTCGGCGGCCACCGCCTTGGTGAGCCCGATCACCGCGGCCTTGGTGGTGCCATAGGCATAGCGGTTCGGCACGCCGCGGATCGAGGATACGGCGGAGGAAATGTTGACGATCGAGCCGCGTTTGTTCTCCAGCATGCCGGGCAGGAACGCCCTGATCATGCGGTGCATGGACTTGACGTTGAGGTCGAAGGAAAAGTCCCAGTCGCGGTCGGTGCAGTCGAGCACCGTGCCGTGATGCACGTAGCCGGCGCAATTGACCAGGATGTCGAGCGCGCCGAACGCACCGGCGATATCGCGGGCCAGCGCCTCGATGTCGCGCTCCGACCGGACGTCGAGCTTGCTGCGTTTCTTGGCGTTCAGCCCGGCGAGTTTGTCTCCGGCGAGATCGGTCGCGATCACGCTCGCGCCCTCGGCGACGAAGGCTTCGGCAATGGCGCGGCCGATGCCTTGGCCGGCGGCGGTAATCAGTGCGACTTTGCCCTGCAATCGACTGGTCATCGGCTCCTCATGCTTGCTGCCCGTCAAGATCGCGAGGCTGAGCTTGTGCCGGCTCGGAGACGTAACGCGCCAACGGGTACCGGGTTTCGGTGCCGCGCGCGGTGCGCGCTCGCCCGGCAGCCCGGTCGGCTCGCCGGTTTGCGGAGGCGACTGCCGGCCAGTTATGACGAAAGCTTCCTGCGGTCCTCGGCAAAAAACTTGTTCAGCTCGGCATTGGTGATGCCGCCGCCGAAGCCGTCGAAGTTGCCGTCGCGGGCGATTTCGCTGGCGGTGCGGATGAAGGCATGCATGGCGACGCGCGCCAGCGAGCCGCCGACGCTGATGCGGCGCACGCCCATCGCGGCGATCTGGTCGACGGTAAAGCCGAACGCGCCGCTGTTGAGGAAATTGACCGGCTTCGGCGCCACCGCCTTGACCACGGCCTCGATCTGCTCGCGCTTGTTGATGCCCGGTGCGTAGAGACAATCGGCGCCGGCCGCGGCGTAGGCTTTGAGCCGCCGGATCGCATCGTCGAGATCGTTGACGCCGCGGATGAAATTTTCCGCACGCGCGGTGAACACCACGTCGCCGCCGGCGCGATCGATCGCCGCCCGTGCCGCCTTGACGCGAGCGACGGCGGTCTCGATGTCGTAGAGCGGCGTCTTGCCGTCATTCGGCGAATCCTCGATCGAGAGGCCGGCCACCCCGGTGGCGATGCATTTGACGACGCTGTCGGCGACGCCTTCGGGCGTGGCGGCAAAGCCGTCCTCGAAATCGGCGTTGAGCGGCACATCGGCCGCCGCCGCGATCTCGGCAAAATGCGCCAGCACCTGCTCGCGGTTTTGCCCGCCGTCGGGATACCCTTGCGAAAAGGCGAAACCCGAGCTGGTCGTTGCCAGAGCCGGAAAACCGAGGCCCTGCAGATAGCGCGCGCTGCCGACATTCCACGGATTGGGAATGACGAAGCAACCGGCCTCGTGCAGCTTGCGGAAAGTTTTGCGCTTATCGGCGGTCGATGGACGGGACTGGCTCATGGCAAACACCCTGTTTTTCTTGGCAAAGCCCGGCAAATTGCCACGAAGCGAGCCGCGATGACAGCCTGAAAAGCCGGGCCGATCAGTGATTGTCGCGCGGCACGTACTTTTGTGCGACGCGCTGATATTTGATCGCCGGCTCCAGCACCATGCCGCTGCCGAGCTGGTCGACCATGGCGCGCTGGATTTCCTGCCACGGCGTCTCGCTTTCCGGATAGCGATAGCCGCCGTTCTGCTTGAGCGCTGCGGCGCGTTCGGCGAGCGCCGCGGCCGGAATCAAAATATCGGCGCTGCCCTTGTTGAGATCGATGCGCACGCGGTCGCCGGTTTGCAGAAGCGCAAGGCCGCCGCCGGCCGCCGCTTCCGGCGAGGCGTTGAGGATCGACGGCGAGCCGGACGTGCCCGACTGCCTGCCGTCGCCGATGCAGGCGAGCGAGGTCACGCCCCTTTTGATCAAAGCCGCGGGCGGTTGCATGTTCACCACCTCGGCCGAGCCGGGATAGCCGATCGGACCGACGCCGCGCATGAACAAAATGGTGTGCTCGTCGATGCCGAGCGCCGGATCTTCGATGCGGCGATGGTAATCCTCCGGTCCGTCGAACACCACGGCTCGGCCCTCGAAGGCGTTCGGATCCTTGGGATTGCAGAGATAGCGCTGGCGGAACTCGTCGGAGATCACGCTCGTCTTCATGATCGCGGAATCGAACAGATTGCCGCGCAGCACCTTGAAGCCGGCATGCGGCTTGAGCGGCCGGCCGTAGGGACGGATGACGTCGGCATTGCTCGCTTTGGCGCGCGCGACGTTCTCGGCGTAGGTCCTGCCGTTGACGGTGAGCGCGTCGCCGTGCAGTCGCCGAGCCTCCGACAATTCGTGCATCACCGCCGGCAGCCCGCCGGCGCGATAATAATCCTCGCCGAGATACGCGCCGGCCGGCTGCATGTTGACCAGGAGCGGCACGTCGTAGCCGACCGTTTCCCAATCGCCAATCTGCAGCGGCACGCCGACATGGCGGGCGATGGCATTGAGATGAATCGGCGCGTTGGTCGAGCCGCCGATCGCCGAGCACGCCATGATGGCGTTCTCGAATGCGGCGCGGGTCAGGATGTCGGAGGGCTTGAGATCCTCGCGCACGATTTCGACCGCGCGCAGGCCGGTCTCATAGGCGATGCGGGCGCGCTCGCGATACGGCGCCGGGATAGCGGCGCAGCCGGGCAGCGACATGCCCAGCGCCTCGGCCATGGCGTTCATGGTCGAGGCGGTGCCCATGGTATTGCAATGGCCGATCGAGGGCGCCGACGAGGCGGCGATGTCGATGAATGCGTTGTAGTCGATCCTGCCGGCGGCAACGTCCTGGCGCGCCTGCCAAAGCACCGTGCCGGAACCGGCGAGCTTGCCGTTATGATAGCCGTCCAGCATCGGACCGCCGGAGAGCACGATCGCCGGCGTGTTGACGGTCGCGGCCGCCATCAGGCAGGCCGGCGTGGTTTTGTCGCAGCCGGTCATCAGCACGACGCCGTCGAGCGGATAGCCGAACAGCACTTCGACGAGACCGAGATAGGCGAGATTGCGGTCGAGCGCCGCGGTCGGCCGCTTGCCGGTCTCCTGGATCGGATGCACCGGAAATTCCATGGCGATGCCGCCGGCCGTGCGGATGCCTTCGCGCACCCGCTCGGCAAGCTGCAGGTGATGGCGGTTGCAGGGGCTCAAGTCGGAGCCGGTCTGGGCGATGCCGATGATCGGCTTGCCCGAGGTCAGTTCGGTGCGCGTCAGCCCATAATTGAGATAGCGCTCCAGATAGAGCGCGGTCATGCCGGGATTGTCCGGATTGTCGAACCACAATTGCGAACGCAGGCGGCGCTGCTGCGGCCCGTGCGGGCCCTTGGTGTTGGCCATTGCTGTTGTCCGTGTTCGTTATGCATCGGCCGCATTGGATTCATGCGGAGCCCGTCCGGTAGATATAGCGAATAAATGCCGGCGCGACTCGGGCGAGAAGGCCATCGCGGACAAGCGATTCTGCGCGACAGCTTTGCCACACGCTCACATGGAGCATTTTGCCCGATGGGCCGGCCTTTTGGCTCGGTCTTGATTTATTTTGCAGCGCAGCAATTCACAATAAATCGGCCAATAAAATCTCCATTAACTTGCTGAATAAACTAACATTTTTGTGAAATTGGCGTGACCCTTTTCGGCCTTGTGCGCCGCAAAAGTTGGAATAATTCGGAGGCAGGGGCCACGTTTCGCAAAGGAATCCACCAATGAAGTCTTTGACTAGCAAGTTGCTCCTGTGCGCGCTCGGCATCGCGCTCATCGCCACGCCCGCCCTGGCGCAACGGCCGCACCGTCATGCGCCGGCGCGGCTGGCCAACGTCTATCGGCTGCCCACCTATCCCAACCCGGTCACCCGCAGCGGCAGCGCGGAGTCGGTCGAATCAGGCGCCGCGTTCAACCTCGACTACGGCTACTGAGTGTTTGCAGCGTTGCTGCGTAACGTCGAAGGGCTCCGAACTGCTTCGGAGCCCTTCGTTTTCGCGAGCTGTCTTCCGCTGTGGCGGCGGTTTGCATTTGCCGGCCGGTTGGGTTGAACTGCACGCTCAATCCAACGAGTGCCGGGGAAAGTCATGCTCAAAACCGTCGCCGCTTTCGACCGCATCGGCGAAGAGAACGCGTTCGCGGTGCTGGCGCGCGCCACCCAGTTGGCCGCGGCCGGCCGCCACATCATCAATCTCGGCATCGGCCAGCCCGATTTCCGCACCCCCGAGTTTATCGTCGAAGCGGCCGTGAAGGCGCTGCGCGACGGCCATCACGGCTACACGCCGGCGGTCGGCATTCTGCCGCTGCGCGAGGCGGTCGCCGCCGATCTCGGCAAGCGCTTCGGCGTCGCCGTCTCGCCCGACGACGTCATGATCATGCCGGGCGGCAAGCCGACCATGTACATGACGGTCCTGATGTTCGGTGAGCCGGGCGCCGACATCCTCTATCCCGATCCGGGCTTTCCGATCTATCGCTCGATGATCGAATATACCGGGGCGCGGCCGATCCCGGTGCCGATCCGCGAGGAGAATGGTTTTGCTTTCTCGGCCGAAGAGACGCTCAAGCTGATCACGCCGCGGACGCGTCTGATCATCCTCAACTCGCCGGTCAATCCGACCGGCGGCGTCACGCCGAAGGCCGAAGTCGACAAGCTCGTCGCCGGACTGGACCGCCATCCCGACGTCGCGATCATGTCCGACGAGATTTACGATCACATGCTCTACGACGGCGAGACTCATGTCTGTCTGTTGTCGTATCCGTCGATCCGCGACCGGCTGATCCTGCTCAACGGCTGGTCGAAGACTTACGCGATGACCGGCTGGCGGCTCGGCTACGCGGTGTGGCCCGGCAAGCTCTACGATTATGCGCGCAAGCTCGCGGTGAACCTCCACTCTTGCGTCAACGCCGCCACCCAATATGCCGGCCTTGCCGCGCTCACCGGCCCGCAGGACGAGTGCGCCAAGATGGTTGCCGAGTTCGACCGCCGCCGCAAAGTCGTGGTCACCGGCCTGAACGAGTTGCCCGGGATGTCGTGCACGACGCCCAAGGGCGCGTTCTATGCTTTTCCCAACGTCAAGCGCACCGGCTGGAAATCAAAACCGCTGGCCAACGCGCTGCTTGACGAATCCGGCGTGGCGCTGATCGGCGGCCCCGACTTCGGCGTTTTGGGCGAGGGCTATCTGCGCGTGTCGTACGCCAACTCGACCGAAAACATTTTGCAGGCGCTCGATCGCATGGGCGAGTTTTTGGCGAGCCGCAAGGCGGCATAAAACCCTCCCCTTGACGGGGAGGGTCGGCGGCCGCAGGCCGCCGGGGCGGGGTGAAGCCGCAAACTCGGTCTGCGAGATGGCAAACCAGATTGCCCGCAAGCTGCGGAAAAATGAGACCCTTGCCGAAAGGAGGCTTTGGCAGCAATTGCGCCCGCTGAAGGCCGAAGGATTTCACTTTCGCCGACAGGTCCCGATTGATCATTTGATAGTCGATTTTGCCTGTTATTCCGCGCGGCTTGTCATTGAAGTCGATGGCGGCCAACACAATACAGATGAGGGACTGCGCACGGACGCTGCGCGAGATGCCCATCTGTATTTTCAAGGTTTCAACGTGCTGCGCTTTTGGAATAACGAGGTGTTGGGCAATATTGAGGGTGTGATGTACCTCATCCGCGAGGCATTGCAGGCTCCCTACCCCCCACCCCAACCCCTTCCCCGCAAGGGGGAGGGGCTTAGGCATGCGCCGGCCTCTCATCTGAGCACAACCCCGTCATGGAAACCCACCTCTCCGAAGAACAGCGCCTGATGCGGCAGAGCTGCCGCGATTTCGTCGATGCGGTCGTCATTCCGTTCATTCGCGGCAATTGGCAGCGCGAATGGCTGATGAATCCGCAGGACCGGCTGCCGCGCGCGATCCTCGAAGGCGCCGAGAAGGTCGGCATCCGCACGCTCGGCGTGCCGGAAGAATTCGGCGGCGTCGAACTCGACCGCGCGAGCGAAGTGGCGACGTTTGCGCTGATCGCCGAAGAAATCGCGCGCGGCGATTCCGGGCTCGCCGACAAGCTGGTGCAGAACTGGAAAGTGGCGGTGCTGTTGCGCAACCTGGCGCCGCGCGCCTTGCAGGAAAAATGGTTTACGCGACTGCTTGCCGATCCGCAGTTTCTTCTGGCGCATTGCCTGACCGAGCCGCGCGGCGCCTCGGACCGCTGGCTGCCTTACAATGTGCCGGAAGCCGCGATGGCGACCCGCGCCGTGAAGAAGAACGGCGAGTGGATCATCAACGGCCGCAAGCAATTCATTTCCAACGGCTATGACGCCGGCCTGTTCGTGGTCTACGCCAACACCAATCCGCAGGTCGGCATGTTGGCCGGCACGTCGAGTTTTTTGGTGCCGCGCGATACGCCCGGGCTCACCATCGCGCGCTGCAACGAAACGATCGGTTGCCGCTTCATGAACAACGGCGAACTGGTGTTCGAGGACATGCGGGTGCCGGCCGATCATTTGCTGGTCGAAGGCGACGCGCTGGGCAAGGCCGCGGTCTATTTCCGGCCGGGAAAAATCATCCAGGCGGCCAAGAATCTCGGCGTCGGCGTGCGCGCCTTCGAGGTCACCTCGGACTACGTGCAGAATTACGTGCAGGGCGGCCGCATCCTGATCAAGCACCAGGCGGTGGCGCTGCGGCTGGCCGACATGGCGACGCGGATCGAGGCGGTGCGCGGGCTCCTCGAGCGCGCCGCGCGCGCGGTCGACGACACCGCGGCTGAGGCCGACACGCTGTGCAACATGGCCAAGGTGTTCGCCTCGGAGGAAATCCTCAAAGTGGCGCAACACGCGCTCGAACTGCACGGCGGCAATGGCGCCATGCTCGATTTCGGCGTGGAAAAGCTGTTCCGCGACGCGGCGATCTTTTTGCACATGGACGCGACCGTCGACATCTCGCGCTTCAAGATTGTCAAATCGCTGTTCCCGCACACGGCGGGGAAATATGCCGGGCCGGAGTGAGAAACACGGCATTGCCGTTCCTCGTCCGCTCGTCCCCGCGAAAGCGGGGACCCAGCCTGGATTCCCGCTTTCGCGGGAATGAGCGGAGGTGTGGCTCTTCAGCCGGTCTGCGTCAGCCGGAATCCATAAGCCCTGCGCCGGGTTATGGATTCCGGGCTCCTCGCTTCGCTCGGCCCCGGAATGACGATTACTGCGTCAGCCGAAATCCAACCACCACGATGGCGAGGCCGGCGAGCTGCGCCAAGCTCGGCACTTCGCCGAGCGTCAGAAAACCGAGCAGCAGCGAGAACGGCGGCACCAGCGACGGATAGAGCGCGGCGCGGCCGGCGCCGAGCAGGATCACGGCGCGGGTGAACAGATAGAGCGCCGCGGGGCCGGCGAACACGCCCTGCACCACGGCCTGCAGCAGGTTTTCCCAAAATCCGGCGGCGACGAGATTATCGTAGGTGAAGAACAGGATCGGCAGCCCGATGAGCGACAGCACGCTGGTGATTGCGGCGGCGCGCATCGGCGCAATGTGCCACAATCGCAGCAGCATCCCGCACACCGCAAACGAGCTGCCGGCGGCGACGAACAAGAGATCGCCCAAGAGGCCTTGCCGCCCCATGGTGCGCCAAGCTTCGGCGCCGATCACCGCAAGGCCGGCGACGATGATCCCGGCGCCGGCAATCCGGCGCGGCGGCAACGGTTCCTTGACGACAAGCCGCGCCAGGATGAGCCCGCCGACCGCCGCGCACGACGGCTGGATGATGCTGCCATGGCCGAGCGGCACGTAGACGTAGCCGACATAGCTCCACAGCGCGAGCGGCAGGCCGCCGCAGGCCGTCAGCGCGATACCGCGGCGCCAGCCGAGCCCGCCGAGATCGCCGAGCCCGTTGGTCGCGACGAGCGGCAGCAGCGCCAGGCCGGGCCAGACGAAACGATGCAGCGACAGCACCAGCGGCGACATGCCGGCCAGCACGCCGTGCCGCGCCGCGACGAACCCCAAGGCCCAAAATAATGCCGAGCCGGCGCCGCACAGCATGCCCACAACCGCATTGCGCCGGCCGGTCAGCGGTGCAGAAATGTCCATCCCGAATCATAATCCGCCGCCGCCGCGGCAGACAAACAGCGATTGTTTATGGCTCGCTTCGCCGCAGACGAAGCTTAGGCGGAACGCATCCGCATCGCTTCTCTTGAACAAGCCGATGCCGTCGGCGGCGACGATGCGGCCAGGTTCAGGCAAACCACGTGGGTCGCGACGTGGCGCACCGGGCCGAGACAAATGGCTCGCTTGAGCCGATCGCCAATGCGTGTGTTATGGTCGGCGTGTTCTGGTGACGGGGACCAGCAGCGAGGCCGCAATGACCGAGCCGACGCCGATCGAAGGCGAATACGACTACATCATCGTCGGCGCCGGTTCGGCCGGCTGTCTGCTCGCCAATCGCCTATCCGCCGATGCGCAAAGGCGCGTGCTGCTGCTCGAAGCCGGCGGCCGCGACAATTGGATCTGGTTCCACATTCCGGTCGGCTATCTGTTCGCCATCGGCAACCCGCGCTCGGACTGGTGTTTCAAGACCGAGCCGGAAGCCGGCCTCAACGGCCGCGTGCTCAATTATCCGCGCGGCAAGGCGATCGGCGGCTCGTCGGCGATCAACGCCATGATCTACATGCGCGGCCAGGCCGCCGATTACGACCATTGGCGCCAACTCGGCCTCGCCGGCTGGGGCTGGGACGACGTGCTGCCGTATTTCAAGAAGCACGAGAACCATTTTCTCGGCGACAGCGACAAGTACGGGGTCGGCGGCGAATTGCGCATCGAACCGCCGCGCGTGCACTGGCAACTGCTCGAAGCGTTCCGCGCCGCCGCCGCCGAGGCCGGCATCAAATCCATCGCCGACTTCAACACCGGCGACAACGAAGGTTGCTGCGCCTTTCATGTGAACCAGAAGCGCGGCCGGCGCTGGTCGTCGGCGACCGCGTTTCTCAAACCGGTACTGCAGCGGCCCAATCTGCGGCTCGAGACCGGCTGTCTGGCCGAGGCCGTTTTGTTCGACGGCCGGCGCGCCATCGGCGTGCGCTGGCGGCAGGGCAGCGAAACGCGCAGCGCGCGCTGCCGCGGCGAGGTGATTCTGGCCGCCGGCGCGATCGGCTCGCCGCAGCTTCTGTTGTTGTCCGGCGTCGGCCCGGCCGAGCATTTGCGCGAGTGCGGCATCGCGGTCGTGCTCGACCGGCCGGGCGTCGGCGCCAATCTGCAGGACCATTTGCAGCTGCGGCTGATCTACAAGGTCGAAGGCATCAAGACGCTCAACGAGCGCTATCATGCGCCGCTCGGCTTTGCCGGCATGCTCGCCGAATACGCGCTGTTCCGCCGCGGCCCGCTGACCATGGCGCCGTCGCAACTCGGTCTGTTCACCCGCTCCGATTCCGATCAGGTGCGCGCCAACCTGCAATACCACGTGCAGCCGCTGTCGCTCGATAAGTTCGGCGACCCGCTGCACGGGTTTCCGGCGTTCACGGCGAGCGTCGCCAACCTGCAGCCGTCAAGCCGCGGTCAGGTACGGCTCGCCTCGCGACAAGCCGCCGATGCGCCGGCGATCAAGCCCAATTATCTCGCCACCGACCAGGACCGCCGCATCGCGGCGAGCGCGATCCGTCTGACGCGGCGCATCGTGCGGCAGCCGGCGCTCGCGGCTTATCGCCCGACCGAATATCTGCCGGGCCCGTCGGTGCCGGAAGACGACGAGCAGGCGCTGATCAAGGCCGCGGGCGACATCGGCACCACGATTTTCCATCCGGTCGGCACCGCCAAAATGGGCTTGCCGAGCGATCCGCTGGCCGTGGTCGACGAGCGGCTACGCGTCATCGGCCTCGAGCGGCTGCGCGTCGTCGACGCTTCGGTGATGCCGACCATCACCTCGGGCAACACTAACGCGCCGACCATGATGATCGCCGAAAAAGGTGCAGCGCTGATCGGCGCCGCCGCCTGAGCAAGTTTTTCCGCAATGAAAGACTTTTTGCACGCGCTAGCGATCCTGATCGATCCGGCTCGCGCCTGGCCGCGCATCGCCAAGGAGCCGATCGATTGGGTCGCTCTGATGACCCGCACCGTGGTGCTGCTGGCGCTCGTTCCGGCGCTGTGCGGGTTCATCGGCGCGTGCATCATCGGCGTCATCGTTCCGGGGACGGGCGTGGTGCGCGCCGCGCTGTTCGACGGCGTATTCGGCGCGATCTTCTTCTATCTGGAAAACTTCGCCGTGGTGTTGGTGCTCGGGCTTTTGCTTCATCTCGCCGCGCCGCGGTTCGGCGGACGGCGGGATTTCGCCGCCGCGCTTGCGCTTGCGGTTTATTCGTACACGCCGGTGTGGCTCACCGGAATTTTTCTGCTGTTGCCGGGGCTGCACTTCCTCATGCTCACCGGCTTCTACGGCACCTATATTCTGCTTGTCGGGCTGCCGCCGATGCTGCAGACGCCGCCGCCACGCTCGCACGCCTTTGCCGCGTTGATCGTCGCCTGCGCGCTCGTCCTCACGCTGCTCGCCCAATGGGCGCAGCACAGGGTGTTTGCCGGTCCGGCGGGGATGTAACAACAAAACGCCGATCGACGTTCAGCTTCCGCTCGTCCCCGCGAAAGCGAGGACCCAGTCCCGGATTGCCGCTTTCGCGGGAATGAGCGGAATTCATGAAACGGCGCGTCGCCGTCACGGCGCCTTGACGACGGCGCGGCACGCCGCCGGCAATCCTTTGAGCGTAATATACTTCGGGTGCGCCGGCCCCGGCGGCGGTTTTGGGTGCAGCACCGACTCCTTGAACCAATAATCGAGCGCGTGGCCGCAGCCGTCGCCAGGCGGCACCGGCGGCTGCGACTTGCATTGCGGGCTGTCGGGCGGGCAGGCGAGGCGGACGTGGAAGTGCTCGGCGTGGCCCCACCACGGCCGCACCTTGGCGAGCCAGACGCGGTCGGTTCCGGCCTCGCTGCACATTTCCTTCTTGATCGCGGCATTGACGAAGATGCGCATCACTTGCGGATCTTCGGCGGCGGCGCGCACCACCGCCATACGGGCCGGCGTCCAGACTTTGGGATCGACGTCAAGCCCGCTCGGTTCGACCATGTTGGCGGCGCCGTCCATTTCGCGCTCCTCGCGCGACAGCACGTGGTTGGGCATCGGCGTGAACCAGATGTCGACGTCGAGCCCGATCTGATGGCTGGCGTGGCCGCTGATCATCGGGCCGCCGCGCGGCTGCGCCATGTCGCCGATGAGCAGCCCGTTCCAGCCGACCTTCCTGGCGTTGGCGCCGAGCCGCTCGATGAATTGGATGAGTTCCGGATTGCCCCAATTGCGGTTGCGCGACAGCCGCATCACCTGCCAGGTCGGTCCGGTGATCGGCAGCGCCACGGCGCCCGCCATGCAGCCGTCCGCATAGGAGCCGATCGCGCGCGCCGGTCCCGGCAACGGCGTCAGCTTGCGGGCGAACAATTCCCGCGCCGGCACGTCCGGCGCATCGGGGTTGGGCAGCGGCGGCAGCGGCTTCGGATTGAGCGTGCCGGGCGGCGTCGTATCGATGGTGCTCGCCGCCCGGTTGGTTTCCGACCCGGAATCCTGGGCCAAAGCCGAACTGGTTGCGAGCAGGAAAGCGATCAACAGCGGACGGATCAGAGGGGGCATGCTCTTTATCTCAAGGCTCGGCGCGGCGGATGGCGGCTAATTTAACCTGAACGCCTTGACGGATTCATGGCTTGGGCCACGTGTCATTGCCGCACATTGCCGCATGGCCTGGATGGTCGCGACGACCGCGGCCGATTAACTCTCAACGCGTTGTTTGCTTTACAAGCGCCGATGCCCGGCGCCACCACGCTGTTCGATCTCGTCCAGCATGGAGGCATGAGCGCCACCGCCATCGTGGTGCATTGACGCTCTATTCGCTGTCCTCATTCCTCATCCTGAGGTGCGCGCCGCAGGCGCGCCTCGAAGGATGCAGGCCCCAGCGCCTCGGCCTCATCCTTCGAGGCTCGCTTCGCTCGCGCCTCAGGATGAGGAAATAAAGAGCGTGCCGCTCGCGCTTCACGCGGTAACCGGCGCGCGCAGATCGGCCGGCGGGCGATAAAGCTCGTCGCCCATCTGCGAGGTCACGCCTTCGTATAGGTGTAGCCTGTCACGCCCAAGGTCTCGCGTGCCAAATCGTCCTGCAAGTGTGACGGCGTCCCCCACCCTAACCCTCCCCCCTGTGAGGGAGGGAGGGAAGGGAGGGGGTGATAGCTCATGAACAGGGCCGCATCGTTGTTTGATGCGGCCCTGTTCGGATTTCCCGTCCGAAGACGCGCGATTATCGCTCGGCGCCGATGCCCATGCCGCTGCCGGCGCCAACACGCGGGCCTGGGCCGCCCCTCATGGTGTCGGGTTCGGCATACCCACCGCCGTAGTCATTGTAGAGACCGCGGTAGCGGTGGCCGCGCCAATGGTGATGGTAGCCGTAATACCCCTGAGCCAAGGTGGCGCTCGATGTGCCCAGGGCCGCCGTGAAGGCCGCGCCGAGCACGATTGCCGAGCCGACAATGAGTTCCTTCGCTGTCATGGTTCAATCTCCCTGTCATGTCTACTAACAGGGAAAAACCCCGCCGCCGCCATTCGTTCGCTCACAAACTTTTGTGCCGGCAAAAGGAACAACTCGCAGCGGCGCCTGCCCGTGCCACGCATCGACTTCCTTAAAAGGCGAAGCCCGGCACGTTGGCCGGGCTTCGCACTGAAGGTCGCCGTCAACCGCGATCAACAACGCGGATGTCCCGCACACACATTATAGCCCGCGCTTCCGCCACCGGTCAGCGCCGGATCGTCCACCGGATTGACGGCCGGACCAGCGGGCGGCACGACGGATGCATTGGCTCGGTAGCCCCGATCGGCTCGGGAACTGTAGACCGGCCGATGCACGTAGTGGTGCCGATGCGCCGCAATTGCGGTGGTCTGAGCGAATACCGGTGATGCGACGGTCGCCAATGCAATTGCCGCGACACAAGCGAGTTTCGATTTGTTGGTCATTCTTCTGCCCTTGATTGCGTGAGATGTTACAGTCGGCAAGTATGGACAGACCGTGCGATGAACAAATTAAAGATTGTTCATGGAATGAAAGATTGTTCATGGAAATGCGGGTTGCGAAGAATCCGCTAATGCGGTTTTTATCCCACCGTTTATGAGAAATGGCAGGGCCGATAATTGCTGCCGAGGCCGCTGACAATGCGCTGCGAATTGCAAAGCTGAGCCCCGATGATCCTGGAGAACGCCGCTCCGGGCACCGCTCACATGACGTCCGCATAAATCCGCGAACCCAAGAAGCCGGCGCACGCAACCCTTGCCCGCGCTGCCGACATGGCTGACGCGTACCGCGCCTCACGGACTACCTGCCGCAGCTAGTAGCTCGGGTTGAGCGCAGCGAAACCCGGGGCTCGACGTGTGTCGCCGCCCCTGGATTTCGCTTCCGCCGCCGCGTTGTTTTGTTAAGAGCGGCTTCCAGGCGCGATCAACGGCTGGGCGGCATGGGCGCTCCGGGCCGACCTATGCCGTTTTGCATGTCGAGAATGTTCATCTTGAAGCCGTTTGCCATGATCACATCGCCCGGCTTCTGGCCTGCCGCGCATGGTCCGGTCCACTTCGCCGTCATGGTGGTGCTTGTCGTCGGCGTTCCGTCGCCCTGGCTCGTTATCACCATCGTGTAGTTGCTGTCGAAACTGCCGGTGATGACCGCGCGCGTCGTGCGGGTTCGTCCGGCGATGGTGCAGACCGAGTCGATCGTTGTCGTATCGCCTGACCGCTGGATGCTGCGCTTGGAACACGCGCGCTGGGCCATGCCGCCGCCCATCGCTTGCAGCGCTGCATCGGTCCTGGCGTCGACGCACTGCTGCATCGAAACGACGCGGCCACCGGGGGTCTTCATGCCGAGAATCCATAACCCGGCTTTGCGGGTCGGAAACTCCGCCGCGGCAGCGGCCGTCACACCGAGAACAAGAATGAACAGAGCTTTCTTCAATACCGCCATCGTCGCCTCCCAGTCGCGCAAACCGTATTCGCCCGAACGGCCTCGAATGCGCGCTTCACATTATCTATATCTATTTTCCCGACGGGCCGAAAGCGCACGACATACTGCTGCAATCCCAAAGGCCATTTGGATCGCGACCCTTGGCGCCATGCCCGCGTTGTGCATTGCGACAAATCCACACCTTCGAGGGCGGACCGGACCTAGCCGGCGTGGCGACGTTGATAGTCCATCGTCATTGCGAGGAGCCAACGGGTCCGGCCCGAAGAGGGGTACCCCATCGCGCTTGCGCGATGGGGACCCCGGGCCGGCCCGATGACAAGCTCCGCGACGAAGCAATCCAGCACGGCGGCGCCGCACTGGATCGCTTCGCGTCGCTCGCAATGATGGGCAGCTTGTAGCCCGGATGAGCGAAGCGACATCCGGGAAGTGCATGGACGCTTCAGCGCTGCTCCCGGATGTCGCTTCGCTCATCCGGGCTACGATCGCGGTGCCTCACAGCGCCTTGGCGGCTTCCTGCCAGCGCTGTGCTGCAGTGGGGCTGGCGACGATATCGTCGACATTGGCGAGCTTGACGCGGTCGCGCACCAAGCCCTTGTAGAAATCGGCTTTCGACACCGGCGGCACGTCGGCGATGACGGTCCAGCCGTCGCCGCCGTCGCGGCTTTCGAACACCTGGCCGTCGGTGTCGGCGGCATGGAGCGAATAGCCGGCCTCGTGCACCTCGATGGTCAGCGCCGAGAACAGCGCGCGCTGGCCGTTGGGCAGGCCGCCGAGCAGGCGCTGCCAGGTTTTGCCGGCATCGCGGCTGCGAAAAATCTTGCCGCGGGCGCGGCCGAGCTCGTACCAGTGCACCGGCCAGCCGACGCCGGCCGACATGAAAACGAGATCGGGCTCGCCGGGATGCAGCACCACCGCGTCTGGATAATTGGCGTCGGCCGGCATCGGCAGGCGATGGAACGATGCGCCGCCATCGTCGCTCGCCATCATGCCGACGATGCCGTTGGCGATGATGATGCGGTCGGGCCGCGCCGGATGCACCAGGATGCGGTGGATGTCGCATTCGCGCGGATCGGGATCGACGGTGAGCTCGCGAAAGCTTTGGCCGAAATCATCGGATACTTGCAGCGAGCCGATCTCGACGCCGACCCACAGCCGGTCGCCGTCGAGCACGATGTCTTTGATGTGGCCGATGCGCGGCGGCGGCGGAAAGGTCCAGTGCGGCAGCGATTTCGCTTGGCGGAAAGTCGACAGCTCGCGCCAGCTCGCGCCGCGGTCCTCGCTGACATAAAGGTGCGCCGGCAGCGCGCCAGCGAACACGACTTCGCGGCCGGCGAGGTGGCCGGCGCGGGTCGACCAGAACTCGTGATGGGCGAGGCCGTCGTTGATCCAGCGCCATGTGATGCCGCCGTCATCGCTCCGCGCCATGCCGACACCGCGGGTCGAGGCGAACAGCGTGCCGTCGTCGAGCGCCGATACGCCGGACACGAACACGCCCTGCAGCGCGCGGTGCGTCACCGTCCAGCCGCGCGCGGATTTTTGCAGCACGGCAACGCCGTCGACCGTGCCGACGGCCATCGTGTCGGATGCCGTCTTGCCGCGCTGAATATTGCTGCCGCCGTTGGACAACAGGATCATGGGTTTTGCTCGCTGTGGCGCCGGCGAACTTTTATCGTGGATTTCGCGAGTGCTCAATGTGCGCTAGGACTGACGGCGCCTCGTCGTCACCACGCACACATCATGGCCCGCATCTCCTATATCGACGAGAAAGATCATCCCGAACTTGCCGAGCTGATCGGCAAGGTGCGCGCCGGCCGGCGCGGCACGCTGATCAACGTCTATAAGTTGCTGCTGCACGCGCCTGAGCTTGCCGCGAGCTGGTTCGAGCTGATCGGCAAGGCGCGCTTTGCGACCGCGCTCGACGGCCGGCTGCGCGAGATCGCCATCCTTCGCGTCGGCTACCTCAACTGCACCGATTACGTGGTGAAGCAGCACGTGCCGGAACTGGCCGCGCCCGAAGGCTTGAGCCAAGCCGAATGCGACGCGCTCGCCGATTGGCAAAAGTCGTCGTTCTTTTCCGCGCGCGAGCGCGCCGCGCTCGCCTATGCGGATGCCATGACCCGCGAGGTGACCGTGCCCGATGCGGTGTTCGACGCGCTGCGGCCGCATTTCTCCGAGCGGCAGATCGTCGAGCTCACCGTGCTGATCGGCATCTACAACATGCACACGCGCGTGTTCACCGCGCTCGCCATCGATCCCGAGCCGCAGCATCGGTGAGGCGTCAGCGCGGCAATCCTGTGCTATCGTTCGATCAGCGATTCGGGGGACGATGTCTGATGCCCGCGCCGAGCCGTTATTCTGCTCCAACCTGCATGTTCTCAGCCGCCGTCGCCGTGCTGCTGGTTGCCTCGAGTGTGGCCGCTCTCGCAATGCAGAGGCAGCTGGGAAAAATCCAACCGGTCAACCCGGCGCAGGGCCAGCCGGGCCAGGTCGAGGCGGTCGGGCGGGACCAGACGAAGGCGGGGAAGATCGAAGCGATCAGCCCGGCGCTGTGCGAGGACATGAGGATTCATAAGGTCCTGACCTCCGAGGCGCCGGTCGGTTGCAACAGATTGAGCCTCGTCACCTTTCCGTATTTCGGCTTCGATGGCCGCGTCCATGGCGACGGCGAAATCGTGGTGATGGATGCTGCCGCAAAGCACGTCGTCGGTATATTTTCCAAGCTGGCAGAGATGCGGTTCCCGATCGCCAAGGCGAAACTGATGAATCAGTACGACGGCAATGACGACGCCTCGATGGCCGACGACAACACTTCGGCGTTCAATGCCAGAAAAATCGTCGGCGGCAGCTCGATTTCGCTCCATGCCTATGGCTTGGCCATCGACGTCAATCCCGTGCAAAACCCGTTCGTGACGCGCTCGGGCCCGAGCCTGAAGTTCGATCCGCCCGCAGCCATCGCGTATGCCAACCGGTTCAACGACCGCCCCTGGAAGAAGGCGCGTCCCGGAATGGCGGAATCCGTCATCGATGTTTTTGCCGATGGCGGTTTTTTGATCTGGGGCGGCTATTGGAGCGACCCCATCGATTATCAGCATTTTCAAGCCGGCCGCAGGCTTGCCGAGGAGCTTGCCCGGCTGCCGCCCGCGCAGGCAGCGAGCGCTTTCGACGCGGTTGTCGAACGCTACCGGGCGTGCCGCGCCGGTTCGGCGCACGCGAGCCGCACCGCGTGCGTTGCCAGCAGCACGCCGGGCGGCCGGCCTGACTTTTGATCCGGTTACGGCTCGCTCGAGAGGTACTGCCGATTCACCCAGCCTTTGGTGCCGCGGTAATTGATCTCGCACCATTGCCCGGCGCAGGAGCCGACCATGCGAACGCCGCGGCCGTCGGGCGGAATGGTGCCGACAATGGCCAGGCTCGCGCTCGGTCCGGACCGGATGTTGAGCACGTCGTCGGCCGCGACATTGACGACTTTGTAGGCCGCGGAGGCGGTAGAATTGCAGAATTTCTCGATTGCCGTCGTGACCGCCGCCGCTATCAGGGACTGATAGGCCGGGGTCGCCACTTTCAGCTCTTCTTGACGATTGACGATGACGCCGGCTTCAAGAAGCACCGCCGGCATATTCGTGTAAATTTGGACCGCCAGGTTTCTGCGGTAAATGGCTCGCGCGCGATCGATCAAGGGAACGCCCGCGCCGATCGGATTGCCCGCTTCGTGGATCAGGTTGGGCGTCAAGCCGCGGGCCAGCAGCTGGTCGCCAAGGATCCGGGCCAGACGCATGCTGTCGCCGAACTGCCGGTTTTCCGGCGAAACGTGCAGCGAAAAGCCCGTAGAATCGTCGTAATAAAAGTGCTCCTCGTTCTGGTAAAACCACGGAACGAGGTATTTCTGCTGCACCGAATCGTGGTGGATGGAGAGGACTATATCGGCCCCCATGGCATTGGCGCGGTTGGCGCGCTCTTTCAACCCGGCCTCATCGTCCGTTTGGGTCAGCATCAGATAAGCCGACGTAAAGCCCGAGCGGACCAGTTCATCCCGCACGCGCCGCGCCAGGTTCAGGTTGAAGTCGTATTCCGGCACGCCGCGTGCGCTTATTGCGCCCGGTTTGGTCGGCGTGTGCCCGACATCGAGCACGATGACGATGGAGGTGGCCGGCTTGGATGCGCATGCGGCGCCGAGCGCCGGTTGCCCGCCAAGCGCCGGCAGCAAGACGATTGCAGCCGATGGAGCAAACCAAGCCAGCCGGACTGTGCCGGTCAGGCGGCAGAAGAGAGAGCTTAACACTGTCGCACTCATGGTCTGGAGGAAGCAGCTAGAGCCTATCTCGCTTAGATAGCACCACGTTCTCGTCATGCCCGGGACGGGTTCCCCGCGACGCTTGCGTCGCGGGGGCCCCGTTGACCCGGGCATCCATGCGGCTTCAACGCAGCATGGATTGCCGGGTCAAGCCCGGCAATGACGAATGAAGGAACTCGATTCGATTACAGCGGAACATGCTCTAGATCCGAGCGGCCGCCTGCTGGTCGCGGCGAGCATCATGCCGCTGCCGGTACGTGACGGAAGCAGTATTGGTTCGCTGTCCGCCGGCACGATGGTATTCCGCATCGGCGATGG